>NZ_SSHN01000004.1:0-457051 GCF_004804295.1 Vibrio sp. H11 | reverse complement strand
TTGCGCTTTACGTGCTTTGGCGCGGGCAATGGCCGCGGCAACCGCATCTTGTTTATCGCTGCGCTCTGCACTGCTGTCTGTATCCGAAGCTTTTTCAGCTTTACGCTCTCTGGCCTGGCGTTTGCGCTCTTCACGCAGCTTGGCCATTTCAGAGTTGTCCGGTTCGGCCGCGCCAGCTTTGGCAGCTTCAGCCTGCTTGGCTTTCGCTTTGGCAATTGCAGCGGCGACCGCAGGTTTGACCGGTGCCTCTTCACTGCTGCTTGCCTGGGCTTTCTGCGCTTTCACCCGGGAAATAGCGGCGGCGATAGCATCATCACCACCGCTGGCTTTCATCTCTGTGCGACGCTCATCAGCAGCTTTCTTAAAGCGGTTTTCCCGCTCAGCTTTTTCGCGTTCCATACGCGCGTTTTTCTCTTCAAAACGCTGTTTAGCACGTTCGGCGGCTTCGGCCTCACGCTGGCGGGTTTTGATCTCCGCTTTGGACTGACGATAGTACTGTACCAGCGGAATTTCACTCGGGCAGACGTAGGCACAGGCACCACATTCGATACAGTCTTTGATATTGAGCTCTTCGCACTTGTCGTACTCTTCCGCTTTGGAGTGCCAGTACAACTGCTGCGGCAACAAGGACGCCGGACAAGCATCAGCACACTGACCACAACGGATACAGGCCATCTCATAGGACTGCTCGGGGATTTCTCTCCGGGTCGGCGCCAGAATACAGTTGGCGATCTTGACGATCGGCACATCAGCGTGCGGCAGGGTGAAGCCCATCATGGAGCCGCCCAGGATCAGGCGCGGCAGCTTTTTATCCGGCTGATAACCAAACTCTTCCAATAGCGCACGAATCGGCGTACCCAGACGTACCCAGACATTGCGTGGCTGTTTAAATGAGTTACCGGTTAAGGTGACGACACGGCTGATCAGCGGCTCGCCGTCAATCACCGCACGTTTAATCGCATGGATAGAACCGACGTTCTGCACGATGACACCGATATCAGCGGAGTGCTTTCCGGCCGGGACTTCCTGGTTGGTCAGCAGCTTAATCAGCTGTTTGGCGCCACCGGAAGGGTATTTGGTCGGGATGGCGCGAATCACAATATCTTTGCCTTGTGCTGCTTGTTCCAGGGCACGAATCGCTTCCGGCTTATTATCTTCTACGCCGATAATGGTCAGCTTAGGCTGCAGGATGTGTTCGACCACACCAATACCGGCAATGATTTCCTCGGCATGTTCGCGCATCAGGGCATCATCGGCGGTAATGTAAGGTTCACATTCGGCGGCGTTGACGATCAGCATCTCGACCCGTGACAGGCCGGAGTGGATTTTTTTCGCAGTCGGGAAACCCGCACCGCCGAGACCGGCAATACCTGAGTTGCGGATGATTTCGATCAGCGCTTCCGGGCTGGATTGGGTGTAGTCAGCCACAGGGTGGCGTTGGCACCAGGTGTCTTCGCCATCCGGCTCAATCACCACGCACAACTCGCTCAGACCGGACGGATGGGCAACGGTGCGTGGTTCAATGGCACTGACCACGCCGGATGTCGGTGCATGGACCGGCAACATAAAGGTGGTAGAAAATGTGGTGAGCGGCTGGCCTTTAAGCACTTTATCGCCGACTTTGACCTGCAGATCACCCGGTTTACCGATGTGCTGTTTGACCGGCAACACCAGCTCCTTGCTCAGACTGGCTTCAACCAGTGGCGTTTTGGTCGATTGGTGTTTGTTTTCCGGCGGATGAATGCCTCCAGGGAAATCCCACAGGTAACCGCTGCGAATTTGTTCGATTAATGACAACATACCCGTCCTTAACTCACCTTATTGTGCGAACTGCCTGACACACTATTTTCATCCGCAGCAGAGTCAGTCACATTAACAACAGGAATGGCGTTCATTTGCCACTTCCAGGTTTCCGTAGTGGTGGCTACGGGAATCATTTCAATACAATCGGTCGGGCAGGGCGCGACACACAGATCGCAGCCGGTACATTCACTTTCGATCACGGTATGCAGTGCTTTGTTGCCGCCAACGATCGCATCGACCGGACAGGCCTGAATGCATTTGGTACAGCCGATACACATGTCTTCATGAATAAAGGCAACGGTTTTGACGTTTTCGCTCAGATCGTGGGCCGACTCGGGTACATCGACCCCCATCAAATCAGCCAGTTTTTCAATCGTGGCCTGGCCGCCCGGAGGGCATTTGTTGACAGCATCGCCATTGGCGATCGCTTCGGCGTACGGGCGGCAACCCGGGTAGCCGCACTGGCCACACTGAGTTTGCGGCAGAATAGAGTCTATCTGGTCAACAATCGGGTCCGCCTCGACCTTAAAGCGGATTGAGGCAAAACCGAGAATAGCTCCGAACAGCGCAGCGAGCGCGGCAAGCGCTAAAACAGCGATTAAAATAGTTGTCATTACAATTTCACCAGACCGGTAAAGCCCATAAAGGCCAGTGACATTAATCCGGCCGTGATCATGGCAATCGAAGCACCTTTGAATGGCGCTGGGACATCGGCCACATGGATGCGTTCACGCATCGAGGCAAACAGGATAAGAACCAGTGAGAAGCCAACCGCGGCACCAAAACCGTAAATGATCGACTGGATGAAATTATGGTTCTCATTGATGTTAAGCAGCGCTACGCCGAGCACGGCACAGTTGGTGGTAATCAGCGGCAGGAAGATACCCAGTAAGCGATACAGGGTCGGGCTGGTTTTATGCACCACCATTTCAGTGAACTGCACCACCACGGCGATCACCAGGATAAAGCTCATGGTGCGCAGGTATTCAATGCCGAGCGGACGCAGGATATAACTTTCCACCAGGTATGAGCACACTGAGGCCAGAGTCAGGACGAACGTGGTCGCCAACCCCATGCCAATTGCGGTTTCCAGTTTCTTCGACACGCCCATGAAAGGACACAAGCCCAGAAATTTTACCAGTACAAAGTTGTTTACCAGCACAGTGCCGACCAACAACAAAAGATATTCGGTCATAATATTATAAGTTTGCAACTCCGATCCCGATATTATCCAGCTTTGTTTCGCTAATAACAACCAAGGAAAGTTAAGGTTTTAGATTGCTGAACAAAAATTATACGCAATCGGGCCGGGTTGGCTCAACCCAGATGCATAGCTAAGGTCGGGAAGTCGGAGGTGCCTGATAAGCGAGGCTGATGGTGTGGGTGAGATAAAGGTGCCGACCGAGGGTAGCGAGGTCTTTCTGTCAACATTCGCTAACAAAATCGTGGCCTAGCAAGCTCGCTTGTGCCGCCATCCGGGATGTAACTTCAGGCCGTTTTTTGTTACATTACGCGCTCCTTTACGCTCAGAGCCTGCATTTTTGTGAGAAATACCCGCCGGCAACTCGGGTGGACAGTGAAGCTGTTTGTTTTTTCTGCCCTGTTGTCAGTCGCCCTGCTTTATACCGCACCTATTGTGTCGCAATGGGTAATGACGCATGACGCCGGTTTGCCCAGTCAGACCCAGGCGCAGCATAGTCATATGCACGCGTCGGCCGAGCAGAGTGGAATGCAAGCCGTCCGCGATGATAACTCGTTGCTGCATCATTGGTGTGGCTACTGTAAGTTACTGTCGCATCTGAGCTGGTATAGTCAGAGCGACGCCTCTCTGAGCGTGGCGGATGCAGTTAATACCCTTCATATCCTCTTTCCGTATGCAGTTAATGTTAACCGCTGGGTGCTGGACCATCTCCAATCGCGCGCTCCGCCTTTTTTCTCTGCCTGAAGCATAACTATCATTAAATTAGCAAGAGAAAATCACTATGAAAGGTAATCAATCGCAAGATTCTCGCCTGGGAATCATTGCGCTCATTAAAAGGCTCCATTTTTACATCGGGTTGTTCGTTGGCCCGTTTATTTTCGTCGCGGCCCTGACCGGCACACTGTACGTGGTCTCGCCGCAGATTGAGCAGCAGCTCTATCAGCATGCTCTGACCACCACGTCGCACGGTGAGGCGCATTCGTTACAGCAACAGATCGAGGTTGCGCGCCAGTCACTAGAGCGCCCGCTCAAACTGACCGCTGTGCGGCCCGCGACAGGTGAAGGTTTTACTACCCGGGTGTTGTTTGCCGATCCGGATTATAGCCTGCAGCGCCTGACTGTATTTGTCGATCCGGTTACGCTCGCTGTGCAGGATACGTTGCCGACCTACGGCACCAGTGGCATCCTGCCGTTTATGACCACGCTTGATTTCCTTCATCGTGGATTGCTGCTCGGCGAAATAGGCCGTATTTACAGTGAGCTGGCGGCATCCTGGATGTGGTTAGCGGCATTGGGCGGCTTACTGCTCTGGTATCGTGCAAAACGCCCGGCGAAGAGCAACAGCAGAAACTCGTACCTGAAAGCCAAGCAGCGTCATCAGAAAGCGGGTTTGATTATTGTGGTCGGCTTGGTGTTTTTCTCCGCCACCGGCTTAACCTGGTCAAAATGGGCGGGCAGTAATATTGCCGAATGGCGTAAGAGCATTGGTTGGGTCACGCCGTCACTGAATCGCTCATTGCCTGTCGAGGCTGACTCTGCTCTGAGTACACAACCGCAACTGATCGATCAACTGTTTGATCCTGTGCTAGCGCTGGCAAGGAGTGCGGGCATCGAAGCGAGCAAAATCGAGCTGACCCCTTCTTATGACGCTTCTCGCGCCTGGGTAGTGAGTGAGATTGACCGCTCCTGGCCGACCCAGGTCGACAGTGTGTCGGTTGACCCTCAATCGATGACGATTACCAGCCGGGCTAATTTTAGCGATTATCCTTTGATTGCCAAATTGATTCGCTGGGGCATTGATGCGCATATGGGGGTGTTGTTTGGCGTGCCGAACCAAATTGTGCTGGCTGCTTTCGGCCTGACTCTGTGCTTTATGGTCATGATGGGGTACATCATGTGGTGGAAGCGCCGCCCGGCCGTAAACTCTGAGAAAGAAACCATCAGTTATATCTGGTCTCATCTGGCTCCGCTCAGCAAGTTGCTGACCGTGCTGGTGGCGATTGGTTTAGGTCTGGCCCTGCCGGTGCTCGGTTGCAGTCTGTTGCTATTTTTGCTCGTTGACGTGCTGCGCTGGAAAATGATGGCGCAACGCCGTTTGCTGACCAGCTAAGTCCGGCACAGCAAACTGAATGATGCCAGCGCATGACTCGCTCCCTGGCAGATAAATAAAGAGGAAGGCATATGCTTTCCTCTTTTTTGTGTTCGGTGGCCGGATGGGCGAAATATAATTCCTTGATTTAAAAGATTTTGGCTCGGGATTAGGCCTGGCCATGCTGGTTTTGACTGTCTTCATTGAGCTGTTCATGAGCTGCGTGAATTTTCGCAGCCAGAATTTCGTGCAGCTGATCAATCACGGCTTTACGCGGGCTTGACTGACGTTCGACGATACCCAGTTGACGATGAATCTGCGGGGTACCAAACGGCACTTTGAAATAGTCAGACAGTGACGGGTTTATCGACATCTGCGGAACCACGGACACGCCCAGACCATGTTGAACACAGGTAATAATTGACTGAATGTTATCGACCTCAGCCACATCCTGAGTGGTGACTTCCATGCGCGACAACTCAGTATTGATCAAGTTGGCCAGCGGCACATTGTTACTAAAACGGATAAAGGGTTGCTGGGTCAGAATTTCCTTCAAACTCAAACCACTTAAGTCCTGGGCAGAGATCAACCAAAGGGGCTCGCTGATGAACGGGCTCCATTTCAGATTCGTCGGGATTTTGACGTGTTCGGCGATGATGGCCGCATCCAACTGCCCTGAAGCGACTTCCGACACCAGATAACTGGAGTCACCGACTTTGAGGTTGGTTTTGAGACTTGGGAAGTCTTTTTTCATCTCGACCATAGCCGCCGGAAGCAGATTGAGCGCACTGGAGCGTACTGCGCCAATCACGAACGTTCCGGAGACTAAATCGCCTTTCAATGACAGTTTGGTGTCTTCTTCCAGACGCAGGATTTGATTGGCCATTTCAATGGCTTGCAGGCCTTGTGGCGTCAGTTTTGGCGGGCGACTGCTGCGATCAAACAGGCAAACATTCAGCTCCTGCTCTAAAGCCGAGATTTGTTGACCGACTGCGGCCGGGGTCAGGCAGACGTCTGCAGCGGCTTTGGCAAAAGTGCCGTGCTTCCAGATAGATACCAAGGTTTTTAGCTGTCTCGTATCCAAGTTGTAAACCTTTCTTTTACTAAATGTTAAATTTTATTCGCTACCATAAGAGTTTTTTGTTTTGTAGTCTACTTTTCGAGGTAGTGGAGGTTTGGAAATGATTCTTTCATCACTATCCAGCGCCTTCATGTTTTGCTGATACCACTACGAAAAGATAATAAAAATATGCAAAAGACGATTATTGTCACTGGACCCGATCTAGCGAGTTCCGCGACCAAGCTCCTGCAACAGCAGGGCTTTACTCTGGTGCATACCGCACCTTACAGCCAGGAAGAAGAGTTGCTGCAGTTGGTGGAGCAACATCATCCGGTGGGCATCATTTCTCGCATGGGTAAGATCACTGCCAAAGTGATTGATGCCGCACTGCCAAACCTGAAAGTGATTGCCAAGCATGGCGTCGGGGTGGACAACATTGATATCCAGACGGCTGCTGAACGCAACATCCCTGTGGTAGTGGCGTCAGGTGCGAACGCAGTATCGGTCGCTGAACATACCATCGCGCTGCTGCTCACCGTCACCAAACAAATTCTGCCGCTTGACGACAGCTTGCGTTGCGGCCGTTGGGAAAAACCAGGTTTTTCCGGCTACGAAGTATCGGGCAAGAATATGGGCTTGCTGGGCATGGGCTCGATTGCCCAGGAAACCGCGCGGATTGCCAAAGGACTGAACATCAATCTGTTTGGTTACGATCCGTATGCTGAAGATGCTTTGTTTGAGCAATTCTCGGTGCAGCGCTGTGCAACCGTCGATGAACTGCTGGCCAACAGTCAGATTCTCAGCCTGCATTCTCCTTTGACAGAAGAAACCCGCCAAATCATTAACCAGGACAGTATTGCCAAGCTGCCGGCCGGTAGTTTCATCATCAATACTGCGCGTGGGGGGCTGATCGATGAAATGGCGCTGGTGACGGCGATTGAATCTAAGCATCTGGCGGGCGCAGGGTTGGACACGTTTGCTGTTGAGCCGCCTGCGGCTGATCATCCTTTCTTCCAACACAACAACATTGTGGTTACACCACATATTGCCGGTGTGACCAACGAAGGCAGTACCCGGGTCAGTATCAGTGCGGCTGAGGGCATTCTTACCATCACTGCAGGTGAAAAACTGCCGGCCCATCGCGTTATTAACCGTAAGTTAATGGCTTCACCACAAGATTTTGTACAGAACGGAGAATAGATGATATGAGTGTTGGGTTTAAAATTAACGCCAGAGAGCGTACCGCGTCACAAGAGCTGCTGCAGGCTTACAAAGATCTGCCGGTTGCGAACGTGTCTGATTCCATGAACCGTCTGTTTGCTGGCGGTCCAACTCTGCGCCCGATGCACACTTCTGGTCAGATGCTGGGTTCAGCTATCACGGTTAAAAGCCGTCCGGGTGACAACCTGATGCTGCACAAAGCGATCGACATGGCGGTACCGGGCGATGTGATCGTGGTGGACGGTGGCGGCGAAATTGCCAATGCCCTGATGGGTGAACTGATGCTGGCACATGCGATCAATAAAGGTGTGGTGGGGTTTGTCATCAATGGTGCGATTCGTGACCTGGATGCGTTCCGCGAGACCAATTTGCCAACGTTTGCTGCTGGTGTGACGCATCGCGGTCCGTTTAAAGATGGCCCGGGCGAGATCAATGTTCCTGTCAGTATTGATGGCATGGTGATTCATCCGGGTGACATCATGATCGGTGACTCGGATGGTGTGCTGGCGGTACCGCTGGATGACGCTCAGTGGATTCTGGAAAGTACCCTGGAAAAACAGGACAAAGAAGTGAAACAGATGGCGGCAATCAAACAAGGTTTGAACGACCGTACCTGGGTTGATAAAGCTCTGCTTAGTAAAGGATGCGCAGGATTGTAAACATTAATTGTCTTGTCGCGTTTGTTTAATAAATTAATAAAAGGCTCTGAAAGATAAAAATACTCAAGTAATTAAATTATGAGTATACAGTGCAAAGGATTTGCAGAACGTTAATAACATCAGTAAGAATAAGGTATTGCTTACGATAAATTAAACGTGTGGTTATCATTTTTATTATAACTAAAGTTCATGCTAATCCGTATAAGTTAGTCATTGCTCTCATTTACGTTCAAACAATTTGGATATGGGTATATCTATCTTTATCTTGTGACACTAAATGAAAATAATGATAAAGCTTTAACTGTCTCTGTGTGCAGTTACTTGAGTATGCAACATTATTATAAATATAATTAAATGGAGAAACGCATGTTTAACTCAATTTTAAAAACCGTAACTACGGCTGTCTGCTGTCTTACCTCGACACTTGCAATGGCTAACTACCCGGAGAAACCGATCACTATGGTGGTAGGGTTTGCTGCGGGTGGCGGCACAGATGTTATGGCACGAAATGTAGCACCTTATCTGGAAAAATACCTCGGTGATGGTGCCACTATTGTGGTAAAAAATGTTCCGGGTGCTAGTGGTCAAATCGGTATCACCGAAGTGGCGCACGCTGATGCGGATGGTTACACCATCGGTACTTATAACCTACCGGGTATGATGGCACGGACTCTGGATCGCGAGTCTGCTTACGATGCCAACAGTTTCACCTACCTTGCTAATATCGTTAACGATCCGAACGTGATTGTGACCGCGAAAAAAAGTGGCATCGATAACCTGCAAAAATTCATTGAGACAGTGAAAGAGGCTTCCCGTCCTCTGCCAATCGGCATGTCCAGCCTGGGCGGTGATGACCATCTTGGTCTAATCAAATTTAAAGATCTCACCGATACACAATTCAACATTATCCCGTTCAAAGGATCCTCTGCAGCCCGTACCGCCGTACTGGGTGGTCATGTGAAAGCAGCGGTATTGAATATTTCAGAAGTGACTGAATTCAAAGATGAACTTAACGTGATTGGCTTGTCTCAATCGGAACGTTCAGAATTTGATCCTTCGATTGCCACCTTTAAAGAACAAGGTGTCGATTTCATCAATGGCGCGATGCGTGGTTTCGTGGCCCCGGCTGGTCTGCCAGAAGATGTGGAAGCTAAGCTACTGAATGCGTTCAGCCAAATGGCCAAAGACCCGGAGTTTTTGGCCAAGATGAAAGCGACTGCCAACCCGGTATCTGTTTCTCTGGGTGATGATTTTGAACGTCTCAACACAGAAACGTTAAAACTTGCCCAGGACGTTTGGGAAAAAACACCTTGGAAATAACGCTTACGCGACTTGACTAAGTCAATAACAATAACCTAAGTCAAGAATAACTTAAGCAATTAAACATAATGTGAGCCATTAGGCTCACATTATTAAGCTGTATTAACACGGGGGTGTTTATGAGTGCGATCACACAAACAATACTAAAGCCAATATTAAAGCCTATATCTCTTATTTATTTGGTCATTATTGCTGCTGCGTGTGGTTTATTAATTCCGGCTTTTGAAATGAGTTCAGAAGCGGGGATGTTACCGCAAACAATGCTGATACTATTAATGGTTTTTTCCGGATTAGCATTAATCGGTGAAATAAAAAAATCATTACAGGAAAGTACTAAAGATGAGGCTGTTTTAAAATCACCAAAACGGGTGTTTAGTGCTCTGTTAGCTATCTTTGTACTGGTGACTTCTATCCAATATGTCGGCTTTTTCCCGACGGTAATTGTCTTTGTTCCGGCCGTTTCTTATTTCTTCGGTTGCCGTAATGTGAAAGTTCTGACTGCGTCAACAGTCATCTTTGTTGCATTAATCTACCTGGTATTCAGTGTTGCCATGTCGAAGCAATTCCCTGTTGGTTGGCTGTTTTAAGGATTAATGACTATGTATCACGAATTATTGTCTGCGTTACCTAACGTACTTTCCATGAGCAACTTTCTGGCGATCATCATCGGGGTTTTAGCGGGGATCGCTGTGGGTGCGATGCCTGGCCTGAGCGCGACGATGGCCATCTCGGTGCTGGTGCCTTTTACCTTTGGACTGGACCCTTTGGTGGCGCTGGGACTCATGGCGGGGATCTATAACGGCGCTATGTACGGCGGTGCCATTCCGGCGGTATTGCTGCGAATCCCGGGCACACCAGCCGCTGTGGCAACCAGTTTTGACGGCTATCCTATGGCTCAGAAAGGAAAGGGTGGCTTTGCCCTGCAGGTTGCGGTGGTTTCCTCTGCGATCGGTGGGATCGCCAGTGCTCTGGCACTGATGCTGCTGGCTCCGCCTCTGGCTAAAGTTACCCTGTTGTTTGGTCCATCGGAAGTGTTCTGGGTCGCGGTGTTCGGCCTCTGCAGCATCATTTTCCTGTTGGGTGAAGATCCACTAAAAGGTTTGATCGCGGCATGTTTCGGGGTTGCGGTATCTATGGTCGGCGTCGATCCTATTTCCGGTGAAGATCGCTTTACTTTTGGCTATCTCGAACTGGTTGATGGCGTCAATATTGTCATCCTGCTGGTTGGCTTGTACGCACTGCCTCCGGTGATCGATCTGCTGGAAACACCTCTGCAAACGAAGGGGATGAATAACTCGCTGCAAACTGAATCTATGCGGCGTTCATTCCCGAAAATGCTTGGTTTCTGGGTGACCTGGCTGCGTTCTTCCTTTATCGGTATCTGTATCGGTATCCTGCCCGGGGCCGGTGGTTCGATGGCGGCATTTATGTCATACAACGAAGCGCGCCGTGTCAGTAAAACCCCTGAAACCTGGGGCCATGGTGAGGCTGAGGGGGTTGCAGCTTCTGAAACGGCCAACAACGCGGATACCGCTTCGGCATTGATCCCGGCTCTGACTCTGGGGATTCCGGGTACGGCTGTGGCGGCGGTGATGCTAGGTGGTCTGCTGGTGCATGGTTTGCAGCCGGGGCCGATGCTGTTCCGAGATAACCCGGATATCGTATTCGGCTTCATGTGGCAGTTCTTGTTTGGTGCCATCCTGCTGATTTTCCTTGGCGGTACCCTGGCGACCAACAGCTTTGCCAAACTGCTCAAACTGCCGCGTCCGGTGCTCGGTTCCATCATCATGGTGCTGATGTTTATTGGTGTCTATTCCATCAATGAACGCATGTTCGATGTCTATCTGATGTTGGGCTTTGGCCTGGTAGGTTATGCGATGGATAAATTTAAGTTCCCATTGCCGCCTGTGGTATTGGGCTTGATCCTAGGCGGTTTTGCTGAGGAGAACCTGCGTCTGGCACTGCTGATTGGTGGTGGCGACTGGAATATTCTATTTGAGAACACGACCAGCCTGGTTCTGGTTGCACTCACTGTTGCCGTGGTTGTTGGTCCAAGTGTGAAAAAATTACTTCGCGCTAAAAGCTGAGCAGTAAGACAGAAGCGGTTGGTATACCCTACAAAACAGCCCGTCGCTTCTGTAAGTCAGCCGCCAGGTAACCTCCTGGCCGGCTTTGTTAGCAAAAATAAATATATGTAAATGCTACGGAGACTTATATGAACATCAAAACAATTCTCGCAGGTGCTGTTCTGGCCTGCTCTTTAAACGCATATGCAACTAACTGGACCGGTTATACCTACTCCTCGGTATCGACCACGGCTGCGGTAAAAGGAATGAATCGCATCAGTGAACGCGTCGCGGCACAAACTGACGGCGATCTCGATATCAAGATTCACCTTGGCAAAACCCTGCAAATCAAATCAGCCGACATCACTCAGGCGGTCGGTGATGGTATTGTTGATTTTGCCGCCGACTTTTTCTTTTCCGGTAATGTGCCGATTGCCCGCGTGTTGAATTTACCGATGCTGATTGAAAACAATGCCGAGTGGCAAAAGGCCTACGCTGCGCTTCAACCTATGCTGGAAGAGGCGTTTGCACAGCAGGATGTCGTGCTGCTGGGGGGATATCGTTATCCGCAACAAGTTTTCTTCACTACCTTCCCGGTTAAACAACTCAGCGATATTGAAGGGCGTAAGATCCGTGTGACGTCACCAGAACAGGGGCATTTCGTTTCGGCATTTGGTGGTTTACCGATTACCTTGTCTGGCAGTGAAGTGCCGACTGCGCTTGAGCGTGGTGTCATTGACGGAGTGTTGACGGCCAGTGCTGGTGGTGCGAAGAAATGGTATGAGTTCTTGCCTGACAACTACCGTTTTGCGGTCAACTACGGTAATTCAATGATCATTGCCAATATTGATGCATTTGAGGACCTGGGTACAGATCAGCAGAACATGCTGCGTACTATCGTGGCTGAAGAAGGTGAAAAAATATCCGCTGAGTTTATCGAAGATGAGCAGGCGCAAATGGCTGCACAACAAGCCAAAGGCATGAACATCACCAAAGCGGCACAAGGCGATGCGGATAAAGCCCGTCAACGGATGCGCCCATACTGGTCAGAGTGGGCGAAGGAAAACGGTCCTGAATATGAAAAAGCGTTGGCGTTAGTTCTGCAAGCGATAGGTAAGTAGTATGCATAGCGGACAACATATACAAGGCGCGGGACCTGCTGCGCCTTTATTCAATTTGCTTGACCGCGTTGTCGGCGTGCTCACTTGTGTGATGCTGATTGCGCTGGTGTTGCTGGTGGCGCTGGAAGTTTTGTTACGCAGCGTGTTTGGTTATTCGCTTGGTTTTGTAGAAGAGGTCACAGGTTACCTGGTGGTGGCACTGACTCTGTTTGGTGCCGCAAAAGCGGTTCGGGGTAATTCACTGTTTCAGGTGCAGGTGGTGTTTGACGCGTTGCCATTATCGGTGAAACGTGTGTTAGGCATCTTGTTTTCGCTCATCGCCATTGCCATCTGTGTCGTGCTGGCGTGGAAGACGCTTGATTTAGTGGGTAGTTCATTCAGTCGTGGTAAGTTCGCTCCTACGGTGTTACGCACTCCGTTGTGGATTCCACAGATGCTGTTGCCAATCGGGTTTGTGGTCATCGGGCTATTCTTGCTCGAACATCTGCTTATCCTGTTGCGTTTAAAAGAAGGTGGCAATTAATGGAAGGCATTTTAATTTTTGGTCTTCTGGTAGGCCTTATTGTCGGCGGTATGTGGGTCCAGTTTGCCGTTGCTGGGGCGGGCCTGACGTATTTGTGGTTAATTAAGGGATTTTCTGGCTGGAAAGCACTGGGGATCGTGAGCTGGGGCTCGGCTAACAGTTTTACCCTGGCGGCGATTCCGCTGTTTATTCTGATGGCAGAAATCCTGCTGGGTTCAGGCCTGAGCTCACGTTTATACAATGGTGTGTCGCCTTTTGTTCGTCGTTTACCCGGTGGCTTGCTGCATACCAATATTGCGGGCAGCGGTATTTTCGCGGCGATTTCTGGCGGCAGCGCGCCGACGGCTGCGGCCATGTCGACCGTGGCACTGCCTGAGTTGTCAGCGCGTGGTTACAACATTCGCCTGGTTTCTGGTTCGTTGGCTGCCGGTGGTACGTTAGGGATTTTGATTCCGCCATCGATCACTATGATCATCTATTCTACCTTTACCGAAACCTCAATAGCGCAGTTGTTCTCAGCGGGCATGTTACCAGGCATCTTGCTGGCGGCATTTTATTCTGGACTGATTATGATTCGTTGTAGCTTGAATCGCGATCTCGCTCCGGTGGATAAAAGCAAGCTGACCTTTAAGGAGTTATATCACGCCGCGCTGGATGTCTTTCCCTTCCTGATTTTGATTTTTATTGTGCTGGGGAGTATCTACGGCGGCATTGCCACGCCAACAGAGGCGGGAGCGGTCGGTGTTCTGGGGGCAATGCTGGTTGCCGCAATCTATGGCCGCCTGCATCTGAAACTGCTGCAACAGGCGTTGGTGCGCACCATCTCGATGAGCGGCAACATTTTGTTTATCGTCTTCACTTCGATGATTTTTGCTTATGCGACGACCTTGTCCGGTGCTGGTGAAACTCTGGTTAACTATCTGCAGGATGCGGACGTTTCCCGGTTTGCGTTCCTGATTATTATCATGGTGATTTTCGCCATTCTGGGCTGTTTTATGGAAGGGCTGGGGATGATCGCTATCATTGTTCCGGTCATTTTTCCGGCCCTCAATGCGCTAGACATCAACCTGATTTGGTTTGGTGTGTTTGTTGTTATTCTGGTCGAACTTGGCCAACTGACGCCACCGCTCGGTGTGATTTTATTTGTAGTGGCGAGCTCTTCCAACAAAGTTAAAGTAGAAGACGTAGTGATGGGCACTTTGCCGTTCTTTATTGTGATTGTGGGTTTTCTGTTTTTACTGATGGCATTCCCTGAGATCGCGCTGTATTTACCCTCGTTAACAGTAGGTTGATAGCATGACTTATCCTTTACCTGAACCGGCCGTTTTTGATGCCCAGATCTTTACTGAGCTGCCGGAGTCCCTGCGTCGTCCCAACGCGTTGTCATACTGGGCAACCCGCAATAAACGGGGTGTACCGGTCGATAGCTTTATCGAAGGGCCTTCCTTTGACCGCGCGGGTAACCTGTACTTTGTTGATATTCCCTTTGGTCGCGTTATGCGCGCCGACCAGGACGGTAATATTGAACAAATTGCGCAATACGATGGTCAACCTAACGGCTTAAAAATCCATCAGGACGGGCGGATTTTTATCGCCGATTACCAGAACGGTATTATGCAGCTAAATCCGGAGACGGGAGAAGTTGCGGCGGTGTTAAAAGATTGCGATTCGGAAGGATTTAAAGGCTGTAACGATTTGCACTTCGGACCGGATGGCGCCTTATATTTTACCGATCAGGGCCAGACCGGCCTGCAGGACCCGACCGGCCGCGTCTATCGCTGGCAGCCGCAAAGCGGCGAACTGACCTGTTTAATTGATACGGCGCCCAGTCCGAACGGCCTGGTGTTGGATGTGAACAGTCATGTGTTGTATCTGGCGGTGACACGGGCGAATGCGGTCTGGCGTCTGCCGCTGTCGGAAAGCGGCCGGGTCAACAAAGCCGGTCTGTTCCTGCAGTTCAATGGCGGCCGTGCCGGACCGGATGGCCTGGCGCTGACGGCGCAAAATGGCGTGGTGGTATGTCAGACAGGGATGGGGCTGGTTTGGGTGCACGATAACCTCGGGCGTCCGGTGGCGGTGGTGCGTTCACCAAAAGGTTTAGGTACCACCAACTGCGCATTTGGCGGCAAAGAGTTACGCACCCTGTTCATCACTGAGTCGGATACCGGCACCATACTTAAAGTGGAGTTCCCGCCGGAATTGAATATCTCCGGTCATCCGATGTACTCCGGTTATCGTGGTCATTAAAGGCATTAGACTGCGCGTGACCAACACCTCTGAATTAAACAACAAAAACCTCGCTGGACAGCCTGGCCAGCGAGGTTTTTCTTTTTATGCGACGGGTTGAATTTTTAACGGGCTCTCGTGTCGCTTGCTCAGGCTGGGCGGTGCGACTCAGCCTTGATTGACCTTGTACTTATCGAGTTTGTTGTACAGCGTCTTCAGGCTGATGCCCAATTCTTGCGCTGTTTCGGTTTTGTTACCGCCATTCTCCTCTAGCGTGTTAAAAATCGCAGCCTTTTCTATTTCTTCCAGCGAGACGCCGGAAGGCACCATCTCTTCAAGCGCGGTACCGCTTTCCAGCGGTGGGGTATCAAAGATCAGGTGATCGTCTTTAATGACGTCATCGGCCAGAATAAATGCCCGTTCAATGGTATGTTTGAGTTCGCGCACATTACCCGGCCAGTTGTGCTGGGCAATCTTATCCAGGGCCGAATCGAGAATACTTTTGGTCACTGCCTCGCTGGCATTGCGATGGGCAATAAAATGCTTGGCCAGCCCGACGATATCGTGGCCGCGTTCACGCAGTGGCGGAATATGAATCGGGAAGTGAGCCAGCCGGAAATAGAGATCTTCGCGTAAGTACTGTTGTTCAATCGCCACTTGCGGATCGCGGTTGGTGGCCGCAATCACCCGCACATTGGCAATTTTGACCTGCTGGCTGCCAACCGGGCGGTATTCACCAGTCTCTAACACCCGCAGTAATTTGACCTGATGACTGAGCGGCATTTCTGTGATTTCATCGAGAAATAGGGTTCCGCCCTGTGCCTGTTCAAATACCCCCTGGTGCGCTTTATTTGCTCCGGTGAATGCCCCTTTTTCATGGCCGAATAACTCGCTGTCGACCAGCTCGGTCGCGATCGCACCACAGTTGATGGCAATAAAAGGTTGTTGGTTACGCTCGCTGGCCAGATGAATGGTCTGAGCGACCAGCTCTTTTCCTGAACCACTTTCGCCGACGATAAGCACATTGGCATCGGTTTTGGCGACTCGTCTCAGTGTTCGATACAGCTTATGCATCGGCGTTGAAGAGCCAACTAACATGCCAAACTGGTCGAGAGTGCTGGTCGAAATTGTACTGCCTTTGGCCCATTTCTGCTGATAGTCCTGGCTGAAATCGAGCAGTGTATCGGCAACCACGTTGACATCGACCGGTAAGCGGTAGTGGGAGATAGCACCCAGCTTCATTAAGTTATCGATATGCGGATTGGGGATGCCGGCACTGATGATCACCAGCTCGGTGGTCTGAATAACCTGCGAGCCGGATAAACGCAGTAAATCATCCTGGTCGAAGTGAGTCATTTCGACCACTGCCACATCCGGACTGATCTGTTGTAATTGATCGATCCAGTCCTGCCCGGCTGGATTGGATTGCAGCGAAAAGCTGTCCAATACTGCCAAACCAGAAATATTTTCTTTGAGTATTTTGTCTTCGATATGAACAAATAGCGTAGGTAATGGCATGTGTCCGCCTCTGCAATTCACAGCAACAGCTTTGAGCATAACACGAACACCAGAGAGTTATTGTCTTATATTTCAGCACAAGTAAAGAATAAAGTCAGAGTTAGGTGAAGATATCATTAATATTTAATCTGCTCTTTTTTAGCTTTGGCTTAATTACATAATTTCAGAGCTTAAGGGGCAGATAATTTTTTCAAATCTTGCGTGTAAATAATTCAGGTTTTAACCGGTAAAGATTGTGGTGGTTTTAGTGGTTCTTATAAATAACCAATTAAATCAGTGGTTTGTGATTTTGGCATGCCAGTTGCCTTAGTGGGAGTGAAGTTAATAAATTTCACTGAACAGAGGAAACGAATAATGAAAAACATCGCACCTAAATTGATATTAGCATCAGTACTCGTGTCTTCTTCTTCTTCTGCTGTTATGGCAGCAGACAATCAATGGAAAGATAAGTCTTATGATGCTTGGCTCGATGGTAAAGCAGAAACGGCCTTACTGTTAAATACCAATCTGAATTCGTTTGATATTAATACCGATGTCGAAAATAAAGTCGTGACCTTAACCGGTCAGGTCAGTAACAGTACCGAGAAAGATCTGGCCGGTGAATTGGTTGCTGGCCTGGAAGGGGTTGAGTCGGTCAATAATGATCTCACAGTGGAAGATCAACACCAGAGCAGTGACAACCAGGCCCTGGGGGCACTGCAGGACACGAAAATCACCACGTTGGTGAAAACCAAGTTACTAATGAATCGCGATGTAAGCGGCACCGACATCGAAGTGGAAACCAATAACGGAACGGTTGTTCTCAATGGTAGTGTCGATTCCGATGCCGAGCATGATCTAGCCATCAATATCGCCCGCAATACCGACCAGGTCAACGATGTAGTCGATAACCTGGAAGTGACTCAATAACCGCTGATCTTACCCAATGAGGGATAGCGCTAGCTAAAATGAATAACGTTACTTAATAAACCTTACCACTCAGTACTAGGAGTTATCATGATTACACGTTCTGTTATGTACAAAGGATTCGCAACCTTTGGTCTGGTATGTCTGCTGGCCGCCTGTGGCGATGAAGGCCCAATGGAACAGGCTGGCGAGCAGCTTGATGAAGCCGCGACCGACACGCAAAACGCGATTGAAGATAAATGTGAAGACATTAAAGGTGATCTCAAAGCTGAAGATACCGACTGCTAACATTTCAGCGTTGACAGGGCGGGCAGTGACCGCCCTGTTCTGTGTCTGATCCGCTATATTAATGGTTAATGTGAAATTAATGGTTAATGTTAAATTAATGGTTGATCTGACATTAATGGTTGCCTGAAGTCGTCAACCTTGACCCGCAGAATTAAATATTGACCTGAACTGTGAAATGCTGACCTGAAGTCTGTAATGAATGCGCTGTATTGATATTGGGCCTGTGAGCCGTTCCCGATAAGAGGTTTTGACCTGCCAATCCGGGTCTGCCCGCGATAAGACGCAGCCATTACGACACAGCAGCAGGCTTCTGGCCCCTTATATTAATCAGAGGCTTACAATGTTTGTCGTTAAATACTATTGCCTGATTGTGCTGGCCTGTTTCTCTGCTGCATTCCTGATCCCTAACCTTGCGGTCAGTCTTGTTTTAGGCTGGATAGGCCTGTCCGTTTTTCTGGTCGTTCTGGCTTATCTTTTTGACTTACCCTCGATTTTTATGAAGTCCGGTGACGGAAAACTGACCTGGTGGATCCGCTGGGCATTTATTCCGTTTCTGGCGGCGGTCAGGCTGTATAATTACTGTTCGCGCCGCAATGATAAGGTCGCCGCAATCCATCAGATTGCCCCCCACCTGTATGTGTCACGCCGCCTGCTGCGTTCTGATCTGGACGCGCTGCACGCCAATAACATCAACTGTATCGTCGATGTCACCGCCGAATTTGCCGGTCTGGAAAGTGCGATGACAGATAAGCAGTTTGAGTATCTCAGTATTCCGGTTCTCGATCACAAGGCCCCCAAGTATCGCCAGCTGCGCCACGCGCTTAACTGGATCGATACGCAAATAAGCCAGTCACGATCTGTCGTCGTTCACTGTGCTTTGGGGCGCGGCCGATCGGTGTTTGTGGTTGCCGCTTATCTGCTCAGTCAGAATCCCGGTCAGAGTGTCGAGCAGGTGCTGCAACAGATCCACTCGGTACGCAGCAGCGCACGCCTTAACCGGCGCCAGGTCAGGGCACTGCAATCTATGCATCAAAAAGGGCTGTTGCAGCTTGATGAGCCAGCGTGGCTGATCGCCAATCCGGTTTCCGGCGGCGGAAAATGGCAGGCATTCGGTCAGCGTTTGATCCGCGAATTAACCCGCAGTTATCGTTTAAGGTTGCTGTTTACCGAGCCGGATGTCAGTGCGACTGCGCTGGCCCGGCAGGCTTTGCAGCATAATCCCGATCTGATCATTGCCGCAGGTGGTGATGGCACAGTCGGTGAGGTAGCCGGTGAGGTTGATCACTCTGATACCCGCTTGGCAATAGTGCCGTTCGGAACCGCCAACGCTTTGTGCCATGTGTTGTATGGTATCGGCAGTAAAACCGCGCCCATCGACAAGGCTTGTGAAGCTATTTTGTCTGGCAATACCCGCCAGATAGATACCGCTTATTGTAATCAGCAACTGATGCTATTGGTGATGGGGATCGGGTTTGAACAACAGATGATCGAATACGCTCAGCGTGAGGAGAAAAATCAACTGGGGCAACTGGCGTATCTGACCGGCTTCTTTAATGCTGTGATGGCGGATAACCCGATTGAGCTGACTTGCCGCCTTGATGATGAAGCGCCTCAGTCATTACAGGTGCGCAGCTTTGTGGTCGCCAATACCGCGCCGTTTACCACTCTGCTGGCGCAAGGTAACGGAGAGCCTGAGTCGGGGGATGGTCTGTTGCATATTACTTATCTTGAGCAGGCTGATTCGGTGGCGGAGCGTTTACTGGCACTGTCGGATATCACTCTCGCTTCAGTCGGTTTTCAGGATAAAAGCGAACTGTTCAGTTACGCCTGTGCGCAGCGGGTTGAAATTAGCGCCGATAAAAAGATGGATTATGTCGTGGATGGTGAACTGTACAGTGCCGATAAATTGACGATTGAGATCAAGCCCCAGTCGTTACAGGTATGTGTGCCATAACAGCCGTTGCTGTTACTGTTGCTGTTGCTATTGATGAGGTGGGAACGTGAAAAAATCTCGCCAGGGTAGATGATTACGCTGGCGAGATTTTTTGTTAGCACCTGGCTTTTTCACTACGACTTGTAGTCAGAGGGACGAAACTGGTAAGTATTTAGCCATTTCGTCATTTTCCATCTGTAACGCGGCGACCCAATAAGAGAGAAAACTCCGAATATCATCGTTTTCGATCGCAGCCAGTTTGTGTTTGAGAAAGGTGACCAGGCTGAGATTAGCCTGATACATGACCTCGTGACTGGCGAAGGGCGTCACTCTGTTGCCGAACTGTCCGGTATCTGTTTCCCGCCGGTATGACTCAAATGGTGCCAGTTTATCCAGCATCGATTTCTCGACCTGACGAAAGCGGTTCACACTGCGGTCCAGGCTGGAGTGCAAGTTATTATTGGCGAGATTAATACTCGCCATGTAATGGTGGTTTAATTTTTCAATGATATCGGTTATCTCTTGATGATTGTTCATTAAAATAATCATAACGAGTCACTATTAACCATTATCTACGACCAATTCAAACTTTGAATTAGTCAATAATCGCTATATTGGCTATTTTCTTCTGACAGGAAATGAGTTCTTCCTGAACGGTGAATAACACTTCTTGTCGATCTCCTGGTTGAGCGTTGCGTAATACGTCGCTTACCTCATTCAATGTTTTTTCTTCAATCATTTGTAGCTGCTTTAAATACATTTTTTCTTTGTCAAAGCTGACATCTTTAACCGTATCCGTATACCACTCACGCGCTTTGATGGCATAGGAGGGAGTATCTTCCTCCTCAACGTCCGAATCAGGCTCCCGGTGCGCTCTCAGTTGCAATGCCGCGTATTCCTTGATGCGGATGATCTCATTCAGCTCTCTTGCCAAGCCTTGGTTATCGATATTGTCGATTGCTTTCGCGTAGATATTATTACCGCTTTCAATCAGGTTGATAATAAAGTCGAGATCTTGATTTTTCATAATGCCTCCACATTCACTCTGATGGTTTTCTGTTCGCAGTGACATTTTTTACTCAATATTTCTGCTTACTATTACTATAAGGCATGTATTGTGCCAGCCTTGGTAAATCATCTGAGGGCGCTATTTTCGGGCCTGAGACCGGTGTTGATTAACAGTTGGCAGTGGGGGATGGAATTTTTTACACGTTTTTGGTTACGTTGACTGAAAATATTACAAGTACTGCTGGATTTACTTGTTTTAAATATCCGTTATTCGGTCATTTTAAACCTGGCATGAATTTGGCTTTGTTTAGGATAAGGCTTATGAGCAATCCATAAGCCGGCAGAAATACTTGGCAGTTTAAGTTGTTATTCAGCTCAACAAGTAGTGATGAAACAGTAAGATTTTGCATTAAGTGGAGGAACTCATGGCAACAGCAAGAAAACAGCAAGATGAACCCCAGGAAAAAATCGAAGACGCTTATCACAAGACAGAAGAGGCGACTCTGGAGGCGGTCGGTCAAATCAAAGAAAAAGTGATGGAGGAGATCGAAGCCGGACAAGAAAGCCTGAGATCAGCCACTGATCAGGCGGGGAATTTTGTCAAAGAACGTCCTCTGCTCAGTGTGGGCTGTGCATTCCTGGCTGGCTGGGCTATCTCAAAGCTCATCAAGTAATCCCATATAGATATGAAGCCTGAACAGCAACCGACTATGGCCACCGATGAGGGTGGCCAATCCCCTTCCCGTGAGTCTGCCCAGCCCAAAGGCAGCGCTCAAGACGGAGCCGACCCTGTCAATGATCTGCACAGTTTGTGGCAACAACTGAACCTGTGTCAGCAACGGTTCCTGGCATGGGCGGATTCCACCACTAAGCTATTTTCGCTTGAGCTGAAGACCAGCCTGGCGGCGATTCGGCAGATGATAGTACTGCAACTACTGCTGATTTGTTTGGCGGTGTTTTTTGTTCTGAGTTTGTGTGCAGGGGTCGGGCTGGTGGTGTACCACTTTACTCTCAGCCTGCTGGCTGGGTACGCCGGATTTGTGGTGGCGCTGGGTGTTGTATTGGCCGGACTTATCTGGCAGCAGGCCAGACTGGCCAGTTTGGTTGGATTTCGTCATACCGTTGCGCAGGTTAAGGAGGGCTGGGATGTGGTCAGTAAGCAAACGCCAAGCGGCGATTAAGTTGAAGCGCAGTGAAGGGAGAATGCTGAGCCGTCAATGTCGGCTGTCATGGAATTTGTTCACCCGCTCACTGCTCAATTACGCCACCGCGTATCCGCTGCAAAGCGGGGGGATTTTGTGCCTGGCCGCAGTGTGTCTGACCCGTAGCCGCTTCCGGCCGCTAATCGCCCTGAGTTCACAGATTACCCGTATGCTGGCACCGCAGATACGCCAAAAAGTGGCCGCTTACCGGGCACGTCAGCCTGATCCACGCTAGCGTCGGACCAGCTGAGCCAAAACGGTGAAAAATAACAGGAAGTCGACGATGAAACACAACTATTCTGCTGCACTGATCCGAACGATGGCGGTGATCAGCCTATTCATCGGACTCTATTTTACCCAATCTCTGATGTTACCCATTTTTATCGCCGGGTTTGTGTCACTGCTCTGTGCTCCGATCGTGACAAGATTAAGCAAAATAGGGATCCCGCGCCTGATTAACGTGGTGGTGCTGCTGATGACCCTGTTAGCGGCACTGTCTCTCAGCGCTGGCTTTCTGGCCGAACCCGCCCAGCAATGGTGGTCTAAACTGCCCTCGGTGATGAAAGAGATGTCACAGCAGTTCAATCACGCTTCTGCTGCCAATGCAGGTGGCGATGATTCCTTTATGGAAGTGATTGAAAAGGCCAATGTGGGAGAAATCAAAGCCAATACTGCTTTGTCTGTCGCCAAAGAAGTGGTGAAGGCGACCCCGACCATAGTGACTCAGCTGTTTATCGCGCTGTTCATGGCGTTCTTTATGCTTAGCTATGGACGTACGTTATTGCGACAGTTTTTACGCCAGCTTCCCAGCTTTGCAGACAAAAGGGTCGCGATAGAAGTGGTACGCGAGATCCAGACCAGCTTATTCCGCTACCTGAGCACCATCACCGCGGTCAATATTGGCCTCGGAGTCGCGGTCGGCACTGTACTGGCGATGCTGGGGATGGAAGATGCGTTTTTGTGGGGCGCATTCGCTGCCATGATGAATTTTGCACCCTACCTCGGGCCAATGATTTCAGTCGCCTGCTTGGGGTTGGTCGGTTTTCTGCAGTTTGATTCCTTGCAATACGCACTGATCATCATGGCCGCGTACCTGGCTCTCAACATCGTTGAAAGCCAGTTTGTGACCCCGACACTACTCGGCGACAAATTTAATCTGAATCCTTTGGTTATTTTTGTCTGGCTGGTGCTATGGGGCTGGATGTGGGGCGCAATGGGTGTGTTGATTGCCGTCCCCCTGTTGGTTTGCGTCGATATCTTCCTGGCCAGAACCTGGCTGTTCGGCGCCTGGTATCAGGTGCTGCACAATGAGTCGTCATGTTCAAATACCCAGCAAACCCTCTCCCCGGATAAGTCGGCTGCGGAAAAAATTTGCTGAGATAAGCTGCCCAGGCCCAAGGCCGGGGCATTTTTTGCGATTTAAGGCCAGCTAGAGAACTGAATACGTTCGTCACTGATGTAGAAAAGGGTGTCTCCGGGGCGCACTTCAGTCGTGAGTTTGGCATTTAACAATATTTGTTCACTTTCGAATCGGCGCAAACCAATAATGGTGGCTTCGACCTGAGTTTTGAACAACAGGAATACCTCACTCAGTGGAAACGGTGCGACGGTGTCGGGAACCTGAATCGCATATTGAGTCTGCCCCTGGTGAGCAGAAACCAGCTCGCTATGCACCAGAGATGAGCCACTGTCGATGACAGATTTCGCCAGCAGTTCTGTGCTTAGATTAGAAATACATTCCGATTTGGGATACATACTTTTCAGTATTTGTCCTTTGATATCATCGGTAAAGTGCGCGACTAAGTGCGCTTCTTTATTCAGACCCGTCACAAACAACGCCAGAGTTAAGGTTGTATCGTCTTTATCAGTATCAACCACGATACAGGATGCGTGACTTATATTGGAACGACTCAGTTCTTCTGCACTGGTAAATGAGGTTACATTGATGAAATCAACAAATTCAGGCAATGGGTTTTCTTGTTCCTCACGCGAGACCAGTACGATTTTTCTCTGTTCTTCGCGTTTCAACTGCCGGATCAAAAGAGGGGTTTTTTCGCGGTTGTAGCCCAGAATAACAATGTGATTTTTATAGTTCATAGTGTGTCTGCCTTTGATTTTGCGATACCACAACGCTGCCGCTTTAGCCGCTAATTTTGCAGCAACCACAGCAAATAAGGTAATACTGATAGGAATAATAAAGAACGCGGTGAACAGTTGTCCGCCTTCCGTCTGAGGACTGTAGTCACCAAACCCGACCGTCGACGCTACGACAACGATGAAATAAAGAAATCGCGCGGGAGTTTCGACCAGGTGTGTTTCTCCTAGCAGGTGCAGAGCGCCATAAACAAGCAGGATAAATACCAGTGCAATCAGGGATACGTTGAGCCGATTAATATTGTCAGCAACTTTTGATAAATACTTATCCCACAAATCAATAAACGTTTTGTTCATTTTCATGATCTAGTTATCTTGGATATCGGTTTTACTGAGGGCAAAACCGGTCGAACGGACCAGTTCCCGATCGAAGTCGTTGGTCACTGAGTTATATTTTTCCTCCGCACTAATCAGCAACAGCTCGCGAGGGCATTGCTGACTGTCAATTTCACGCGTATAAGCCATACAAAATTGGTCGGTCTCTGAGATAGAACCATCCAGGTGATAGGTCTTTTCGGTGAGTACAACCGGTGTATTCCCTTCCCAGAATTGAGTAAAGGTTTGATCCTCCAATGCATAGTGCGATTTAGCCACCTGATTATTCAATACCTTGCTCCACTGCGGAGTGCTGATCGCTTTGACATCATAAAAGTACCACAGGATAATTTCTTCAATGTGCTCACCAAACAGCTGAATCTGGAGAAATCCTTCATCATCGGTGTAAAAACGCAGCAGCTTTCTCTGTGGGTCCAACTGAACTTCACCAACGGCTTCTATGATGTGATCAGAGGCTGCCCCTTCGATGGTCAGCATTGGCTCTGCCAGCTTAAGTTTAAGCGCATCTATGGTAAACGAGCCGCCTAGTTTCAGGCCCAGTACCTGCGGAGGGAGCGGGGCTGGCGCAGAAGAAGCGGAGCTGTTTTTAAACGCGAAGATTTTTTTCAGAGTGTTTAACATGAGTTGGTCCGACTAAAAGGCGAGCTTCTGCTCGCCAGTGGCTTAGGGGAGTGTTTATGGATTGCCGAGAATACGCTCTAGTTCTGATTGAGCATTCGACGTCGCCTCAGATTTTGCCAGGGCAATTTTGGCATCCAGATCATTGGGTGCATTTCGCGCATCAGCCATTTCAGCCGCGGCTTCCAGCTGCGCAGCTTTTTGCTGCTGTTTCTGCTTGATACGCTCCATAGATTCCAGTGCAGTTTTTGCTTTGGAATCTAATCCAGAAACGGCATTCAGTGTTGCGGCTTGTGCCTTCTGCATCTGGGCCGTGCTTTCAATTTGAGCCAGCTCTTGTTCCATTGCGGTCACGCGCTCTTTGAGGTCTTGGGCGATAGCGATCATTTTAGTTTCATTGCCGAGCAAAATATCCCGTCGGCCTTGAGCGGCTTCCAGTTGTTTACGGTACTGAGGAATATGTCCGGCAATCTCAGTGGCGAGATCCATCTTATTCTGCGCGGCAAAGTTGCGTACATCCGATTCATAGTTGTCGATTTTTTGTGTCAGTTCGGCAACCTCATTGTCTGCAAGTTTACGCTGACCTTTGGTAGTGGCGATGTTGAGATCCATTTGATCGAGTTCTTTTTTCGCATCACGGATGTTTTGGCGCTGCTCGGTCACCATATGTTTATCGGCTTCTGCTTCGGCCGCATCATTAAGAAAACCGCGAAACGCAGTAAGTAAACGTGAAAATGCCATGATTTCGCCCTTATTGGTTAGTTAAATGCTCAGAAGAGAAGTGCAATAGCTCATTAACGTTCTGGAACAGCATGGTGATTTCCAGTTCAATGTTCTCAAGCTTGGAATCGGTGGAGAGAGAGCCAAAAGCGGTGTAGTAGGTCTCGCCCTGTAATCGGGTTTTACCCACTGTGGTCAGGGGAAGATGCTTTTGCAGGTACATCAGCAGGTCGTCAAATTGAGCCTGGTCTTGAATTGCCGAGGTCGGGAAAAGCAATGATTCAATCAGCATTTGCTGCTCTGCCAGCACTAAAATGGCGGTCAGGTCATCGCTGTTGGTGATGATTAGGCTGCCATCTTGTTGAGATACATGCCAATCATGATCGGCTGTCTCGAGGTAAGTTTGGATATCGTGAATTGCCATGAATAAAAGTCCTTAGTTTAAAATCAGATGAGGGACGAAGCGTGCAACGTCATTGGTGATAAGGTTGTCCGACAAGCGAAATGAGATACCCGCACCGACCTGACCAATCACCCAACTGCCGACAACACAATGGCTGCCATCGAAGCGGGCTAAAGGCGCATATTGCTGGCAGATGAAACCTTCGCGGCCGTAATTACCGGAGGTGCCTGCAACTTGTTCACCTTGACAGTAAATACCGATATTGGCGCCTTCGCGGCTGAAAATGGGTTTAATCACTTTGTTTTTCAGGCTCTCTGCTCGAGGATCTTCGGCGAAGTAGCATTCGAGCAAATTGCGGTGTCCGGGGTTGAGCTGCCACAAAATGGGCAGCAGAGCTTTGGATGACAAAAGCACTTTCCACAGCGGCTCGATGAAGGTGCAATGGCTGCAAGCCAGGTAATCGCTGTATTCATCCAACAGTGCGAATTCGTACGGATACAGTGAGAATAAGTTATTAATCAACTTGGAATTGTGGTCTGCGAATCTTTCGTCATCGGTGAGTTGGATGGCGTTGATATCGACGATCACCGCTTCCCAGCCGGCTTCTTCAGCACAAGCGGCCATATAAGTGACAGTGCGCACGTCTTCCGATGAGGTTTCATCACAGGCGAAATGAAGGACTGGGGATTGCGGATTTTTCGTTGTCTTGAGTAAGCTGAATTGAACAATCAGCTGCTCATCAAGAATATTGAACTGGTCAGCTTGCGAAGGCAGGCGACCCGCATCAACATTCTGTTTCAGCCAATCCCAGGCGGCAACAGACGCTTCGAATAACGAAGTCGGTGTCTGAGCATTATATTCCAGCAGCTTAGGCGCATCCTTGCCATTCCAGGCAAAATCAAAGCGCCCGTACAGATAGGTTTTATCCGTCTCCCACGAATGACGTAATAGGGCATGATGTTTTTCAGGCAGTCCAAAAAGATGCAATAAATCATGCTCAAAAACGTACTCAATGGCCTTGATTGTTAACTGATGCAATTCTTCTGTGACCGAATCGATCTGTTCGATTTGTGTGCGGTTAAGCTGAAAGTATTGATGATCGGTCCAGTAAGGGTGTTGGCTGGACACCTCATAAAAATCAAACCCTAATTCGCATAATCTTTCCTGCCAGTTCTGCCTGGGTTCAATATCACGTTGCAGCATAATGAAAGATTAACCTCCGAATCCGCCAAATGAGCGACCAGAGCTTCCGAACCCCCCGCTGCTGCGGGTCCTGACCGTCTGCATATGTTTATAAGTCGTCTTCTTTGACGTTTTTTCCAGTTGGCTCGGGGAGCGGTACGTTGTGTTGCCGGGGGTTGTTGCTACATACGCAGTACCTGATGTCGTGGTATAGCAGTCATCACGTCCTGAATCGGCGCATTGGCGGTAGTTAGCCTGAGTGCCGTTCTTATTGAGTGCCTGGGACGCCATATAGCCCCCGGCTGCTGCGGCCAGAGCCGTTGCGGCCTGGTTACCAGCGGAGGAGCGATCGACATGAGAGTTGGGCAGACTTTGCTTTAAGGCCCCCTCTAAATAGAGATTTTTCCCGTCTACGTTTTTCAAATCATCAAATACCAGACCATCGGCGGTAAATGCCTTGCCAAAAAATGGAGAATCCGGATTGCGAGATGTGAAAAACGGTTGCGTGAAATCGTTTGTAGGACTTTTGTTGGTGATGAAGCCTGCGATATGTGGCTGCCATGCCCCCGTTGCGTGAAAACAGACGTTGTCGCCGAAGTCACGACGACACTCACTTTCCAGCATATATTTTAACGCTGTGCGTCGGGCTTCTTGTTCTGCTCTTCGATAGGCCGCTTCGCACTGGCCGGGCAGGACGGTATTGCAGCTCTCTGTCGAAGTAAATGCATAGTATGGGTAGTCAGTCGTGTCACAGCCACTTAGAGTCAATGCCGTACCCACTCCCAGGAACATCACAATCGGTTTTCTTTTACCTATTAAATGGCGGGGTATATTGACGTTACCTTTGGTTTTCATGATGTTATCCTTAGTAAGTCATACAACCAGCATTCAGTAAGCCCACCGCGATATACATTGCTGCCGCAATGACCGCTGCGCCGGTTTCATCATTTTCAATGCGTGCAACAAACTTAGGCATAAATACAAAGCGTACAATGGTGATCATGATGATCTGCGTAATAAGTGCCACTACAGCCCAGGTAATAAAGTCATAGAAGTTAACCGCATTTCTAAGTACACCATTAATTGCAATCGCGTAACCAATAACGGAACCACCTAGTGCAATTGCTGCAGCTGTATTTTTCTGTTCTTTGATCAACTTCCATTCATTGTATGGGGTAATTAACACGACCAGATATTTGAAGATAAGTAACGCGACGATAGAGGTACCGATGTAAGCACTGAAGTTCCCAAGTGCCGCGAGATCGATGTATTGCATTGAAGTGATTTCCATAGAGTTGAGTGAAATTTAACCGAATGAACTCAATAAAGTTATTAACGGCCAGGCTAATATGAATAACTGCTCAGTGGCGACCAAATTAAACATGAGATTTGCCAATAACTTACCTTGTAAATTATGCGCTTAACTATTCAAATGTTATGCCATAATCAAAGCGATTTATTTGCATGAATTTGGCGATTTTTTATTCTGGTGAGGTAAGAAGTTGCCTGGAGTGGGCAATTTTTTGTGTTGGCGGGCAAGTTTTCTCTCGATGGGTGAAGCTACAGCAAGCAATGGTATTGCCTGTTTTGAATGGGATTTACACAACAATCGGCTGCAGAGCGGAATAAAACATCACTAAGGCGAGTTTTAAGGCTATTTACCGAAATGACGACTCTGATTAATCACTCATTCTATTTTACATATGAAGCGGTCTGATTCTTGAATACGAACGGCGGTGACTGAGACAGACATTGACGAAAGAATGGCTATGGGACGGTTTTATCTTTGGTCGTTTTTATCAATGGATAAACAAAAAGTCATGCGATCCAGTGTCATTATTTTATTTGATTTTACTACGTATAAGGAAACATTATGGCAGAGTGGTTTGTGCTGTTTGTCCAAGGGATATTAGCCAGTTCAATTCTGGGTTTTTATTGGGCTTTTACTCGATTTGTACTTTATGGTGATGGCTATCCAATGAGTATGAAACATATCGAGAAGTGTACTTATTCTTTTGTGGCTAAAATCTACAAATTTATGATTAGAGCGATTTTCTTTGTGCTCGGATATTACTTAATTGAATACGGGATTTATTACTTTACCCTCAGCCCGAAAGATGTGGCCGGAGTAATTGGTTATCGCGCTCATTTAACCTTGAGTGAGGGGGCCGGCTTAACGTTCTCTTTATTTTTGGGTGCCCTGTTCGGTGGTTTTATTGCGTGGCTACTTTATGCTCTGGCTCGTAAGGCCTATCTGCAGCGTTTCAATCCGATGGCCCTGGGTTTGCTGCCTGGTAACCTGCTGTATAGCACTGAGATGACCAGTTATTCTGCGCACACAATCAGCTTAAATATCAATGAATCCCAGAATGTGAATTTGGACAGACGACTGGAACAGTGGGTGAAACGAAGTTTTAACCAGTTGGCAAAAGTCGATAAACACAAGCTCGCCCCTTTAGCCGATGTTTCGGTAATTATTGATCTCGTCAGTGGTGATTATCATAGTAATCCGGCGTTAAGCCTGGATGGGCCAGAACTGGTCATGAAGTCTTCGCGGAATCTACCTAATCTCGAGCTGAAAAGCGGCAATATTTTAATGTCTGCGGAGCAAGCAAATGGCCCGATGATGATCACTATCTGTGCGGAGTTTGTTGATTGTGACGATCATTCGAGTCACTCAGTCGAACAGCTGCGCTTAATCAGGATGAAGTCTAAGTAATCGGTCCGCCCTGCAGCAACGTCTTAAGGTCAAATCGCATTCGGGTATTGAAGGGACTGAAAGGGCTAACCTGTTGGCGGTTGAAGCGGCGGAAGCTGACCAATACAAGAATGCATAGTTTGGGAGGGGAACACCTCGCAAGCTATGCCCTATTTTTGTTTGGGATACGTTGGTTAGAAAGAGAGAAACCATACTAAAAAAGGCTACCGCTCTCTCGATACATGGGAACATCGGGGGGGCGTTTTTCCTTTCACTAATAGTTTAACGACCACATGCTCACGTTTTGTCAGCACGGCACCCATGTACGCTTGTCGATACTGAGGAATAGACGCCCTATTCACCATCACGATTGATAAAACCTCAAAGCCGCCGACGTTTGGCGGCTCTTTTTCAATGATTAAACGCACAGTTATCACGCCATTCTTCCAAAATTGATTTACGAAGAGAACGTCGTTCGTCTACAGTCATAACATAACCACTCACGATCGACATGGATGTAAGAGGTGAACCATGACACAGCCATGCTGAAAGTTGGGACCGATACTACGCTGCCTGCGAACGTCTGGCGCTGCTCTAAGCCAGCTATAACCATACGCAGTACCGTTATCTTCAAGGTCAGGTTTCCAAAGAAGTGGACGAACTGACGTGGAGTCTGAAACTCTCGGCAGAGCGATAAGTTCGAATTTTACGTCACCAGCTCGCAATGGAATTCTGCAGCTGAGAGCAGAACGAAGGAGTCACTGATGGCCCCCGTATCAACGTCAACGCAATCCGAATCGTCACGTACCATGGACCAGTCTGCGTTTATCTCGGCTGCAGAGTCCAAAATGCACACTGCACGATATCAGAACATCTCGCTGGTGCTTGCCATTAAGCCCGCCAGTCTGGACCCTAGAGCGTTTGACGTTTTCCACAAAGTCATGCAAACAGTGAAAAGTGCTCAGGTGGTGGGGAATCTGAATCAGAGTTTCCTGTTGGTCTACTTGTGCGAACCGATATGTATTAGCCAGAGTCAGGCTCGCGCGATTCATTTCAGCATTCGCCATTTCTTTTCTGAAGTGAAGCAGGCCGATGAGCGTATGTATCGGTTTTTAATTTCCGGGAAAGTCGGTTTGTCGGTGTTGGGAAAGGACACCCATTCCATGAAGACGGCAGTCGTGCATGCCTCTCAGGCGACATTGGCTCAGCAAGCCGGACACAAAAGCCGTATTCAGTTCTACGATACCGATTTGCAACTCACGATTAAGCGCTACGTGCTACTGGAAGACCTTGTACGAGATGCCATCGAGAAAGGAGAGATAGGCGTTCAGTACCAACCCATCATACGTTGTCAGGACTGGGTGGTGGCAGGCTATGAGGCGCTGTGCCGTTTTAACCTGGATGCAGCGCTTAACGCTACAACCACAGAACTGATTGGGCTGGCAGAGGATTTAAACCTCATCTCAGAGTTGGACTTACTGACTTATCAGAATGCGTTTTCCCAGTGCGCGCCGTGGCTGAATAAGTCCGGTCGTTTCCTGAATCTCAACCTTTCGCCGAATACCCAACAGAGTTTGTCCGAAGTCTTGGAATGCATGGTGCTGCTTGCGAAGCAGGAACAGGTCAAGCTACGGCAAATTGTCATCGATGTGAATGAAATCAAAAGCCCTGCGGCAACGATCGATGTCTCAACGATACTTCCGGAGTTTCGTCAGCGGGGCGTACAGTTTGCGCTGGACGACTTGTCTGAGGGATTCCGGCTGGCTGACTTATTGAGCCAAGGACAATTTCAGTACCTCAGAGTCAGTCGCGAGCTAATTGAACGCAGCCATGAGCGGGGGGAATACTATCAGGTCATTAAGCTGTTGGTCAGACTATGCCACCGCCTAGACGTTGAGGTGGTTGCAGAAGGTATCGAAACTCCGGACGAAGCCCGTTTGCTGTCTTACCTAGGGGTGGACTATATGCAAGGCTACCTGTTTGCTAAGCCGGTTGATTATGGCGACCTGCAGGAGGCGGAGAAACAGCTCGAGACGATACTTCGACAACTGCATGCCGATGGCCTGACGGATAGCTCGGATGCGGATGAAGAAGCCATCACCTTGCTTAATATTGCCAGCAAAAGTCTGCCTCGTTTAGACCCGGGTGAGCCTCTCATCCTGGCTAACGAGTACTTAAAACCCGACGCCATTAATGTGGTCCCTGTTATCAACAAAGGGGAATGTGTCGGATTGGTGGACAAAGCTCAGCTCAATCTTCATCTGACTCCGGCCATGGGAACGGAACATGAAACCATGAAAGAAGCGGGCATCTGGAATAAGCCCGTCGCCAGTATGATGAATACGCAACTGACCATCATGGACGCACAGGCGCTGCTTACGGATGTGCTCCCGTTACTAAGAGAGAGCGCTCTTTCTCTGCCCATCGTACTGGTCACCGATAACCGCTATAAAGGCTTGGTGACGGAAACGGACATTACCCACTATCTCTTGAAGCGGCTAAAATTGTAGCGTTGTCTTTCGTTTACCTACTTCTCTGCGCCTGAGGTAACATAAATGCCGAGAGCCAAAGAGGCCATATCACTGCTCTGTATACATGATACTGGCCCGTCCTAGGGTTATCATTAGCTCAGGAAGTTCGTCGGCAATGATTGATTTCATATTGGTAACGGTAAGTTTCAAGAACGCAGAACTGATTCTGGCTAAAGGGGTGTACTCAATAAGTCCCTTATTCTGAGCAAAACTCATCATTTCGTTCACACGTTGGCAGATCCTTTTCAGCGTTTCTATCGCGCCTAGAACTTTCTTTCGTGTGTTTGTTAGGGAAAGGCTAGGGTAACTGCCAAACGTCATGTTAGCGCGTTTACCGTTGTGTGGGCGTGTATAGTTGAATAGCCACGTCTTTGTGCCGTTTGGTTTTACACGTAGACGAAGACCGTTACCATCAAAGAGCGTGTACTCTTTATCTTGTGGTTTAGCGTTAGAGATTTGTTTATCTGTTAAAGATTGAGTTGTTCTTGCCATGATTGGTACACCGTAAATTGGAACATACGGACAATGTACCTATTTGTGTCCCAAAACTTCTAAGCTAATACGAGTCGGGAAAAGACGTTAAGAGAATGCAATCCCTTGAAATAGCTAGGTTTAGATACAAAAAAAAGACGTCCTAGGACGTCTTTTTTCTGGAATTTGGCTCCCCCTGCAAGACTTGAACTTGCGACATACGGATTAACAGTCCGCCGTTCTACCGACTGAACTAAGGGGGAATTGCTTAAAGCGGGAAGGATGGTATCCAGCTGGCCGGAATGTGTCAACCTTTCTCCGAGAAAAAGATAAGATTTTTTTTGCGAGAAAGGCTTTACTTTTCTGTATCCCTTACCGGGCTTACGCTGGATTTAGTTATCCACTAATTTTGTGGATAAGTGTGTTAATGGATTCTTAGTAATTATATTTATCGGCAAAGCTTAAGTGAATACTCTAAATGTAATCGTTTGCTTTTTTGTTTTAAATTGTTGTTTTATTTGATTTTTTATAGGTTATGCACTGTTTTTATCTTTGCTAGGTGGCGGGATGCGTCAGGGCTGAAAAAAGTCAAAATGGGGTGAGCTGGGGAAAACCAGTGGATTATTTTAAAGGGAACTATGTGCCGAACGGCTGATGGGGTGGAAGATAATAACAAACCCCGTCAGCATATGCCAACAGTATTTGTGTGATTTCGTCGATCGGCAGCACAACAATTGCGTATCTAATCTTAACGGCCATTGCTGCCAATATTCGCTTGCCATTGCCCGGCGCGAACGGCGACAATAACCTGTACAGAAAAACAGGCCTGATGAGGACGACATGAGCAAAGCATTTGAATTGGTGTCTGAATATCAACCTTCCGGTGATCAGCCAGAAGCGATTCGACAGTTATTAGAGGGGATAGACGCCGGACTGGCCCACCAGACCCTGCTTGGTGTCACCGGTTCGGGGAAAACTTTTACCTTGGCTAATGTGATTGCTCAGGCTCAGCGTCCGGCCATCCTGTTGGCGCCCAATAAGACCCTGGCGGCCCAACTGTATGGCGAAATGAAGAGTTTCTTTCCCAACAATGCGGTCGAGTATTTCGTCTCTTACTACGATTACTATCAGCCAGAAGCTTATGTGCCGACGACCGATACTTTTATTGAAAAAGATGCGGCAGTCAACGCACACATTGAGCAGATGCGTCTGTCGGCCACTAAAGCCCTGCTCGAGCGTAAAGATGCCATTATCGTTGCGTCTGTGTCTGCGATTTATGGTCTGGGCGATCCTGATTCCTATTTGAAAATGATGCTGCATTTACGCCGTGGTGATGTGATTAACCAGCGCGATATGCTGCGCCGATTGGCTGAGCTGCAATACTCACGTAATGATGTGGCATTTGAACGCGGCCAGTTTCGGGTGCGAGGCGAAGTGATCGATATTTTCCCGGCGGAATCCGAGCAGGAAGCGGTGCGGGTCGAGATGTTTGATGACGAAGTTGAATGCATCAGTCTGTTTGACCCTCTGACCGGGGTTATCAAACAGCGGGATTTGCCAAGATTTACTGTGTACCCGAAAACTCACTACGTCACGCCGCGCGAGCGCATTCTTGAAGCCATTGGGCAGATCAAGCAAGAACTGGCGGTGCGACGCCAGTATCTGCTTGATAACAATAAGTTGCTTGAAGAACAGCGTATTTCGCAGCGTACTCAGTTTGACATCGAAATGATGAATGAACTCGGCTTCTGTTCCGGTATTGAAAACTATTCACGCTATCTGAGCGGCCGTTCGGAAGGCGAACCGCCTCCGACCCTGTTTGACTATCTGCCGCATGACGGTTTGCTGGTCATCGATGAAAGCCACGTCACCGTGCCGCAGATTGGTGCCATGTATAAGGGTGACCGTTCGCGTAAGGAAACCCTGGTGGAATACGGCTTCCGGCTGCCTTCGGCTTTGGATAACCGTCCACTCAAGTTTGAAGAGTTTGAATCGATCGCGCCGCAGACGATTTTTGTGTCCGCGACGCCCGGCAAATATGAGATGGAAAAATCAGACGGTGAAGTGGTCGATCAGGTTGTGCGTCCGACCGGACTGCTTGATCCACAGCTAGAAGTCCGTCCGGTTGCGACTCAGGTCGATGACCTGTTATCAGAAATTCGTATGCGTGCCGCCCAGGATGAGCGGGTGCTTGTCACTACACTGACCAAGCGTATGGCAGAGGATTTGACTGAATATCTGCATGAGCATGAGGTCAAAGTGCGTTATCTGCACTCAGATATTGATACGGTAGAGCGGGTCGAAATTATTCGTGATTTGCGCCTGGGTGAGTTTGACGTGCTGGTCGGCATCAACCTGTTGCGCGAGGGACTGGATATGCCGGAAGTTTCGCTGGTGGCGATTCTGGACGCAGACAAGGAAGGCTTCCTGCGCTCAGAGCGTTCATTGATCCAGACGATCGGCCGCGCCGCACGTAACCTGAAAGGCAAGGCGATTCTGTACGCAGACCGTATTACCAACTCAATGAAGCTGGCGATGGATGAAACCAATCGTCGACGCGAGAAACAGCAGGCGCACAATGAGAAGATGGGCATCAAGCCTCAGGCGCTCAAGCGTAATGTTAAAGACATTATGGAGTTAGGTGATATCACCAAGTCGCGTAAGCAGAAAACCAGCAAAGTGGTGCCTTTGGGCAAGGTTGCGGAAACGTCAGCCAGCTACGATACTATGTCACCACAGCAGTTGGAAAAAGAGATCAGCAGGCTGGAAGGGCAAATGTACAAGCACGCTCAGGATCTTGAGTTTGAGCTGGCAGCAGAGAAGCGGGATCAGATTGAGCAGTTGCGTCAACAGTTTATCGTCAACAGCTAAAAAAAAAGCCAATAGTAATCGTCTATTGGCTGTTATATCGTGAATATCGTATTCACTAACAACGTCAGTTGGCTAGGTGACCCTTGCGGGTCATACAGATTTAAGCATTTTGTATGCCAGCGTTACAAAAGCGGTTAAGTGGCGGAATGTTGACCTTATTTTGGCTGTTCATCTGCCTTTTGTTTGCAAAATGCAATTTCAAATGCAATTATTAAGCAAAATGCAAAAATAAATGGCTAGGTTATGCAACTTAACGATATACATCAAAAGTCGAAGTATTTGCTGATGGTCGAAGACACGGCTTCGGTCGCGGCGCTGTATCGTTCTTATCTGACTCCTCTGGAGATCGATATCAATATTGTCGGTACCGGGCGTGACGCGATCGAAAGTATCGCGAAACGGACTCCGGATCTGATCCTGCTCGATTTACGCCTGCCAGATATGACGGGTATGGATGTGCTGCACGAAGTGAAGAAGCAATCGCCGGATGTCCCGGTGATTTTCATGACAGCGCACGGCTCTATCGATACCGCAGTGGAAGCGATGCGCCACGGTGCTCAGGATTTCCTTATCAAACCGTGTGAAGCGGACCGTTTGCGTGTCACAGTAAATAATGCGATCCGCAAGGCCAGCAAGCTTAAAAATGACACCGACAGCACCAATCAGAACTACCAGGGCTTCATCGGCAGCAGTCACAATATGCAAGCGGTCTATCGCACGATTGACTCGGCTGCGAGCAGTAAAGCCAGTATCTTCATCACCGGTGAAAGCGGTACAGGTAAAGAAGTGTGTGCCGAAGCCATCCATGCCGCCAGCAAGCGCGGTGACAAGCCGTTCATCGCGATTAACTGTGCCGCGATTCCAAAAGACTTGATCGAAAGTGAGTTGTTCGGCCACGTAAAAGGTGCCTTTACCGGTGCTGCCACCGATCGTCAGGGTGCGGCTGAACTGGCAGACGGCGGCACTCTGTTTTTGGATGAATTGTGTGAAATGGATCTGGACTTACAGACCAAGCTGTTGCGCTTTATCCAGACCGGTACCTTTCAGAAAGTCGGTTCATCGAAAATGAAGAGTGTGGATGTCCGTTTTGTCTGCGCAACCAACCGCGACCCCTGGAAAGAGGTGCAGGAAGGACGTTTTCGTGAAGACTTATACTACCGTTTGTACGTGATTCCGCTCCATTTACCGCCACTGCGTGAGCGTGGTGACGATGTGATTGAAATTGCTTATTCCCTGCTGGGCTACATGTCTAAAGAAGAAGGCAAAGGCTTTGTCCGCCTGGCTCCGGGGGTGGTCGAACGGTTCAGAAAGTACGAGTGGCCGGGCAATGTGCGCCAGCTGCAGAACGTGCTGCGTAATGTGGTGGTATTGAATGAAGGCAGTGAGATCGCGCTTGAAATGCTGCCACCGCCGCTGAGTCAGCCGATTGAATCGGAAAATATCTTGCCAAATGTTGGTCAGGGTCGCATTTCTGTGCATGAAATTTTCCCATTATGGATGACAGAGAAACAGGCGATTGAAAACGCTATCGAAGCGTGTGATGGTAATATTCCGCGTGCGGCGGGTTATTTGGATGTTAGTCCATCGACCATTTATCGTAAGCTGCAGACCTGGAACGAAAAAGAACAAGAAAAGGAAAATGAAAAGTAGGTCTATATGGAAGTGTTGAATCAAACTAAGGTAGACAGTCTGGCGCGGGAGATCGGTGAAGAGAATGTGCCGGTTTTGGTCGAAATTTTTCTTGGTGAACTTGATATGTACCAGCAAAATCTCAGCAGCGATCAGCTGGATGATAAGGTGCAGTACCTGAAAGAGATCAGCCATGCTTTGAAAAGCAGCGCGGCGAGTTTTGGTGCCGAGCTGTTGTGTGCGAAAGCCGCTGAGATCGACAGTCGTGCCAAGTCCGGTGAGGGCATCGATGAAGCGCATGATACCGCCAGTATGATTGAACTGCTTGAGCGTACCCATCAGCGTTATTCACAGCTTGCCTGCTGAAATACACGCTGCGCTAAGGGTGTTGATCTCAGGATGATAATCACGCCTAAACAAGCAGAGCCGCAAATTTGCGGCTCTGCTTGTTTAGGCGGCTATGAATTGCGGCAATGTGGATGCAGTGACTTTGGTATCAATGAGTTAATGCGGTATCAATGAGTTAATGCAGATCTGCATTTTTGCCAATCCAATCAGTTTCTGCCAGCCTCATTAATCGCTACAACCAATTCAGCTTTAGGCTATTAACTCAGCGGCATTAATGCCAGTTGTTCTTCGATAGCTTGGCGTAGTTTAAGCCGGTCATGGCGCCAGTCACGGTTGGGTGAGGCCAGATCACGGGTCACGCAGTTCCAGGCATCGGTTAAAGGTGCCTGATGCGGTTTACCACCTAAAACGACATCAATACGCCGCCCCTGACAGGCTCGCTCGCACCAGCTCAGTTTTTGTTCCAGTGACATGCGTCCTGCCGGGCCATATTCCGGCGACAGATTCTCGACAAAAATCAGTTTGGCCGACGTGTTGTTTTCAATGGCCTGACCGATTTCCGGCAACAGCAATGGTGGCATGATACTGGTCAGGAAACTGCCTGGACCGAGGATAATGGCGTCGGCTTGTTCTATCGCGCTGACTCCTTCCCGGGTCGCTGGTACTGCTGGCGTCAGGTCGAGACGCTTTAGATCCTGCTCCATCTCATCAACGCTGGTCTCACCGGTAACCCATAGGCCATCAACGGACAAGGCTTTGAGATCAGAAGGATGCTCTGACATAGGGACGATATTGACATCAACTTTCAACATGGTCCGAATCAGGTTGATGGCTTCCAACGGTCTGACCGAGAGGTTATCGAGGGCGGTTAGCATCAGGTTCCCCAGATTGTGGCCGTCGAGTTCGCCTGAGCCTTTAAAGCGATATTCGAACATCATCGAGCTGATAGACGGTTCGGTAATCAACTGATTGATACAGTTGCGGGTATCACCCCAGGCAATACCGCCCTGACAATCCCGGATGCGTCCGGTTGAGCCGCCGTTGTCGGTTGTGGTCACAATACCGGTTGCGTTTGAGCCAAATATTTTCAACGCAGCCAACATGCGTCCTAAGCCGTGCCCGCCACCGATAGCGACCACTTTTTTATTCTTGTAAAGCGTCATTGTATTCTGCTGTTCGTATTTAGTATTACAACCCAAGACAATGTAGAGCAAAGGCCGCCCTACGGATACTTATTTCGGGGTAATTTGCGCCCCGGATAAGTTTTTTTTCCACCGAGGGTGGAATCACTTATACTTTTTAAGTATTTTACCAATATGCTGCTATTGAGCGCTTTTTAGCTGTTTCTCTTTAGTTGCCATAACTCCGAGCTTAGTTCAGCTAAGTCTGCTATATATCAAAAATATGTCAGATAAGCTGTCTCGGCCAGTGACTTCGTGTCACAAGGGCATAGTTAGAAATGACGTTGCCTCCCGTGTTTGGAAAGGTGTATCGTGGCGCAACAATTCGAAGATAGATTTCAACGCAAGTTCTATTACTTGCGCTTGTCGGTTACAGATGTCTGTAACTTTAAATGTACGTACTGTTTACCTGACGGCTATCATCCGTCGGGCAATAAAAACTCCTCTTTTTTAACTCTGCCAGAGATCGAACGTGTGGTGAGCGCGTTTGCTGAATGCGGGACTTCTAAAGTCCGTATTACCGGCGGAGAGCCTAGTCTGCGTAAAGATTTTACCGATATTATTCATGCCGTCGCATCAACGTCCGGTATCGAGAAGGTCGCGACCACTACCAACGGTTACCGTATGGCCAACAATGTGGCGCAATGGAAAGAAGCAGGGCTGACCCATATTAATGTCAGTCTTGATAGCCTGGATCCGCGTATGTTTCACCAGATCACCGGCGAAAACCGCTTTCATCAGGTGATGCAAGGGATCGAACGCGCCTTTGAGGTGGGCTATGAGCAGGTTAAAGTCAATGTGGTGCTGATGAAAGATCTCAACACTCAGGACATGCCTAAGTTTCTGGACTGGATTCGCCATCGTCCAATTCAATTGCGTTTTATTGAGTTGATGCAGACCGGTGAGATGGATGATCTGTTCAACAAACATCATGTATCCGGCACGGCCATTCGTAATCAGTTGATCGCTGATGGCTGGATTTTGAAGGCGCGCGCCAACAATGACGGCCCGGCTCAGGTGTTTGTCCATGCGGATTATCAGGGCGAGATTGGTTTAATCATGCCGTATGAGAAAAACTTCTGTACCAGCTGTAACCGGTTGCGTATTTCTGCGCTGGGTAAGCTGCACTTATGTCTGTTTGGTGAGCATGGCGTCGAGCTGCGTGACCTTTTACAACAGGACGAGCAGAAGAATGAGCTGATTGAACGTATTCAGTCCCAGTTGCAAACCAAATCGGTCAGCCATTTTCTGCATGACGGAAATCCGGGCATGACGCCTCATCTCGCTTCTATCGGCGGCTAAAGGGCCGACGGTGAGCGGTTCAAAAGCACAAATTTATGATGGCCTTGCCGACAAGGCTAAATTTCATTCAAAGCTTAATGTCATTACAAAGAACTGAAAGGTGAACAAATGGGTCACGCAGAAAACAAATTTCAAGCGGCTAACATTGCCGTCCTGACCGTATCAGATACTCGTACTGAAGAGACAGATACCTCGGGCCGCTATCTGGCGGAACAACTGCAGGAAGCCGGACACAAACTGGCGGATAAACAGATCGTGATTGATGATATGTACAAGATCCGTGCGATTGTTTCCCAATGGATTGCGGATGAAAACGTGCAGGCAGTAATGATTACCGGCGGTACCGGTTTTACCTCGCGCGACAGCACTCCGGAAGCGCTTAAGCCACTGTTTGATAAAGAAGTGGAGGGGTTTGGTGAGCTGTTCCGTATGGTTTCTTATGAGGAAATCGGCACCTCGACGATTCAGTCGCGCGCGCTGGCAGGCTTTGCTAACCACACAGTAATTTTTGCAATGCCTGGCTCGACCGGCGCCTGCCGTACCGGTTGGACCAAGATTATCCGCCAGCAAATGGATGCCAGCCATCGTCCGTGTAACTTCATGCCACACTTGTCAGTGTAAGGGGGAGGCGGATGAACCAGTTTACTCATATCAATGCTTCCGGTGAGGCCAACATGGTCGACGTGTCAGGCAAAACGGACACTGTACGCGAAGCTCGTGCCGAAGCCTTTGTACGCATGGCACCCGAAACCCTGCAGCTGATTGTTTCGGGCCAGCACCATAAAGGTGACGTGTTTGCCACGGCGCGTATTGCCGGTATTCAGGCCGCGAAGAAGACCTGGGAGCTGATCCCGCTGTGCCATCCTCTGCTGCTGTCGAAAGTTGAAGTACAACTGGAGGCGATAGAAGCTGACAATCTGGTTCGGATTGAATCGGTGTGCAAACTGGCGGGTAAAACTGGCGTGGAAATGGAAGCGCTGACAGCGGCCTCTGTGGCTGCGTTGACCATTTACGATATGTGCAAAGCGGTACAGAAAGATATTGTGATTGAACAGGTCCGTTTGCTGGAAAAAACCGGCGGCAAATCCGGGCACTTTAAGGTGGATGCATGATTAAAGTTCTGTTTTTTGCTCAAACGCGCGAGCTGGTGGACTGTGACAGTCTGACCGTTGAGGGGGCATTTGAAACAGTTGAAGCGTTACGTGCCCATCTGGCGGCCCAGCCAGGTAAATGGGAGCTGGCGTTACAACCAGGCAAGCTTTTAGCGGCAGTCAATCAATCGATTGTGGCGCTCGATTCAGCTCTGCAAGACGGTGATGAAGTGGCATTTTTCCCGCCGGTGACTGGGGGCTGAAATGGATAACCGAGTTTCCGTACAGCACGACGATTTTTCAGTGGCGCACGAGTATGCGGTATTGGCTGAGGGTACACAAGCTGGTGCAGTGGTGACCTTCATCGGTAAAGTACGTGATATGAATCTGGGCGACAATGTGACTGGTTTGCACCTGGAGCATTATCCCGGGATGACGGAAAAAGCCTTGCTGGAAATCTGCGACGAGGCGCAAAGTCGCTGGCCACTGCTGCAGTTGCGTGTCATTCACCGGGTTGGCGATCTCGATATCGGCGATCAAATCGTTTTTGTTGGTGTGAGCAGTGCCCATCGCGGTGCGGCTTTTGAGGCATGTGAGTTTGTGATGGACTACCTCAAAACCAAAGCGCCGTTCTGGAAAAAAGAACGCACGACCGACAGCACGCGTTGGGTTGAATCACGAGATTCGGATAATAAAGCCGCACAACGCTGGCAAAAATGAGCCCGATTTATTTCGTTTAAACTAATATTGTCCTTAAACGGCTATATTTCTCTTAAGCGGATCGATGATTCTTTAACGGATGACAATTTAACGGCGACAATGTTGGTTTGGAAAGCGGCAGAGAGGCAGAACTCTCTGCCGCTTTTGTTTTGCCTACTGATTATCTCTGTTTGCTTTAGCTGTTGTTATTATTTGGGTTTATGCATCTCCATGATCTCTTTTCTGCCTGCGTTCTGAGTTGATTGGAAAAAACTATCAACAAAATTGACAGTTTCCATTTAGTAAAATCAAGAAATTAGTCAACACTTAACCTATAAGTAGCTTTAGGGAGCGGTGTGCTAAGGAGACAGACATGGATTCGCTAAAAGTAAGAGACTATATGACTAAAAAAGCGGTGACATTTAGACCTGAAATGTCATTAACCGCAGCGCTGGATAGGGTAATCCATTCGAACCATTTGGGTGGGCCTGTGATTGATGACAGGGAGCGGGTGATAGGCTTTTTGTCCGAACAAGACTTATTGGAAAAGCTGATTAAAGTCAGCTACCACTGTCAGGATACGCATATTGTCAGCGACTGCATGCATGAAGAAGTCCTCTCAGTTTCGCCGGAAATGTCGATCATCGAACTGGCGCAGATGATGAAAGTGGGTAAACCGAAAGTCTATCCGGTTGTCGACGATAATAAGTTGGTTGGTATCATAACCCGACGGGATGTGCTGTTGGCAATTGGCAAAAATCTCACGACCTGCTTCAAGCATCCGGTATAACGATTACGCTGAGCCAGCGCTGCTGGTGGTCAGTCAATGCTGTTAAACAGTCTGCGGGTACCACGGTGCCCGTTTTTTGTCCCTGTTACGCTCGTGCTTATTAGCTATCTTTCTCGTGCCTATTCACCATCTCCCTCGTGCTTTTAAGCATCGTCTTTATGTTTTGTCATCATCGTTTGTGTTTTTTTACCAGAAAGGCTTGACCCTGGAGTTAGCTCCAAGGTGTATGCTGTTAGCAAATGTCGCTTTCCATCTATTGTTGAACTGACGTTTAAAGTACGGCAAGGCTGCATGCGGTAAAGGTGTGCAGCAGCAATGCCAGCCGGAAAGAGACAGCGACCTGATAGCCGATAAGAGGAGACCAACATGAGCCTGTCACATCAGGGTTGCGGCGCATCGCATTCCAAAGATCCCAATCCTGCTACATCCAAATTGGCAACGTCTTGCTGCTTTGAGCATCATTGTTCTCAGCCACAGAGTGCTGATTCGCAGAGCCAAAGCCGAGAGTCACAAAGCGATGAGTCTCAAAGCGGTGAGTCACAGGGTGAAAGCAATCACGCCCAACAGCAAGATCACCACGGCTGTTGTGAGCACTCACATCATGATGAAACACAGCCAAAAGTGGCCGAGGATCAGGCAACAACCGCGCATCACAGTAACTACCGTCAGAGCTGGCAGGTCGAAGGGATGGATTGCCCGTCCTGTGCCCGCAAAATCGAAAATGCGGTTGGTCAGTTAGCCGATATTGTCGATGTAAGAGTGCTGTTTGCCACTGAAAAGCTGGTGGTGCAGTTTAATGATGCGGCGACCGCTCAGGCGATTGAGCAAACTGTGATCAAGACCGGATTTGATATCCGCAGCAGCGGTCAAAGTCAGTCTGCCGCTGCAGATAAACCGACGAATACCTGGCTGCAGCCGGACACGGGCCGCATCGTCATGTTGGTGCTGATGATGTTGATTGCTGCTGGGGTGCAGTGGTGGCAGCCTGAGACGGGAGGCTGGTTGTTTGCCGCGACCTGCTTGGTGGGATTAGTGCCGATTGCGACCAAAGCATGGCGGCTGATGCGCAGCGGAACCCCCTTTGCGATTGAAACCCTGATGACAGTGGCGGCATTAGGTGCGTTGTATCTGGGCGAGACTGCTGAAGCGGCGATGGTATTGCTGCTATTTTTAATTGGTGAGCGACTGGAAGGTTTTGCCGCATCACGTGCCCGCAGTGGTGTGCAGGCGTTAATGGCTCTGGTGCCGGAAACAGCCGTTTGTCTCCGCTCAGGGCAACGTGTCGAAGTGGCGGTCTCTGAATTGCGCCCGGGTGATCGGGTGGAAGTGGCACCGGGCGGTCGTCTACCGGCTGATGGTCAGCTGATGAATACGGCGGCCAGTATTGATGAAAGCGCTCTGACCGGAGAGCCAATGCCAGTGGAACATATCGCCGGAGATGCGTTAGCGGCGGGTTCTGTGGTGGTCGATCGGGTAATCGATATGACCATTACATCCAGTCCCGGTGACAATGCCATTGACCGCATCCTGCATTTGATCGAAGAGGCGGAATCGCATAAAGCGCCGGTGGCTCGTTTTATGGATTCATTCAGCCGCTGGTATACACCGTTAATGATGGCAGTGGCGCTTTTGGTGGTACTGGTTCCGCCGCTGATGTTTGCCCAGCCGTGGGACACCTGGATTTATCGCGGCCTGGCTATGCTGCTCATCGCCTGTCCTTGTGCTTTAGTAATTTCGACACCGGCAGCCATTACTTCCGGATTGGCAGCCGCCGCTTCCCGCGGTGCTTTAATCAAAGGCGGTGCGGCATTGGAGCGCCTGGGCCGGGTAGAAGCTGTGGCATTTGATAAGACCGGCACACTGACTCAGGGGAAACCGCAAGTGACGGATGTGGTGCCTGTGCAGGACTGGAGCCCTGAGGCTTTGTTGCGCTGTGTCGCGGCGATCGAGATCGGATCCAGACATCCGCTGGCGATTTCAGTGGTGCAAGAAGCTGAACGACGTCACATTTCCGTGCCGCATGCCACTGATAAACAAGTGCAAGTTGGCCGCGGAGTCAGCGGTGAACTCGGCGGTCACCATTATCAGATTCTCGCACCGGCTTATCTCGACCAAGTCGCAGGGGCGGACCTGCAGGAAAATATCCGCCAGCTAGAAGCGCAGGGCAAGACAGTGGTTGTGGTGTTGCAGGACAAGCAGACTATCGGGCTGATCGCCTGGCAGGATGCTTTGCGCAAAGATGCATGCCGGGCGATAAGTGAATTGCAGGCACTCGGTATTCGTACCACGATGCTGACTGGTGATAATGCAGTCAGTGCGGCGGTGATTGCCGAAAAGCTTAATATTGAGTTCGCGGCGGGTTTGCTGCCACAGGATAAAGTCTCGCATGTTGCCCGACTGGCAAACAGTCGGCGGGTCGCTATGGTTGGGGACGGAATCAATGATGCGCCGGCGATGAAGGCAGCCCATATTGGTATCGCGATGGGCGGTGGGACAGATGTCGCACTGGAAACGGCGGATGCGGCGCTTACCCATAACCGTCTCACGGAACTGGCTGGGATGATTAAGCTGTCACGCGCGGTGATGGATAATATCACTCAGAATGTCACTCTGGCGCTGGGTTTAAAGGGGCTGTTTTTGGTGACCAGTCTGTTTGGTGTTACCGGTTTGTGGGTCGCAGTACTGGCAGACAGTGGTGCAACGGCATTGGTCACCCTGAATGCACTGCGTTTACTCAAGTTTAAACAGTAAGTCATCCGCGGGTTTCTGGCCGTGCCAAAGGTGGTCTGGCAATGGTCTATACTTGGCGGGACAGAAAGTCGGTGGCTGGTGTGATTGTTCTGAACTGGTGCTTATTTGTACCTAAATTACGGTTAAACGTGATCTCTATCTCTTTATTGTGAAAATGAAGTTGTTCGTATTCATTGTATTGTGACTTTAGTCACTCATTGTCGCCAGTGAGTCGGCTAAAGTGGCTCTGTACCCAACTATACCTATGCGCTGAATAAGCCACAATCTAGGAGAAACTTATGTCTCAAGCTGTGTTCCACCTTGGTGTTACTCAAGAAATTCTGAATGGTGCAACTCTGGCGATCATCCCTGGTGATCCTGCCCGTGTACAAAAAATTGCAGACCTGATGGAAAACCCTGTGTTTCTCGCCAGCCAACGTGAATACACCCTGTATCGTGCAGAGCTTGATGGCCAGCCGGTTGTGGTTTGTTCTACTGGTATCGGTGGTCCTTCGACCTCGATTGCGGTTGAAGAGTTAGCGCAGCTTGGCGTGCGTTCTTTCCTGCGTGTCGGTACCACAGGGGCGATTCAACCCCATGTTAATGTCGGTGATATGATCGTGACCACAGGTTCAGTGCGCCTGGATGGTGCCAGCCTGCATTTCGCGCCGATGGAATTTCCGGCAGTCCCGGACTTTGCTGTCGCGACGGCGATGAAACAGGCGGCTGAAGAGAGTGGCGCTACAGTGCATATGGGCGTGACTGCATCGAGCGATACCTTCTACCCGGGTCAGGAGCGTTACGATACCTTTACCGGTCGCGTTGTTCGCCGTTTCCAGGGCTCGATGAAAGAGTGGCAGGAGATGGGGGTGCTTAACTTTGAGATGGAATCAGCGACTCTGCTGACCATGTGTGCCAGCTCAGGCCTCAAAGCCGGTTGTGTGGCCGGGGTTATTATCAACCGTACTCAACAAGAGATTCCTGATCATGCGACGCTGAAAGAGACAGAAGCTCGTTCGATCAAAGTTGTGGTCGAAGCGGCGCGCAAGATGCTGAGCTGATTGTGACCGATACGATGAAAAGGAAAAGCGCCTGCAAGGGCGCTTTTTTTATGCCAAATGAACGTGTTAGTGGTTATTATCTTTGCTGACTCTACCCTCTATTTTACTTTATTAATCAACAGACTATGCAATCACCAGCTTGGGAAGCGGTATGTACAGGCTCTCGGTCAGCTCGGCCAGCATATGGTCATACACATGCGCGATGCTGAGTGACACGTCGGAGGTCAGCTGATAGAGGCGTTCTGCATCAATTTCATAGGATGGATTGTCATGCAGTTCGGACAGGGTGTGCATCGCTTTTGAACACGCAGGTGCGGCGATAGAGAGTGGACTAATCAGCGCCAGCTGATTGAGTTTACGTCGTACCACATCGCAGTAATGCTGCATGCGGGCACGCCCCTCGGTGCTATGCATATCCTCGATAGAGATGCGCAGCTGAGTCAGTGCTTCCATGGTATCAATCACTTGCTGCCAGTTCATGTGGTATTCGTCACTCAGATCTTCGCGGTTGGATTCAACCAGCCAGGCTAGCATCACCTCATCCATCAGGAACATACAGTGACGAATCGCTTTACCATGTACCATCTGGTTGCGGGCTATGTTGCGATCGGACCACTCTTTCATCAGCGTTTTCAACTTCAACTGTAAAATGCGGTACATAGGTTTGTTGTCGAAGTGTGCGATAGCAATAAGATGGTTAGATTTCTCATGGATTAGATCATGCAGATGATTCAGTTCGGTCTCTCGGTGCTCACCAAACATTAGCGCATGATGAGTCGCACTGCGATGTTGGCGGCAGAGGTAGAGCACCTGGCGCAGATCAACCAGCAGCTCGTATTTACGTTGTAGGGTTGACTCTCTTTGTTTGGCGAAGAAAAACATCAGGCCTAAAATCCCGATAGAAATCAGCATTGATATTAAGACAAACATAACCAACTCCTTGTTACTGTTTCTGTATCTAAACCAGTGCAGGGTTGATGCCAGTTTTTTATTTCTTTAAAATCAATGGATTAACAAGTTTTTAAACTTTATTTTGCACTAAATGTGTGCACGATGAACTAAAAATGTGAGCGGGTTCAATAAAAAAACTCCCACCTCAACAGAGAGTGGGAGTTCTTCAATTAAATGTTCTTACAGAACAGCTGGTTACATTACGCGCATGCCAGGTTGAGCACCTTCATGCGGCTCCAGGATCCACAGTTCGCTGCCACCAGGGCCAGCGGCCAGAATCATGCCCTCTGACATACCGAATTTCATCTTACGAGGTTTCAGGTTGGCAACGACAACCGTGTATTTACCGACCAGATCTTCCGGGTTGTAAGCGGCTTTGATACCCGAGAATACCTGACGCATTTCGCCGCCGATATCGAGTTGGAACTTCAGCAGTTTATCCGCTTTTGGCACCGATTCGCATGACACGATTTTCGCAATACGCAGATCCACTTTGGCGAAATCATCAAATTCGATTTCATCAGCAATCGGGTCTTTGCTCAGCTCGGTTTGCTCAGATTTTGGCGCATTGGCTTCTGCGGCGGCTTTCTCGGCTGCAGCTTCTTCTCTCGACGTTTCAATCATGGCTTCGATGTGCTTTGGATCAATACGATTAAACAGAGCTTTAAAAGCACTGATATCGTGATTGGTCAGCGGCTGTGCAACGCCATCCCAGGTCAGTTCCTGATTGAGGAAGGCTTCAGAACGAGCGGCCAGGCCAGGCATCACTGGCTTGAGGTAAGTCAACAACACGCGGAACAGGTTGATACCGACAGTACAGATGTCCTGCAGTGCCTGATCCTGACCTTCTTGCTTGGCGACAACCCAAGGCGCTTTTTCATCCACATACTGGTTGGCTTTATCCGCTAAGGCCGTGATTTCACGAATCGCACGACCAAATTCGCGCGCTTCGTACAGCTCTGCGATGCGATCCGCAGCTGCAACGAATTCGTTGTACAGCTCAGGTTCTGCAAACTCAGCCGACAGTTTGCCGTCAAAACGCTTGGTGATGAAACCTGCGTTACGTGATGCCAGGTTCACGATCTTGTTGACGACATCAGCGTTGACACGCTGGGTGAAGTCTTCCAGATTCAGGTCGAGGTCATCGATACGGCTGTTGAGCTTAGCGGCGTAGTAGTAACGCAGACATTCTGGATCCAGATGCTTCAGGTAAGTGCTGGCTTTAACGAACGTGCCTTTTGATTTCGACATTTTCGCGCCGTTCACGGTCACGTAACCGTGCACAAAGACGTTGTTTGGCTTACGGTAGCCGCTGCCGTCCAGCATGGCCGGCCAGAACAGGCTGTGGAAGTAAACAATGTCTTTCCCGATGAAGTGGTACAGCTCAGTCTGGCTGTCTTTGTTCCAGTATTCATCGAAATCCAGGTCATCACGTTTATTACACAGGTTCTTAAACGAGCCCATGTAGCCAATCGGAGCATCCAGCCATACGTAGAAGAACTTGTTCTTCTCGCCAGGAATTTCGAAGCCAAAGTAAGGTGCATCGCGGGAGATATCCCACTGTTGCAGACCTGACTCAAACCACTCCTGCATCTTGTTGGCGGTTTCTGACTGCAGTGAGCCAGAACGAGTCCACTCTTTCAGCATGCTCTCGAACTGAGGCAGGTCGAAGAAAAAGTGCTCAGAATCTTTCATGACCGGCGTGGCGCCAGAGACGGCAGAACGCGGATTGATCAGCTCTGTCGGACTGTAAGTCTCGCCACAGGCGTCACAGTTATCGCCGTACTGGTCTTCTGATTTACATTTCGGACAGGTGCCCTTAACGAAACGGTCCGGCAGGAACATCTCTTTTTCAGGGTCAAACAATTGAGAGATGGTACGGCTGGAAATAAAACCGTTCTTTTTCAGCTCCAGGTAGATATGAGAAGCCAGTTCACGGTTCTCTTCACTGTGTGTGCTGTGGTAGTTATCAAAGCTGATGTCAAAACCAGCGAAATCTTTCTGATGCTCTTCACTGACCGCGGCAATCATCTCTTCCGGAGTCATACCCATCTGTTGCGCTTTAAGCATGATCGGCGTGCCGTGAGCATCGTCAGCACAGATGAAGTTTACAATGTTGCCACGCAGGCGTTGGTAACGAACCCAAATATCCGCTTGGATATGCTCAAGCATATGACCTAAGTGGATCGAACCGTTAGCGTACGGAAGGGCACAAGTTACCAGCATTTTCCTGGCAGGAAAGTTTCTTGGTTCAGTTGCCATACTTAATTATTCGCTTTGTTTGATAGGTATTTAATGTGATGGACAATATTACCTGATGACGCCCTGTACGCCAAGGTATGAATGGTGCCGAGGCGGGCAAAGGTTGTGCTCAGTATTACCGTGCGGACGTCGCAGGTTGTCAGTGTCGGGTCGGGGCTGGAGCTGAGTGTTTATTGAGTTTGGGATAAAAAGAAACCTTTGATATACAAAGGCTGATGCTCTTTTGGTGATCAAGCCAATGCCCTGACTGTTTGTGGGTTCTGCTTAAGGCGGGAGAGTGATAGCATGATGCGAAAAGGAGGGCTTATGCTTACGTTTACGTCCAAACAGGACTTTTGTGCCTGGTTATCTCAGTTTCAACATCCGAATTTAACGCCGGACTGGGCCGCTGCGCCGGGTCTGGTGACCGTTGCTGCGTCGGGTCAGTTTAAGATTGAACTGCCGTTTGCGGCGCATTCCGTGGTGCAAGAGCTCAAAGCATGGATTGCTGAGCAGCAAGCTTCAGGCCAGGTGGCCGGGTTTGCGTACGATGTGGTGGTTAAGCCGAAAGCGATGCAGACTAAAGTCGCGAACCCGATCAAAGGGGTTAAAAACGTGATTGCAGTGACCTCGGCCAAAGGCGGAGTCGGTAAGTCGACCACGGCGGCGAACCTGGCGCTGGCTATTGCGGCTTGCGGCGCGAAAGTTGGTCTGCTGGATGCGGATATTTACGGCCCTTCGGTGCCGATGATGTTTGCCCAGCTGAATGCTAAGCCCCAAGTGCGCGATAACAAGTGGATGCAACCGGTCATGGCGCATGGGATCGCAACCCAGTCGATTGGCTATCTGGTGGATCAGTCTGACGCTACTATCTGGCGCGGACCGATGGCCTCCAAAGCACTGGCGCAGCTGCTGAATGAGACCGAATGGCCGGATCTGGATTATCTGGTCATCGACATGCCGCCGGGTACCGGTGATATCCAATTGACTCTCGCGCAGCAGATCCCGGTAACCGGCGCGGTGATCGTCACCACCCCTCAAGATCTCGCTTTGGCGGATGCGCGTAAAGGGGCAGCGATGTTCGACAAAGTCGAAGTACCTGTGGTCGGCCTGGTCGAGAACATGAGTTACCACATCTGCAGTCACTGTGGTGGTAAAGAGCATATTTTCGGTGTCGGCGGCGCGCAGACGCTGGCCAGTGAGTACGGCTTGTCACTCTTGGCGCAGGTGCCATTGCATTTGCACGTACGTGAAGATATCGATGCCGGTAAACCGACCGTCGTCGCGCGTCCGGATAGTGAACATAGCGCGATTTATCTCGATTTGGCTGAGCGAATTTGCGCCAGTTTGTATTGGCACGGCAGCGCCAAACCGGACCCGATCAGCTTCACGGTAGTCGATTGATGTAGATCACATTATTTTGCAGAGTGAATGTAATCGTTTGCTCTGCACTAATATTGTTCAATCCTGAAAATTACTGACATTTTGCTCCAATACAAACTGGTATCTACCCTGTGAACTCCCTATAATCAGGCGGTTTACCCAAGTTTCCTCTTCTATTTGTATCGAGTGCACAACCATGTCTGATAATAATCAATGCGTCATCGTCGGTATCGCAGGCGCCTCTGCTTCTGGAAAAAGTCTGATCGCCAGAACGATTTATAACGAGCTGAGTGCGAAAGTAGGCGACCATCAAATCGGTGTGATCACGGAAGATTGCTATTATAAAGACCAAAGCCATCTGAGCATGGAAGAGCGTGTCAAAACCAACTACGACCATCCGAATGCGCTGGATCATGATCTGCTGTGTGAGCATTTGCAGCAACTGACCCGTGGTGAAGCGGTTGAAGTACCAGAATACAGCTACACAGAACATACCCGCACGGCAAAAACGACTCCGCTGACGCCAAAGAAGGTGATCATTTTGGAAGGTATCCTGCTGCTGACGGATCCTCGTCTGCGTGATCTGATGCACGCCAGCATCTTTATGGATACGCCGCTGGATATTTGTCTGCTGCGCCGGGTTAAACGTGACGTTGAAGAGCGTGGCCGTACCATGGACTCCGTGCTTTCTCAGTACCAGAAGACAGTGCGTCCTATGTTCATGCAGTTTATTGAACCGTCCAAGCAGTACGCCGACATCATCGTGCCTCGTGGCGGTAAAAACCGCATTGCTATCGATGTACTGAAAGCGCACATCGCAAAGTTGCTAAAATCGTAAATTTAACCGATGCTTAGCAATAGCGTTCTTTATTTCTGATAAGTTTAGTGGCACTTTAAGTGCCACTTTCTTTATCCGTAATACGAGTTTACTTGTTTTACCACATTTATCCGTCATACAAGGAAACAAACAGATGAAAAAACTGTTCCTGGTAGTAGGGGTGTTAGTTGTCGTCGTGCTAGGGGCGATCGCAGCACTGGTCACACTGGTCAATCCAAACCAGTTTAAGCCACTTTTGGTTGAGCAAACCAAAAAACAGACCGGCCTTGATCTGGTGATCGAAGGTGACATCGGTTGGCAGTTTTTCCCGGCTATCGGCTTTGAGCTGGGAAAAACGGAGCTCAAGAATCCTCAGGGCTTTAGCAGCCCGAATTTATTCAAAGTAGACAGTGTCGGCATCGACGTCTCTGTTATGCCGTTGCTCGATAAACAACTGCATATCGGCAATATTCGTCTTGATGGGGCCGAAGTTCATCTGGAAACGCTGAAAGATGGTCGTACCAACCTCGATAGCCTGAGCAAAGCGCAGGTTGCAGCGTCAAAACAGACGGACGATTCGTCTTCTCAAGCCAATACCGAATCTGCGACACCGAGCGAGCAAGCGTCAACTGAGCAGGCGTGGAGCATTAACCTGGCTGGCGTTTCGGTCAACAACGCGCTGTTGGAAATCCAGGATCAGCAGGCCGGCACCATGACCAAGCTGTATGATGTTCAGCTTGCCGTGTCAGAATTTGCTGCCGATACCTGGACCAGCGTGGATTTCTCCGCTAAAGGCAGCATGAACCAGCAACAGTTTGGTGCCAGTGGTCAGGCCGAAATCAAACTGTCACAAGATTTCACTCAGTACGCGCTGCGCAACATTAATCTGGATGCCAACTTCAGCGATGCGGCGACTAAGATTGATTCCGCCAAAGTGACGCTGGACACTTTTGAGTTTGATAAAGCCAATAAACTGACTTTCGCGGTCAAAGGCAAAGCAGCGGATATGGATTTGGATGCCAGTGGTGGCGCATCGGTCGAAGTTGATAAAGACATTTCCAAAGTGGCGGTGAATCAACTCGATATGACTGCCAACCTGGAAGGTGCAGCGTTACCGCAGTCACCGATGAAAGTGACTATGCAATCGGATGTGGCGTTTGATATCACCAAGAGCACGCTCAATCTGGTGCTGGAAAAACTGACCGCCAATGCATTGCAGTTCGATGGCAAAGCCAACGTGGTTCTGGGCGACATCGCGAAAGTACGTTTTAACCTGCACAGCCCGGATATCGATCTGGATGAGTTTCTGGGACTGGATCAAAAGGCGGCTGACTCTGATGCAGCGGCGGGTTCAGGGGAGAGTAAACCAGCGGTTGCGAAACAAGCGGAAGCGGAACCGGACTTGTCTGCGCTGAAAACGCTGGATGTTGCCGGTGATATCGTGATCGATAAATTTAAGGCCAGTAATGCCAAGATGCAGAACGTCAAAACCAGTTTTGCCGTCAACCGTGGCATCGTGGATCTTAAGTCCTTCAGTGCCAATCTGTATGAAGGTCGTATCGCGGCGAACGCACGCATCGATGCGCGCCAGTCGCCAGCCTCTTACACGGTCAAAAACAGTGTCAGCGGGGTGAAAGTGCAGCCTCTGCTCAAAGATGTCGCCGATAATGATCGTCTGGAAGGCACCGGTAATATAGAGATGAATCTGCAGGGTAAAAGCCTGACGCCGACCGGTATCAAGCAGAACCTGGCCGGTACCGTCGGGATCAACTTTGCTGACGGTGCGGTTAATGGCATCAACATTGCGCAGATGATCCGCACCAACTACGCACGTTTTAAAGGCGAAGCGGTTGACGAAACCAAAGCGGTGCAGAAAACCGACTTCAGTGCGATGACCGCGACGCTGAAATTGAGCAAGGGTGAAGTGACGACCAATGACCTCAATATGCAATCACCGTTGCTGCGTATTCACGGTGAAGGTAAAGCGAACTACATTCAGGAAACGGTCGATTTTCTGGTGCGCACTTCGATTGTTGGTACGCTGCAGGGACAGGGCGGTAAGAATCTGGATGAACTGCGTGACGTGACCATTCCAATCAATGTCTCAGGGCAGTGGGCTGATCCTAAGTTCCGCTTGGTGTTCGACGATGTGTTGAAGGAAAAAGCCAAGAAAGAAGTGGATCGCGGTCTGGAAAAACTGAACGAGAAACTGGATGAAAAGATCAAAGATGAAAAGACCAAGAAGGCCGTTGATGGCTTACTGAAAGGTCTGTTCAACTGATCAATGACCATTGCGGAAGATAAACAAAGGGGCCGGAATTTCCAGCCCCTTTCTTTTGTAATGAACCGATTTTGTTATGAACCGATTTTGTAACGAATCAATTTTGTTCTGAACCGGCCCATTGAGATGGGCGACGGTTTACTCTGAGCCGCGCGAGTGCCCAGTGCCCGCACAGCTGAACGGTGACCTGCGATTACCAGTCTACGCCTTGCAGTGCTTTGACGCCGGATTCAAAGGCGTGTTTCACGTTTTTTACTTCGGAAACGGTATCGGCCATTTCGATCAGAGTACGGTGCGCGCCACGTCCGGTGATGATCACGGACTGCATGTGCGGACGGTTTTGCAGGGCTTCCACCACTTCGTCCAGTTCGATGTAGCCGTAGTTCACCATGTAGGTCAGCTCGTCAAACAGAACCACATCCAGAGACTCATCCTGCAACATGCGTTTGCATTCCTGCCACACGATTTGTGCAGCCGCAGTATCGCTTTCTTTATTCTGGGTTTCCCAGGTAAAGCCGGTGGCCATGACCTGGAATTCAACGCCCAGTTTTTCCAGCAGGTTGCGTTCGCCGTTGTCCCACGTCCCTTTAATAAACTGGGCAACCGCGCATTTTTTATCATGTCCAACCGCACGCGCGACGGTGCCAAAGCCTGACGTCGATTTACCTTTACCGTTACCGGTGATGATCAGCAGCAGGCCTTTGACTTCCTGAGCCGCTGCAACTCGTGCGTCGACTTTCTCTTTTACTTTCTGCTGGCGTGCCTGATGGCGTTCTTGTTTGATGTCATCGTTGGACATGCGCAATCCTTTTGATTTATTTCATTGATATCGGGGTGATAACGTTAAGCGCTATCATCACTATGGCCCATATCATAGCGTAACTCAGGCATGGCAAAAACCAACGATTCGTATGGAGATAGATGAGGCGAGTTGTTGGCTGGTCAGTGCCAGCGTTGAATGCAAGAACAGGCAGGCTAGGCTGCCTGTTCTTATCGTCACCAGAGGTGACTGACAGACTTTGGCAACTGACAAAGCCATGTAGTCAACGTCATCTCTAAATGGCGAGTTTTTTCACGGTCTCAGATACCAAATCGGCATCAACAATGATTTCTTCGATCACTTCCGACACGCTATTTGCCTGTTGCTCACCATGCAACGCCTTGCTGAGCACCACCTTAATCTTGTCATCAATGTGGTTGATAATGGTTGAGTTAGTTTCGATCACTGATGCAATTTCGGTGGTGGATTGTGAGGTGCGAGAAGCCAGTTTACGCACTTCATCGGCGACGACGGCAAAGCCGCGTCCCTGCTCGCCTGCCCGGGCGGCTTCGATGGCCGCATTGAGCGCCAGTAAGTTGGTTTGTCCGGCAATATCGCTGATGGTGGAGACAATCGCTTCAACCAGTTTGGACTGATTATTGAGCTGGTTGATGAGTTCAGTGACCATATCGACCGCTTCATTAATCTGTTTTGAGTTGGCGAGCATCGAGGCGACCGAGTCCTGCCCCTGACGGGCAATGGCGACAGTCTCTTCTGCGATCTGACTGGATTTTTTCGCAGCATCGCGAACGACCATCGCCTGTTCAACCCGCTCGGTAATGTTACTGGCCAGTTTGATGATTTTTACCACTTTGTTCTCATGATTAAAAATCGGGTTATAAGTGGCTTCCAGCCACACAGTCCGGCCATATTTATCTACGCGTTTAAACAGGCCTGACTGGATTTTTCCTGCGCCGAGATCTTTCCAGAAATTGGGGTTTTGGGTGAGAAATTCCTGATCGCAAAACATGCGGTGATGCTGGCCGATGATCTCCTGCCGGTCATACCCCATACAGAGTGAAAAGTTTTTATTGGCATTGAGTATGGTGCCGTCCGGAGTGAAATCTATTACGGCTAACGACTTATCCATGGCTTTGATCAGAGCCTGGTTACGTTCGAGCTCTTGTTGCTCTTGCGTCACGTCGGAGGCCACTTTGGCGATGTAGGCAACCTTGCCCTCGACTTTAACCGGGAAATAGGTGGCGGCGAGCCAAATGGCCAGATCCTGACTGTTTTTACGAATAAAGCGTCCGCGCACCGGCTGACCACTTCGCAGGTCTTGCCACAGTTTCTTATATTCTTCGGTCTCTGTGTCTTCCGGAAAACAGAGTGTTTTGTGATGCTGTCCCCGGATATCTTCCAGGCGATAACCGACCACATTCAGAAACAGTGAGTTGGCAAACAGAATGTGCCCATCGGGAGTAAATTCGATATAGGGAACCTGCTCCTTAATGGACTCTTTAAAGCTGTGTAACTGACAATTTTCACTTTCTAATGCGCGATAGGCACTTTTAATTTTGTTTGACCCAAACATGTTTTTCCCTCAACAACTTAATTTTGGCCCAAATGATAAATATCGACCTGAATGGCAGTATTATCAAATCCATCAGATGATTATTTTGACGTGAACTGCATATCGACTAAGTAGTTATTCGTGAGCGATAACACGAATAACTAAAAAAACCGCCTTGCTTGTTTGACCTGCGCGAGGCATTCGGTTTCATTGGAAGATGGAATGTTGGATAAGTGAATGGACAACAATGAACAACTCAGATGATTTATCAATTCTGGTTGTCTGCATGGGCAATATTTGCCGCTCGCCGACAGCCGAAGCCGTACTGAAAGCAAAAGCGCAGCAGCTTGGCGCTCAATTGCATGTTGAGTCTGCCGGGACGATCGGTTACCACCAGGGGAATCCGCCGGATGCGCGTGCACGGGCTGCTGGAGAGAAGCGTGGCTACTCGTTTGAAGGCATGCAGGCGCGTAAAGTAACCGATGAGGATTTTGCCCGTTTTGATATGATTCTGGCTGCCGACAGTGAAAACCTCAACGACCTCGCTAATCGCTGCCCGAAAGAGCATCAGCATAAGTTGTCGCTGTTCTTAAGCCATGGGCGTTCAGAATATGATGAAATTCCCGATCCTTATTATGGTGGCGAGAATGGTTTTGAACTGGTGCTGGATTTGATTGAAGAGGCGTCTGACAGTTTGTTGCACAAACTGAAAAGTAAAGGTCAGTGCTAGATCAAATGATTTGGCCCGGCTCCAACATGTAAACGGCCCGCTTATCACAGCAGGCCGTTTTATTGTCATCCTTCTGGCCCGTATCGGGCCTGGGGATAAGCGAAAAAGAGGACGTCAGAACTGGTAACTGGCTTGCACACCGGCGATCCAGACATTACCTGTGACCTGGGCATCGAAGGCGCCGCCAATCGCTGCTGCCGTCTGGTCGGATGCATCACGTGGCTCCGACATGGAAGCATCTTTGGCAAAAATATAGGTAAAGCCAGCGTCGATGGTCAGTTGTTGGGTGACGTTATAACCGGCACCGATGCTCAGCCAGGTGCGATCGGTTTCCGGAATCGTCGCAGTGCGATGTTCATCACTGACCGCGGAAAGGTCATACGCGATACCGCCACGCACTACCCAATCCTGGTTTAGGGCGTAGGTGGTACCGACAGCAAAGCGGTAGTTATCTTTCCAGTTTTCGGATTTGATCAAATCCGAACTGCCGTCGTTAAACTCGGCCGTCAGCTGATCAAATGTGCTCCAGTCGGTCCAGTTGATGCTGGTATGCACCGCCCAGCTTGGTGTCAACTGGTGGAAGGTCGCCAGTTCGGCGGTCGCCGGCAGCGTGACAGACAGCTTACCCGGTTTATGCGTACCATAGCTGATGCCTTCAGCATGTCCTTCGAAGTCCATCACGACTTCAGATTTATAAGTGATGGCTACCCGGTGTGCGTCATTGATCTGCCATGCAGTACCAACCTGCCAGCCCCAGCTCTCATCATCTCCTTCCATGTACTTTAGGGTCGTGCCTTGCGGCAGTGACAATGCGTTACGGGTCGGTGCGCTGGCACCAAAGTGGCCTTCACCTTCAACATAACGAACACCGGCGCCAACGCTGACCGCGTCAGTTAATTTATACGCCAGGTTGAGGTTGGCTTCCATGGTTTCAATGTTGGCTGAATCACCAAAGTGACTGGCGTTGAAACCAGATAAGTCAGTTTTCATGCCGTAGTTGGTGCCCAGAGCAAAGCCGATGGCCCAGCGATCGTCGATCTGCTGAGAAAAGTAAAAGTTAGGGATGATAGCGTCATCGGCATAATCACTGGCACTGGCGTTTGTGCTGCCCAGCAGAGCGTGAGAAACGCTGCCGTCGACATCCACATTCGGATTAACGTAAACCGCACCGACTGACACTTGGGTCCCTTTCAGATACGTTAGCATGGCCGGGTTGCGCCACTGGGCGCTGGCGTTGTCCGCCATAGCGGCTTCACCGGCGTAAGCGCGTCCTAGTCCGGTGGCGGAGTATTCGGCTAATTGGAAGCCAGCTGCCTGAGTGACAGTTGAAACGCTCAATAAACCACATGCAATAGCAGAAGAGAGTAGAGTTTTATTTTTTGTCATTATCATGTTCGCTGAATTTATCTGAAAGTGGATCTGCGATCTTACGGGTAGAGCTTTTACTTTAAAAATTAAAATTGTCACAAAGTGGCTGTTTGAATAAATACACCGCAAAACGTACGATATTTGGTTAAATTAACTGATATTGATTGTAGGGGTATCGAATTTTCAGCGTACACATGTAGGGTGTAGTTGGTCTTTAGGCGAACGGATGTGCACTGAAAGAGTGAACAGTAGGACTCTGAAAACAAAAAAGGGCTGGTAAGCCAGCCCTTTAACGTGGTGTTGCGGATCTCAGTCAGCTTAGAAAGTACGGCTGTACTGTAAGCCCAATAGGATCGCGTCAGCATGAGTGGTTGCAGTCAGTGTTGTACCAGAATCATTCTCTTCAACATCAACGTCTTTACCCATCAGGTAAGTGGCACCAAAATCAACATTGGATTTGTCATCAATCTTGTAGGTAAAACCTGCAGATACCCACTGGCGGTCGGAATCAGGAACCGAAATAGAAGCCTTCTCATCCTGAGCACTGGTGTCGTACATGTAACCGGCGCGCAGGGTCCAGTCTTTGTTCAGGTAGTAAGTACCACCCAGAGAGTAGTGCCAGCCGTCCTGCCAGTTGTAGGATTTGTCGTAGCTACCGTTTGAGGTTGCACCGACCGCGGAACGTGAGGAATCCAGATTACGGAATTCGATTTTGTCAAAATCGCTCCAGCCGATCCATTGCACACTGTAGTGCACGGCAAACTTGGTGTCTTTGATCTTATGGAAACCAGAGAATTCAGCGATGTCCGGCAGTGGCAGGGTGATTTTCTGGCCTTCGTCATCTTTAGCTTCAAAGTCTGGGCTGTAACGGTAGGACAGACCAAAGCGGTTGTTTTCATCCAGTTCGTAAACCGTACCAAGGTTGAAACCAACCTCCCAGCCATCCGCTTTATCCACGTCCAAGAGCGAAGTGCCCTGACCTGGGATGACTGTTGCTGGTGGTACAACAACGGTTGACGGAGGGAAGCCCTCACCGGCAACTCGCTTCATCGTGCCTTGAGCATAGATTAGATCCAAGCCGGCGCCGAAGCTCCATTGCTTGTTCAGGCGGTAAGAGCCGGATAAGCCGAAGTTGATACTTTTCACATCGGTCAGGCCACCGTATTCAGATGCCGCATAATTGTCTGAAAATTCGGTTTTAGTACCGAAGTTGGAGTAAGCGCTAAGACCCCAGGCAAATTGTTCGTTGACTGGCACAATCAGGTACAGGTTTGGCGCGACTGAGGTTGAACCTACATCATCTGTATCTTCTACAGATGGCGTATTACCTAAAACTCCTGTGTACTGAACGTCTTTGACATCGATGAGAGTGGTAATGGTCTCAAAGCCCAGCGATAGAGATGTTTCATCGAACAGCGCCATGGCGGCCGGGTTACGCGCTAATACAGATGCGTTATCCGCGATTACAGCATCACCGGCGAACGCACGGCCAAGGCCGGTTGCCGATTGTGCATTGAGCTGGAAGCCCGCAGCTACTGCTTGCTGCGTAGCCAGAGAGATTGTCACTGCTAATAGTGACTGCTTAAACAGACGCGTCTTGTTCATGCTTTTTTCCTTTTTATTTCGCCTCTTCGGGCGTTAGTTTGAGCAATTGCTCAGTTGGTGGCTGATACTAGACGCTAGTATATAAGATAGAAATCCGACCATTGTCTAATTGGACGGTAAAGTTACAGAATTGGAGGTTAATTGGCACGAAAATGCGGATAAATGTAAAAATTTAGAGTTTTAACTCTATTTTAACATTTAAAAACCCGCTCAATAGAGCGGGTCGGAAAGATTATTTTGATGATTTTATCATCGGCATCAGATGGCGGGCGATTTTGTCGACGTTTTCACCCTCGCCACCAACCAGTATCAGGCTCATATTACCAACCGGTTTAATCACGCCTGTCATGCCATTCTGGTTGAAATTGACTTTGCCTTCAGCGGGCATATGGGTCAAAAACAGCGTGACTTTGCCGGTTTCGCCTTGGAATACCACATGCAAGGCGTTGGAGTCTCCGAAACCGCAGTGGTTAAGGTAGTAGACGTGGTACGGAAAGCTCTTGTCGAACTGATAATGGAACGGGCGCATCTTGGCGTTGATTTGCCGTGAGCTGACCTGTTCGTCAATCGAAGCTACAAATCCTTCTTCATTCAACACGTGGCTGACCGCCATCTCTGCCAGGCTGGCCTGGGCAGGTGGCACCAACAGGTTACCCCAGTTCAGTTGGCCAGCCAGAAGGCCGAACACAAATGCGACCGAGGCGGCCATTGCCATGGCGCGGCGCATAAAGCGTGGACGCACAACATTATCATTGACGGCGTTATGGCTGAACAAGATACGATCCGCCAGGCTGTCGGGCACATCGACCCGCATCGCCTCGGCAATTTTCGCATCAAGATTGAGAATATCTTCCGCATACCTGGCGTGACTGTCACTGGCCGAGATGGCCTGTTGTATCTCTTTATCGCGATGCTTCGGATCGGACAGAATGCGACGACGGAATTCTAATTCATCCATTTTGCTGCCCTCTGTAGTTGTCTGCGGAATCTAACATGTCTTTCAATTGATTGCGGGCTCTGAATAAACGAGTCATCACCGTGTTTTTATTGAGCTCCAGTATATCGGCGATTTCTTCGCCACTAAAGCCACCGATTACCTGCAAAAAAAGCGGTTCGCGGTAATCGATGTCCAGTTTCATGATTTGTGCCTGCAGCCATTCCTGTTGATGATGTGCATCATCAGAGACTTTGGCTTCGCTACTATAATCATCCAAATCGACCAAATCGAATTGCTTGCGTTCGAAACGACGCGCATTCTCCCGGCGTAAGATGGTGATCAGCCAGGATTTTGCCGCCTTTTCATCTTGCAGGCTATCGAGTGATTTCCACGCGCGCAGGCAAGTTTCCTGCACCAGATCCTGAGCCACGCTTTGATCCTGGCACAGCCAGTAGGCATAGCGGTAGAGATCGCGGTGGTAAGCACGAACCAGTGCTTCATATTTTTTTTGTCTGTCCATACCGGTATTGACCGGAGGTTTGGAAAATTTCTTTCCGATTTTTTTCAGTAATGACACAAAATTCTCCGTGCGCGAACCGTATGTGCTCAGTTTACTTACCAGGCTGAGTCCCGGTTCGGTTGTGAAATGTGGTCAGAGATTGTTCTGAATCAAGTTTAGGCAGTAATGCCCCTTCAAAACCACGATAAAATTGATCTAATTCAAAATGTGCTGTGCTGAGCGCGCTATAGTGGTTCACGTCATCTAGTTAGTCCTTGTGGCTAGCGTGTTGAGCAAGATGACACTTCCTTTTGAAGGCTGACTTTACTTTCTCCTAATCAGGAAACTGATTACTTTTCAATTGGCGTAAGTTAATTGCTTGAATACATTCCGACCACACAGTTCTGTGTGGTTTTTTTTTGCCGGTCATTTGCCAACCGACGGTACCGGTTACCGGCACAGCGTCAGGTTACCTGCATACGTGCTCTCTGTCTGTTTATTGAAAAACTTTCAATCTCTTTACTAACAACTGGGGTGATTGTGCGAGAGTAAACAAGAAATCGTGTGTTTCAGTGTGCATATCACGTTTATTTAAACGCTCGTTTGATTGTGTTAACAACTTGGTTACAATAGGTTCAGGTCAGACCTCTTATTGGAAGGAGAAACAATGGGCACTCAGCAAGTCACAACACGTTCGGGAGAGCGTGTGGCTATCGTTGCGGGGCTACGTACGCCTTTTGCACGGCAAAGTACCGAGTTTGCGCAGGTTCCGGCGCTGGATCTGGGCAAAATGGTGGTCAGCGAAATGCTGGCACGTTGCGATTTGGATCCGGCATTGATTGAGCAAGTGGTGTTCGGTCAGGTTATTCAGATGCCTGCTGCGCCCAATATTGCACGTGAAATTGTGCTCGGCACCGGAATGAACATCCATACTGACGCTTACAGCGTTACCCGAGCCTGTGCAACCAGCTTTCAGTCTGCGGTGAATGTCGCCGAGAGCATTATGGCCGGCACAATAGACATCGGTATTGCCGGCGGTGCGGACTCTTCTTCTGTACTGCCGATTGGCGTGTCTAAAAAGCTTGCTTCCGGTTTACTGGCTTTGAGTAAAACCAAAACTCTGGGCCAGAAACTGCAGGTTCTCAAATCCCTTTCGTTGAAAGATCTGATGCCGGTACCTCCTGCGGTCGCGGAGTATTCGACCGGTTTGTCAATGGGACAAACCGCTGAGCAGATGGCGAAGTCACATGCGATTTCCCGCCATGATCAGGATGCTCTGGCTCATCGTTCTCATACGTTGGCTGCTAAGGCATGGCAGGAAGGGAAAATTCGTGATGAAGTGATGACGGCGTTTCCTGAGCCGTATAAAAAGTGGATCGACCGCGACAACAATATTCGTCATGACTCGACCCTGGAAGGTTATGCCAAACTGCGTCCGGCATTCGATCGCGATTACGGCAGTGTGACTGCAGCCAACAGTACACCACTTACCGACGGTGCTGCGGCAATCCTACTCATGCGGGAAGGAAAGGCTAAAGAGCTGGGTATGGAGATCATGGGTTATCTGCGTTCCTACGCCTTTTCTGCGATTGGCGTCGAACAGGACATGCTGATGGGGCCATCGTATGCCACACCTCTGGCGCTGGACAGAGCAGGTATTACCCTGGGCGATCTGACCTTAATTGATATGCATGAAGCCTTTGCCGCGCAAACACTGGCTAACCTGAAAATGTTCGCCAGTGATTCGTTTGCCCAGCAAAAGCTGGGGCGCAGTCAGGCGATTGGTGAAGTGGATATGGATAAATTTAACGTACTGGGTGGCTCTATCGCTTACGGCCATCCGTTTGCCGCAACCGGCGCTCGCATGATCACCCAGACTCTGTATGAGTTGAAACGACGCGGCGGTGGGTTGGCGCTCAATACCGCCTGTGCAGCTGGTGGCCTCGGTGCAGCCATGATTCTGGAGGTGGAGTAATGAGTGAAGCGAAAGCGTTCCAGCTGAGTGTGGATGAACAGCACATTGCCTGGCTGGCGATTGATGTTCCCGGTGAAAAAATGAATACCTTGCAGGCTGCGTTTGCCGATGAAATGGCTGCCGTTTTTGCCCGGCTCGACAGCCAGAAAAATCAGCTCAAAGGTTTGATTGTGCATTCACTCAAGCCGGACAACTTTATCGCAGGTGCTGATGTGCGCATGCTGGAGGCGTGTCAATCTGCTCCGGAAGCCCAGGCACTGGCAGTGCAAGGGCAGCAGATGTTTCAGCAATTGAGTGAGCTGCCGTTCCCGGTAGTGGCGGCGATTCATGGCCCTTGTCTCGGCGGTGGTCTGGAGCTCGCTCTGGCTTGTGATTACCGGGTTTGCAGCGATGATGATAAAACCCGGCTGGGCCTGCCGGAAGTCATGCTGGGGCTGCTGCCTGGCTCCGGTGGGACCCAGCGCTTACCGCGTTTAATCGGTTTGCTGCCAGCATTAGATTTGATTCTGACTGGTAAACAATTACGTGCCCAAAAGGCCAAAAAGCTTGGTGTGGTGGATGCGTGTGTGCCGCAATCGGTGTTACTCGATGTGGCCAGAAGCTTTATCGACAACAAGGGTAAGCGAAAGTCTCCGCTTAAGCTGTCGGCAAAAGAACGTCTGATGTCGCGTACCGGTGTCGGCCGTAAAGTGATCTTCGATCAGGCTGAGAAAAAGACCCGGCAGAAGACACGCGATAATTATCCTGCCGCCAAAGCGATTCTGGAAGTGATCCAACATGGTCTGGAAAAGGGATTGCAGCCTGGCCTGGAACTTGAGGCCAAGCGCTTTGGTGAACTGGTGATGACCTCTGAGTCCAAAGCACTGCGCTCGATTTTCTTCGCTACCACAGAAATGAAAAAGGACCATGGCGGCGACGCTAAACCCGCTAAAGTGCGCCGGATTAGTGTGCTTGGCGGGGGGCTGATGGGCGCGGGGATCAGCCACGTCAGTGTTGCGAAAGCCGGGCTGCCGGTACGAATTAAAGATGTGTCTAATGACGGTGTGCTTAACGCATTAAGTTACAACTATAAGTTGTTCACTAAGCAGCGTAAGCGCCGCATTCTGAGCCAGGCGCAGTTGCAGGCTAAAATGACCCTGCTCAGTGGTGGAACCGACTTTACTGCCTTTAACCAGACTGATGTGGTGATTGAAGCGGTATTTGAAGATCTGAAACTTAAGCAGCAAATGGTGGCGGATATTGAAGCCAATGCACAGGACAGCACCATCTTCGCTACCAATACTTCTTCTCTGCCGATTGGTCAGATAGCGGAGAAAGCTGCGCGCCCGCAACAGATTGTCGGCCTGCATTATTTTAGTCCGGTGGAGAAAATGCCGCTGGTGGAAGTCATCCCGCACGCGACCACATCGGATCAAACCATCGCGACTGTGGTCGAGCTGGCGCGTAAGCAGGGTAAAACGCCGATTGTAGTCAAAGACTGTGCCGGATTTTATGTGAACCGTATTCTTGCACCTTACATGAATGAAGCCGCGCAGATCCTGATGGGCGGTGAGCCGATTGAGCGTTTGGATTCTGCGTTGCTTGATTTTGGTCTCCCGGTTGGACCTATCACGCTGCTCGATGAAGTGGGTGTCGACATTGGCGCCAAGATTATGCCGATTCTGATTAATGAGCTTGGTCCGAGATTTAAAGGTCCGGAAGTCTTTGACACTCTGCTCAAGGATGGCCGCAAAGGGCGTAAAGCCGGTAAAGGTTTCTATCTTTATAAAGGCAGCAAAAAGAAAGAGGTGGATAAATCGGTCTATAAGCTGCTTAAACTGACGCCGCAATCGAAGCTGAGTGATAAAGATATCGCGATGCGCTGTATATTGCCGATGTTAAATGAGGCGGTACGTTGCTTAGATGAGGGCATCATCCGCAGTCCGCGTGACGGTGATATCGGCGCTATCTTCGGGATTGGATTTCCGCCATTTCTCGGTGGTCCGTTCCGTTATATCGATCAGATTGGGATTAAAGCTCTGGTTGAGATAATGAACCAGCACGCTGAAAAATACGGTGACCGCTTTGCGCCTTGTGATGGGCTGCTGACCCGGGCCGGATTGGGTGAGAGCTTTTATGCGGGATCAGTGGCGACATAAATAGCGGGCATGATCCGATATCAGCGGGGCCAGTATCGGCCCCGCTTTTTTATTTGTTCCGACTTTGCCTTGGCTGACGTTTCCCGGCTTACGCTTTCTAATAAAGGCGGCGATGCGTGATGGCTGGTATTCTAACTTGTCTGCCGAGTGTGCTAGCATTACCCGAATAATCAAGAACCTAAGAAGGACCCAATATGGACGCTCTTGAACTGCTGTTAAACCGTCGCTCGGTCGCCAAACTGGAAGCACCTGCGCCGGAAGGTAAAGCGCTGGAGAACATCATTCGCGCGGGCCTGCGTGCACCGGACCACGCCAATCTGACCCCGTGGCGCTTTGTGATTGCTCAGGGGCGCGGTTTGCAGAAACTGTCCGATATTCTGGTTAAGGCAGCGCTGGCAGAAAACAGTGAAGAAGCCGTGGTCACCAAATTGAAGAATGCGCCGTTTCGTGCCCCGATGGTCATTACGGTGATTGCCAAGGTCACGCCGCATGAGAAAGTTCCGGCACTGGAGCAGCATTTATCGGCTGGCTGTGCGGTGCAGGCGATGCAAATGGCAGCGGTAGCACAAGGCTATCAGGGGATCTGGCGTTCAGGTAACTGGATGTTCCATGCCGATGTGCGTGCGGCATTTGGTCTGGAAGGTGAAGATGAAATCGTCGGTTTCCTGTATCTTGGGACCCCGACCAGCACTCCGATGAAAGCTCCGGAACGTGAGCTGAGCCAGTTTGTGGAATACCTATAACTGCGCTGAATGTCAGCCTGTATGCCTTCTGTTCGGACCAGAACAAAAAATGCCAGTAACGCTAAGTTACTGGCATTTTATTGGGTTACTGTAGCCTGTTAGTGAATGTTGTAGGCAATCACGAAATCTATGAACAAGCGCACTTTCTCCGGCAGATGGTCTTTATGGTTGTAGAGCATATAGATGTCGCGCGGGTTAGCACTCCAGTCTTCCAGCACCCGAACCAGGCTGCCGTCGGCAATAAATTCGCGCAGCATGACGTCTGGCATCAGAGTGATGCCTAAACCTTCGGAGCAGGCGCTGCGCACGACATTCAGTGCGTTGGCCTGAAAGCGTCCTTTGTCGTTGTTGGTAACGACTTCGCCTTTGGTGCTGGTCAGTTGCCACTTGATCAGCGGGTAGCCTTTCAGCAGTGAGTGACGCACCAGATCTTCGGCATGTTTTGGCGCCGGATTGGTGGCCAGGTACTCCGGGCTTGCGACCAAAATATCTTTCACATCGCTGATTTTACGGGCGATCAGGCTAGAATCTCGTTGTGGTCCGACCCGGAAAATGACATCCCATTCGGTTGGGTCAAGCTGATCCGCATGGTTGCTGGTGGTCAGCTCAATATTGATTTCAGGATACTCGCGCATGAAGTCATTGAACATCGGCATCATCATGCGTTTGGTCAAATTGTAGGGCGCTGAAATCTTAATTTTACCGGAGGCACCACGACATTCATCGGTAATCTCTTCCGTCATGGAAGCCAGGCGCTGCAGCAAGGGTGAGCAATCTTTAAAGAAACGTTCACCGGCTTCGGTCAGCGACAGTTTACGAGCGTGGCGATTCAAAAGTCTTAGATTCAGCGAATCTTCAAGCGCTTGAATGCGTCGGGTAATGGTCGCTACAGGTATCATCGTCTTACGAGAAGTGGCGGTGTAGCTACCGTTTTCGACAACCAGTCGAAAAAGGTTTAGATCATCTAGTTTCATCGTTCCTGACACATTATTTTACGAATTTGAGTAATTTATACGTATATCCAAAGGCAAAGATTGAGTGATGTCAACTTGTTGGACGATTTGTGATATTCCATACATATAGTATGCAACCCAGGTGCAAAGTGGAATATTTGTATAAATCTTATTTCAAGGCTACTTTTAAGTAACGTGAGAAACCATCTTATAACAATAATTCAAATTGTGAACAGCAAACACATTGCAAACGCATAGTGGGGTAGGGAGCTATGTACAAAACACACATCGAAACGCCAGATATTTCGGCTGCCAAAGTGCCAGATGAGAAGTTAATTATGCTGGTGGATGACGACCCGATATTCAGGCGTATCACCAGCGGTTACCTGTCTGCGCAAGGCTATAAAGTGATGGAAGCTGAAGACGGACTGGACGGGCTGAGGAAACTGAGGAAGACCGAACCGGATTTGGTGCTGTGTGATTTGTCGATGCCCGTGCTGGACGGTATTGAGTTTGTGGAAGAGGTCAGCCTGGAGTATCCGTCGCTGCCCATGATTGTGGTGTCGGCCACCGACGAAATGTCCGACGTTGCCAAAGCGCTGCGTTATGGCATTAAAGATTTCCTCGCCAAGCCGATTGGCAATCATGAACACTTAAGTTGTGCCATTGAGAGTACGCTCGAGGACACCTGTAACCATTTGGCGGATCAACGCGATTTTGCCAGTCAGTGGTTCCAGGTCGATGGCGGCGGTGATATTCCTGAAGAGCAGGAGTTGCACTGGCATCTGGAGTATTTGCGAGACAACCCGAGTGCGGCCAAAGATCTGTTACATGCGTTGCTGCCGGAAAAAGACACTGCGCAGGGCGCGTGGAAATGCAGCTATCGTCTGTTGCAGTCAGCGGATGTGATGCCGTTAGTGTTTGACTATGCGTGGCTGATGAATGGTCAGTTTGCGTTTTATGTGGTGGATTCATCGAGTAGCCACGACAAAGGGGTGGCAAGTACTTTGCTGGTCCGTGCCCTGTTTAATGATTACTTACGTAACTTGCGCAGTTTTAGTGCCGATCTGAAAGATCTGGCGGAGATTGTCGAGCGTGGACTGGAATGCTCCGAGTGCGCCGAGCCCGTCGCGGCTCTGTTTGGGGTTGCTAATTTGTCAGACGGAACCTTGTCTCTCTTGCCCGCCGGGCTGGATAGCCAGTGGTCGAACGGTTACATGACGCAGCACATAGCCGCGGGAGTGAACCTGGGTGAAAACTGCCTTAAAAACTTCATTACCAAAGACTTACTGATTCACGATGCCTGTCAGCTGTCGTTGAGTTGTCTCGGATCCTGTAGCTTTGTGCTGGACATTTATCAGGGCAGCAATAACTGATCGTAGACTGCAACTGACAGCAGGCCAAAGCGATGGACACTGGCTCGGTTGCTTTGGTTGCTTTGGTTGCTTTTAGTTACCCTTTTAGCTACCTCAGGTAACTTAGTTGCTTTGGTAACATGGGTAGTGTACGTCAATCATATTTTGTCAGATGCAGGGCTTTGGCCCTGCATTTTCTTTTCAGCAGTTGAGCTGGTTTGCATCAGGGTTATCACGTGCAAAGGCAAATGTGAGCCAGTTAACCGGTTACTAATATCCCTGTTTATAGTCAGTGTTTATGGTGGGTTGTTTAAGTTATAGTCAGCGTCAATAATTAACCACCGCCTGGCGTGCGGTTTGGGATAACGCCGGCTGTAGCAAGCCGATTTCCGCAGTAAGTCGCCATAAAGTCGGGGATAAGCTGGTTTACTGGAGACGGGAGTCGGCAATAACAAGTCGGCAATAACAAAAAGTCACCTACAACAGAGAAGCGAATCATGGCAGACAAAGAGTTTAAAGAACCTTATAATGTTTTATACTTTTTAGGTTTCATCCTGGCCCTGTTAGTACCGACCTTACCTGCGACCCTGACCTGGCTTCGTGTGGTCAATGGTTACGCCGGGTTCTGATATCGGTTAAGGTTGGAATGACAGCTGCCTGCCGCTCATTCCACCAACGCGCTACCATGCTTTTGACCAGGTAGCGCGCACAATAGTTAAGTGAGGTTCACCATCAATATTCGACATGCTGTACTCAATGTTGTTGGTGTGCTGAGCGTTTGCCTGGGTGTCCTGGGTATCATACTTCCTCTTCTTCCCACCACGCCCTTTATTCTGCTGGCCAGTGCGTGTTTTTTCCGCAGTAGCCCCAGATTTCATCGCTGGTTGCATGAGCATTCGCTGTTCGGGCCGATCATTATCAACTGGCAGCAGAACAAAGCAGTATCGAAGCAGGTTAAGCAACGCGGTTGCGTATTTATTGTCCTCAGCTTTGCGCTTTCTATCGCTGTTGTTCCTCATCTTTGGTTAAAGAGTCTGCTGTTGGTCGGTTTAGTGGTGCTGATTATCGTGTTTCTGCGTCTTCCTACTCACGAGCTGGTTGCTAACCAACAAGAAAATCACTAGCATTGTGGAGAAGTGTGCCCGCTCTTCGAGTGGGCGTTTGTTTTTTCGGCACATGGAAAGTTTTTTACAGTGCAGAAACCGTAAATACCCCAAGCGGAGAGATGCCGCGTCGGGCCAATCAAAGTTAATTTTGTTATGACAACCGAAACTCTTTCACTGATTAAATCCAGCATCAAAAGCATTGAGAACTATCCAAAGCCGGGCATTTTGTTCCGCGACGTGACCAGTCTGCTTGAAGATGCTAAAGCTTACCAGGCGACTATCCAGCTGTTTGTTGATCGTTACAAAGAGATGGGGTTCACCAAGGTAGTGGGCACAGAAGCACGTGGTTTCCTGTTTGGGGCGCCACTGGCTCTGGAGCTGGGGTTAGGTTTTGTTCCTGTTCGTAAACCAGGCAAACTGCCACGTGAAACCGTGGGTCAGACTTACGATCTGGAATACGGTACAGACACACTGGAAATTCACGTAGACGCTATTCAGCCAGGCGACAAAGTACTGGTGGTGGACGATCTGCTGGCAACCGGCGGTACCATCGAAGCGACAGCAAAACTGATTCGTCAACTGGGCGGTGAAGTGGAGCATGCGGCGTTCGTAATCAATCTGCCAGAAATTGGTGGTGACAAGCGGCTGGAAGGTTTAGGCTTGAACGTTTACAGCATCTGTGAATTTGAAGGTCACTAAATCGGAAGGTTTCATGAGTTATCTAGCTTTAGCGCGAAAGTGGCGGCCCACAAAATTTAAAGAAGTCGTGGGTCAGGCACATGTATTAACAGCTTTAGAAAATGCTCTGGCACAGAACCGTCTCCACCATGCGTACCTGTTCAGCGGAACACGCGGTGTCGGTAAAACGACCATAGGTCGTCTGTTTGCTAAAGGGCTGAACTGTGAAACGGGCATTACGGCTACCCCTTGTGGTGAGTGTGATACCTGTAAAGAGATTGATCAGGGCCGTTTTGTTGACCTGTTAGAGATCGATGCTGCTTCACGAACCAAAGTTGAAGATACGCGCGAACTGCTGGATAACGTGCAATACAAACCGGCCCGTGGCCGGTTTAAAGTCTACCTGATCGACGAAGTACACATGCTTTCGCGCCACAGTTTTAACGCTTTGCTTAAAACGCTTGAAGAGCCGCCTGAGTATGTGAAATTCCTGCTCGCGACGACCGATCCGCAAAAACTGCCGGTCACCATTTTGTCGCGTTGTCTGCAGTTTCACCTCAAACCGATCAACGTTGACACCATTACTGAGCAGCTCAGTCATATTCTGCAGCAAGAGCAGGTCGACAGTGAGGCGAAAGCCCTGTCACTGATTGCGCACGCTGCCGATGGCAGTATGCGTGATGCGCTCAGCCTGACCGATCAGGCCATTGCTTTGGGTAATGGTCAGGTACAGAAAGATGTTGTGGCACATATGCTCGGCACGCTCGATACTGATCAGGCACTCCATCTGCTCCAGGCCATCAGCAGTCAGCAACCACAAACCGTGATGGAGCGTATCGACGCTCTGGCGCAAAACGGGGTTGAGTGGGATGGTCTGTTGCAACAGCTCGCGACTCAATTGCACCGTGTTGCCATGTATCAGGCGCTGCCTTCCAGTGTCGATAAAGCGCAGCCGGATGCTGAGCAAATCCAGTGGCTCGCCAAAGCATTGGCGCCGCAGGATGTCCAACTCTATTACCAAATCGCGCTCAAAGGCCGGGATGATCTGGCGCTGTCACCCACCCCGCGTATCGGGATTGAGATGATTGCGCTGCGTATGATGGCATTTCGTCCATCACAGGCCTCGCTGGCAAATGTAATTGCGCCGCAGCCGGCTGCACAGCAGATTGCCCGGCCGCAATCGGCTCCTGCGGATACGACACACACTCCGGCCGCTCAGCCGCAGGCGGTTCAGGCTCAAGCGGCGACGCAGCCTTCAGAACCGGCATCCGGCTATGCTCCGGCTACTCAGCCAAGCATGCCTGCGAACCCGCAAAGCATGCCAGCCAATTCGACGGAAAGCGGTGGCTATCAGCAGCCAATGCCATCTGATAGTTCAGAACCGGCACCTCAGCCAGCGCAGCAGGTTCAGGTTACCCCACAACAAGCTCCGCCGGCATCACCGGTTGCAGGGCTGCGTCATCAACTGCGCTCGCAGCGTCAGGGGCTAGCGCAAAAGGGTAATGATACAAAAAAGTCTGATGCGACATCTGCCAAGCCGGTTTCGGTTCTTGAGCGTGTAGCCCAGCGTGGTCAGCATGCCGCGCAGATGTCGCCCTATACTGCGCAGCAGAGCGAAGATCAAGCGCCGAGTGATGAAGCTTACCAGTGGCGCCCGATGCAAGAAGCGCCGATTGAAGCGCCACAAAAAAATGAGCTGACTCCAACCCAGATTAAACGCGCGCTGGAGCATGAAAAAACGCCGGAGATGACGCAAAAGCTTATCGATGAGGCGAATGCCCAGGATGAGTGGGCTGCCCTTATCCAGCGCCTCAATACGCCTAAGCTGGTGGAACAGTTAGCACTTAACTCGACTTACCGTAAACAGGGGGCAACCATTGAGCTGACTCTGCGTGCGACTCATGCCCACCTCAACACCGACCGTGCCCAGAGTGAACTTCTGCAGGCATTAAATGACCAACTTAATGAAGAGTGTCAATTGTCGGTGACTATTGGTGAAGAGGGCGAAACGCCGCTGGAATTGAGAGAGCGCCTGTATCAGAGCAAACTTTCACAGGCGATTGATAACCTTGTGGCAGATCCTAACGTACAATTTATTGAACGCCGTTTTAGCGCTGCTCTCGATAAAGACAGTGTTAGACCGATATAACTGCGACTGTGGACTTGAGATTTCGCTCAATTACCCCCACAGTATGTGAAACAATGAGATAAACCAGAGAGATAAAGATGTTTGGTAAAGGCGGAATGGGCAACCTGATGAAGCAAGCCCAACAGATGCAAGATCGCATGCAAAAGCTTCAAGAAGAAATTGCAAACATGGAAATCACCGGTGAATCTGGTGCTGGCCTGGTTAAAGTCACTATCACTGGCAGTCACAGCGTACGTCGTGTCGAAATCGACGACAGCCTGATGGAAGACGACAAAGAAATGCTGGAAGACCTGATTGCAGCCGCATTTAACGATGCGGCGCGTCGCGTTGAAGAAACTCAGAAAGAAAAAATGGCAAGCGTTACCGGAGGTATGCAACTACCACCGGGTATGAAAATGCCGTTTTAATTACGAGTCAGTTTAATGCGCACCAGTCATATGCTGGAGCATTTGATGGAGGCCTTACGTTGTCTGCCTGGGGTTGGCCCCAAGTCAGCGCAGCGTATGGCCTTTCATTTGTTGCAGAGAGACCGTAAAGGTGGCCTGCAACTGGCAGATGCTCTGAGTCAGGCAATGGTTGAAATCGGCCATTGCAGCGAATGTCGTACCTTTACTGAGGAGGACATTTGCCATATTTGTCAAAATCCGAAGCGTCAGGAAAACGGCCAGATCTGTGTGGTGGAAAGCCCGGCAGATATTGCGGCGGTAGAAGCCACAGGTCAGTACTCCGGTCGCTATTTCGTGCTGATGGGCCACCTGTCACCGCTGGATGGTATCGGGCCGAGTGATATTGGCCTGGACGTGCTCGATTTTCGCTTGCAACGTGGTGACGTGACCGAAGTGATTCTGGCCACCAACCCGACGGTGGAAGGTGAAGCAACGGCGCACTACATCGCAGAGTTGTGCCGCGAGCACGATGTCTCAGCCAGCCGTATTGCCCACGGTGTACCGGTGGGCGGTGAACTGGAGCTGGTCGACGGGACCACCTTGTCTCACTCGCTGCTGGGCCGACAAAAACTGTAATAAAAAACCGCGCATCATGGCGCGGTTTTTTAATCTCTCAATCTGAGCTGCGTTTGAGCGTGAGGCTCAGGTCAGCTGTTCTAGTTCGGTGATATTGTCCAGTGCCTGCTGATTAGTGCTGCCGCACACACTCGGGCACGGTTTGAACTGGTGGCATACTTTAGGGCGCTCCGCCTTGCCAAACAGCTTACATAAATTGTCATCATTGAGCTGAATACAGCGCACACCGGCCGGCTTACCATCGGGCATACCCGGAATCGGGGAAGAAATACTCGGCGCAATACAGCATGCGCCGCAACCCAGTCTACATTCCATCATTTACCTACTTTTGTGTGTTCGCTCAATAAGGGCGGCGATCCTAACAGAAATCGTCGCGGCTCGCAGCGGGATCGCAGAATATTTATCCTTGAACTTTGTAGGGCAGGAGGGTATAAATCGTCCCCCTGAAACAAGACAGGAAAAACAGACGTTATGAGCACTCCATTTTGGCAAAGCAAAACCCTGGATCAAATGACCGAAGCAGAGTGGGAATCCCTGTGTGATGGTTGCGGCAAATGCTGCCTGCACAAGCTGATGGACGAAGACTCAGACGAGGTGTATTACACCAATGTCGCGTGCAGCTGGTTAAACAGCGAAACCTGCTCTTGCAAAGATTACCCGAACCGTTTCAGCTCAGGCGAAGAGTGCCTCAAGCTGACTCGCGACAAGATCGATGAATTCCACTGGCTGCCGGACACCTGCGCGTACCGCCTCTTGGCCGACGGTGAAACCCTACCAAAGTGGCACCCGCTGATCACCGGCTCCAAAGCCGCCATGCACGCCGCCGGCGAAAGCGTACGCAATAAAGTGGTGTACGAGATTGACGTGGTGGACTGGGAAGATCACATTTTGAATCACCCGAACAGGCAGTAAGGTATCAATAGATTATCAGGGTTAGCATTTGGCTAACCCTTAGTTAAACTAAGAACATCGCCAGATGGACGTTATGTGCCAGCTCTTGGCTCTCATGTTTTTTCGCGCAAGAACATCAATAAATGCCACAGACACAATATTCAATTAGTTTGGAAAGGCGGAGATGGATATTAACCTTGTGTCGGCCAGATCACTTTATGTAGCCCCCGCAATCTGTGATTGGAATTTGATTTTTAAATAATATTTTAAAAATCATAATAATATATTGATAAGTATATGTTTGAAATTTTTCAGCGATAATGTTCACTGGCTATATATACGTTCGGTGATATTGATCTAATATTGATATTTATATTCAGTACCATTCATGATTTTGCTCACGTTGAAATAAAACAACTTATAGCAAAGAATGAATTTACACCTACCTTAATTTCTATTTGTTGATGTTATTTGACAATAAATTTGAAAATAAGGAATAAAAATGAAAACCAAGCTAAGCTTGGCCGCAGGGTTAATTATTACCGGGCTGGCCTTTCCCTCTGTTACATTCGCAAATCAAGTACCCGGGTCGACATTCGTACATTTGTTTGAATGGCAGTGGAACGATATTGCAACCGAATGCGAAACCTTTTTGGGGCCGAAGGGATTTGCGGCTGTTCAGGTATCACCACCGCAAAAAAGTGTTGATAACCCTGCCTGGTGGTCAAGATACCAGCCTGTAAGCTACTCATTTGAAGGACGCAGTGGTAACCGGCAAGAATTTCAAAGCATGGTGCAGCGTTGTAATGCTGCGGGTGTCGATATTTATCTGGATGCGGTCATCAATCATATGGCAGCGGGGAATCGTTCTTTTCCTGAAGTGCCTTTTGGCGCGAATGACTTTCATACTTGTACCAGCGATATTAATTATTCCGACCGATGGTCGATTCAAAATTGTGATTTAGTCGGTCTGAATGACTTAAAAACCGAATCGGAATATGTGCGCCAGAAAATCGCGGATTATATGAATGATGCTATCAGTATGGGGGTGGCTGGTTTCAGAATTGATGCTGCGAAACATATACCTGCCGCGGATATTGCCGCGATTAAAAGTAAGTTAAATGGTTCACCGTATATCTTTCAGGAAGTGATTGGTGCCGGCGGTGAGCCGGTTCAGCCAAGTGAATATACTTATATTGGTGATGTGACGGAATTTAATTTTGCCCGCACGATTGGACCGAGATTTAAGCAGGGTGGTATTAATCAGTTGCAGGGAATCGGCAGTTGGAGTGGATGGCTGTCGAGTGAAAATGCGGTGACGTTTGTGACTAACCATGATGAAGAGCGTCATAACCCGGGCCAGGTTTTAAGTCATCAGGATTTCGGTAATTTATACATGTTAGGGAACGTGTTTACCCTGGCTTATCCGTATGGTTATCCGAAAGTAATGTCCGGTTATTACTTCAACAACAATTTCGACGCAGGACCACCGCCCTCCGGTGTCCACTCAGGAAACAGTTGTGGCTTTGACGGCGGTAACTGGGTTTGTGAGCACAAATGGCGTGGCGTTGCCAATATGGTGGCGTTTCGTCATCATACTGCAGCCGAGTGGCGTGTGACCAACTGGTGGGATGATGGTTATAACCAGATTGCATTTGGCCGTGGCGGCTTAGGCTTTGTGGTGATTAATCGTGATGACAGCAAAGCCATCGATCAAGGTTTTCAAACCGGTATGCCGGAGGGCGAATATTGCAATGTGATTGCCGGTGACTACGATGCGGCAACCGGGATCTGTGACGGTCCGACGGTGGCGGTTGATTCGTCCGGTTGGGCTCACTTTACCGTGACTCAGTATGATGCGGCGGCGATTCATGTGGGCGCTAAAGTTTGTGCAGGCTGCAGTAACCCAACGCCAGGACCGACTCCTGTCCCGGATTCTGCGGTCAGCGCCACTGCGCTGTGTGTCGATAACCGAAGTGGATTGAATCATCCTAACCTGTACTACTGGGATGCCCTGCCAGCGGGAAGTATCGCCGATGCTTCGTGGCCTGGTGCGGCGATGAGTGCTAACGGTGATTTCTTTTGTCATGACTTAGGCGTTGTGGTTGACAGTGTGAAGGTGATTTTTTCTGATAACGGCGCACAGCAAACTGATGACCTGATAGCGAGTTCCGGCCAGTGTTATTCGAACGGCCAGTGGTATGCGTTGCAGGATTGTGGCTTTACCGTGAATAGTGAAGACGGTGGAAATACCGAACCTGAGCCCGTGACCCAAAGTAGAGTGTGTTATGACAATGCAGCCGGCCATACTCAGCCAACCCTTTACTACTGGGATGTCGTGGCTGGTGAGCCCGTGGCTGATGCGACCTGGCCAGGTGTGGTCATGACGCATGAAGAGGGGCTGTACTGTTATGATTTTGGCACGGATGTTCAGAGCGTGAATCTTATCTTCAGCAGCGTCGGAGCCAATCAGAGTGCTGATTTAGCCACGGCTGCGCCAAACCTGTGTTACCAGTCAGGTCAATGGCAACCTTTAACGAGTTGTGGTGCTGTGCCAGTTGCTGGCGGGGATGAAGCCTGGTACTTCCGCGGAACTCCGAATGGCTGGGGGCTGACGGCGCTGCGTTATGATGCTGACACGGGTTTGTATAGCACTGTGCAACGTTTTCAGGGCGAGGAATCTCCGGCGCGCTTTAAAATCGATGATGGAACCTGGACCGATACTTATCCGGTCAGTGATTATCAGGTCGGTGACAATGCGAGTTACCAAATTGATTTTAACAGTGTGACTAAGCAGATCACCGTTAGTAACTCATTGGTGGGCACTGCACATGAATAAATTCCTATTGAGCACGCTAGGGCTCGCGATGATATCTTCGCCGTTGTCAGCACAGTGGTATTACCGCGGTACTTCCAACGATTGGGCCGCAGCCCAAATGAGAGCCTTGGGCGGAGATATTTATCAAATATGCCAAGTATTCAACCAAGGTGATGCGACGGGTGGGCCGCGTTTTAAAATTGACCGAGAGGGCGACTGGGCGGAAAGTTATCCTGCCAGCGACTATATCGTCAGTAGTAATCAGGTTGTTTCGATTACGTTTAACGCCAGCAGCAAACAGGTTTTGGCAGAGCCGGTTGACAGTTGTGCGACGCAGAGCGAGCCAGTGTTTAGTCAGCTCTATTTTCGTGGAACGGCCAATGATTGGGCTGTGACGCCAATGCAGCGTGTAGCGGAAAATGTCTGGCGAGTGGCGGTTAACTTCGACGGCCAGCCGAATCAGCGCTTTAAGTTTGACGTGCTCGGAGACTGGACGCAAAACTACGGTGACACTAACCAAGACGGTGTGCTGGAGTTCTCGGGCGACGATATCGTCACTGCTGTTTCCGGAGCCTATGATGTCGAGGTGAATGAACAGACACTGGCTTACACACTGGTGAAAACCGGTGAGATTAATCAGGCTCCGGTCGCGCACATAACAGGCTTCCACCGATCAAACGACTGAATATGCTCCGGGCTGCAGTGCCTGCTTTGCAAAAAGCGCCGATGAGTGCAGTGAATGAGTGGGGGGCGGGTATCAGTTTTATTCGCGATTTGAGCTCGGAGGGCAGTTATGCCTTGGTCGGGCTTGCTGCGGGCAGTGACCAGAAAGTGACGATGAGCCAGGTGATGAATGGCTCGTACACCGATGTGGTGTCCGGTGAAACCAGGCAAGTGTCTGGTGGGTCTTTGTCGTTTACTGTACCGGCATATTCGGTCAGGATCTGGGTACTCAACGGTAGCGGACAAATCGGAGAGCCGGGAAAATATCTCAAGTAACTTGGCTGCTAATTATAGTTAACCATAAGAAAAGGGAGCCGCGCGGCTCCCTTGTTTATATCGGCCAATAGGTCATTAACCTTCGCTCATCTGTTGTAAGCGCGATTGCAGTGAAGTGTCGTTCTGCACGGCACGCGCGATCAGGTTGTAATCTTCTACGGACAAACCGGTGTCCTGCACGGCATCAACCATTTCCTGGTTGGCTTGCTGCTGAATCTCTTGTGCTTCTTTTGGATCTTCACTGTTTTTCAGTTTGGTCATCGCGTCAACACGGATCTCATTGACGGATGCCTGAGCCTCGGCAAACTGCTCCAGTTGCTCGTCGTTAACTTCAATCGGTTGAGCTTGCTGAGGTGCAGCAGCTTGCTGTTGTTGCTGCTGTGCCTGTCCCTCTTGGGCAGCAAATGCCGAGGTGGCAGTGACAGAGGCTAGCATTGCAGTCATCAGGGCGGTCATGGTTAGTTTGCGCATAATAGAACTTCCTTCCGTTTTATGTGATTCGCTCTAACTATTGCGAGAACCTTGCCAATTTTTCAAATCTAAAGTTATCTATTTGTTTATATTGAATTAATTGTAGTTTTGACATGAATTTGACCTGCGTATTGTGAGCCGTAATGTGTCCTTGTGATACGGTTGAATCTGTCGGTTGTGACAAAAGTATACACTCGCGTGAAGCGGGTGAGCGGGGACAAACAGGGGCCCGAAGTAAATGCATCGACTCAGCAAATTATGGGCATCCTGCCCCTGAACAGCGGTTTTCCTTAAGAAAGTGACCTTAAGAGACAGTCACCGTAAGGGAGATTGAGTTGAATAAAGACGGGTACGGAGGCACTTGTGAAGAAAAAGTATCGCATGACCTTAACCATGCGCATATTGCTGTTGGTGTTTGTGCCGTTATGGGCGCTATCCGGAGCCTCGATAGGAATTGGTACTCATTACATGGCTGAGCAGCAGACGCGTAAGCTCAAAGATGACATTAAATTGATCGCGCGCGCCATCCGGGTGCCCATCGGTGAAGCGATTAACCAGGGGGATTTAGCCACGGTTCGGCGTACGCTGGATGCGGTGTTTTCTCTCGGGCAGGTGTATGGCGCGTCGGTTTATAACGAAGATGGTCAGCGTATCGCAGCAGCCGGTATTGCCGGCCAGGAAGACAGTACCGATAACCCGTTGGCTGAACAGTTGGTGCGCGTTGGTCAGGATGGTGATGCCTACCAGCATCAGGCCGGTCGCCGGGTGTTTTCCCATTTTGTGCCGGTGACCGATGAAACCGGCAAAATCTCCAGCATGGTGGAAGTGACTCGCCGTGCCAGTGATTTCTCTGCCACCATGGACCGCATCATTTTCTGGGCGTGGGGTTGCTGGGGTGTAGTGGGGTTGCTGACGCTGGGTATTGTACTGCTCGGCTATCGGCAGGCGGTCGGCCGCCAGGTGGCGAACTTAACCAACGTCATGGCGGATGTGGGCCGCGGACAGCTGGGAGTGCGGGCGCCGCAATCGGGTGCCACTGAGCTGGGCACGATTGCCGAGGCGTTTAACCAGATGCTGGATGATATCGAACAGGCTCAGCAGGCGATTGCCGCACACCGCCAACAGGAAGCAACCCTAAACCAGCAGCTGGAACGTCAGGAACGGATGGCGGCTTTGGGGCGTTTAGTCAGTGGTATCGCGCATGAACTCGGCGCGCCGCTCAATGTGATTGATGGCCGGGCACGTCGTCTTAGCCGGCATCATCAGCAAGAGTCAGCACAACATGAACTCAGTGCCATTCGTGGCCAGGTGCAGCGTCTGACCCGCATTGTCCATCAACTGCTGGATTTTTCACGCAGCGGTGCACAGCGTGAAGCGATTGAGCTGCGTGAATCGGTGCAGGCTGCGGTGGATTCAATCAAACATGAACTGGCATCTGTGCCTCCGAAAATTACAGTGGATATCCCGCCTGAGGTCAGCGTCACGGTCGATCCGGCCCGCTTTGAGCTGCTGTTGGTGAACTTATTGCGCAATGCCTGTCAGGCGGCCGTTTCTCAGGTCGGCGTGAGTTATCAAAGCGATGCGGATAGCTGGTCTCTGTCGGTGTGGGATGATGGCGCTGGTATTGACGCTGAACTCGATCCACAGCGACTGCTGGAGCCGTTTTTTACCACCAAACCCAAAGGGCAGGGCACAGGGTTAGGCTTGGCGATTGTGCATAATATCGTGAGCGATCATCACGGTGAGTTGCGTTTAAGCCATGCTCAGACGGGCGGTCTGCAAGTGTCACTGCGTTTTCCTGAGGAAGTGAAAGCATGAATATTTTATTAGTGGAAGATGATGCCGATCTGGCGGAATTGTTGTGTGAAGAGCTTGAAGCCGAAGGCTATCAGGTTACGGTGGTCGATTGTGTAGAAGCCGCCGAGCCACTTCTGGCCACGACCAATGTTGATTTGGTGATTTCTGATTTGCGTCTGCCGGGGCGTAACGGTATCACTCTGCTGCCTGTGGTGAAGGCGATGAACAATGCGCCGGCGATGTTGCTCATCACGGCGTTTGGTTCGGTCGACCAGGCCGTGCAGGCGCTTAAAGCCGGGGCGGACGACTTTCTGACCAAACCGTTTGATATGGACCACTGCCTGCTAACGGTACGCCGCTTACTAGAGCATCGTCAGTTAAAAGAAAGTATCGGCGGACGCCGTTTTCACGGCATATTGGGTGAAAGTACTGTGATGCAAAGTCTGTTCAAAAGTATCGAACAGGTTGCGCGGGCTGACAGTCCGGTGCTGGTGCTGGGTGAGAGTGGCACCGGTAAAGAGCTGGTGGCGAAAGCGATTCATCAGCAGAGTGAGCGCAAGCAAGGGCCGTTTCTGGCAGTGAACTGTGCCGGTATCCCCAACGAGCTGTTAGAAAGCGAGTTTTTCGGACATGCGGCCGGGGCGTATACCGGTGCGGGCAAGTCCCGGCAGGGCCTGCTGCGCGAAGCGCAGGGCGGTACGCTACTCTTGGATGAAATTGGTGAAATGCCGCTCGCGCTGCAAGCGAAACTGCTGCGGGTATTACAGGAAGGCACGGTGCGTCCGGTCGGTAGTGATAAAGAAGTGGCGGTTGATGTGCGCATTATCGCTGCTACCCACCGAGATCCGGAAGCCATGGTGGCTGAGAATCAGTTCCGTGAAGACCTGTTTTTCCGGCTGGAAACCTTCACCCTGCAGGTACCACCGCTCCGTCAGCGCGGCGATGACATTGCACTGCTCACCCGTTACTTTATGACTCAGCAACAGCAAAAGGGTAAAACGCAGGCACATCAACTCAGTCAGGCGGCATGGCGACTCCTGCTCAATTACGGTTTTCCCGGTAATGTGCGCGAGCTGCAAAACGCGATAGAACGTGCCGCGGTATTTTGTGATGGTGAAGAGATCATGCCGGAACATCTGCCGCAACGTATGCGCCAGTCGCAGGACTCTGCGTTGAAAAATGTATTTGAGGGCTTATCGTCTGAGGCCATGCCGCCACTGTTGTCGCTGCAGCAAGACTATGTGCACTACGTGATGCAAAAGACCCAGGGTAACAAAGCGCAGGCGGCACAGATCCTCGGCGTGACACGCCGGACCTTGTACCGCTGGCTGGAAGAGGCGCAGGCCGAAGAGTCAATTTCCAAAGATTGAGGGCAATCAAATAAGAGACTGATTGCGCGACATCATTGCTGTCAATACACGCTAACAAAAAAGGGAGCAGACACCTGCTCCCTCATCACTTACTTGCTTTTCACTGACTGAGCACTTACTCGGCAGTGGCGCGCAGTTCGGCGACATCTTGTGGCTCAACCTGAGCGTTGCCCTGACCATAAGTATCGGTCAGGAAGTTAACCAGAGTGGCGATTTGGTCATCAGACAGATGCTGGCCGAAGGCGGGCATAAACACTTCACCGTCATTGGTATCGCGTTTCACGCCGTGCAGTACGACCTGGATCAGGTTGCCGCTTTTCTCGCTACCCACCACGCTGTTGTGGTACACCGACGGGTAGTAACCATCCGGAGAGCCGCTGCCGTCCGCATCGTGACAGGTGCTGCAGTTGGCCATGTAGAGGTATTCTCCTGGCATCTCTTCACGCGTGGTTTCGATTGGCAGACCGCGCAGTTGCAGATCCTGAGCCACCGCTTCGCCCTGTGCATAACGTGATGTGCTGCCCTCAGACACGCCCGGTACTGAGCGCAGGTAAACTGCGATGGCATTGAGATCATCATCCGTCAGGAAACGGAAGCTGTTTTCCACCGCTTCAGCCATCGGACCTGCCGCCTGAGCTTTGCCTGCCACTGAACCGGTTTTCAGATACTGGACAATCTCGTCATTGCTCCAGTCACCCAGACCATTGGCGTTATCATTGCTGATATTGAATGCATGCCAGCCGGCCAGATCAGCGCCTGACAGGAAGCCGGTTTCGGTTTCATCATTGGCCGTGGTCTGCATCGCGACGCCGCGCGGAGTGTGACAGGTACCACAGTGGGTTGAACCTTGCACCAGGTAAGCGCCACGGTTCCACTCTGCTCCTTTGTCCTGCTGCGTCTGGTAAGCGCCTTGCTCGTGGAACATCCAGTTCCAGATAGCCAGTGGCCAGCGCATCGACAGCAGCGCAGGAATATCATTCGGACGGTTGGCTTGTTTGACCGGTTGCACCGAGTTCATAAAGTAATCGTACATGGCTGCGATGTCGTTGTCGGACAGCTTGGTGTACTCGGTATACGGCATGGCCGGATACAGGTGACCGCCATCTTTACGCACCCCTTCACGCAGCACGCGCTTGAAGTCGTCGAGCGAATAATTGCCAATACCGGTTTCTTTATCCGGGGTAATATTAGTCGAATACAGTGTACCGATTGGCAGTGGCATGCCCAGACCGCCGGCGAAAGGTTTGTCTTTCTCGGTGGTATGACAGGCCGTACAGTCAGACATTTTCGCCACGTATTCACCCCGGCTCATGCCTGGCGGCGTTTGCGTGGTTTGTACTTGTTGCTCCGGTGCCGGATTGTGACCGCTTGGCCCCCAGATACCAGTGACAATCAGGCCAAAGACGATGACAGCCAGTGCAATTACTGACAGGATTAACCGTTTCAGTGTCATGGCTTACACCTCCTTGTTCAGCGTGGCTGCAATACGCAGCGACAATGCGGCGATAGTCAGGGTACAGTTGACGGTGCCCACGGTTGGCATGGTGCCGGAACTGGCGATAAACAGGTTATCGTGATCGTGAGTTCGGCAGTCTTTATCCACCACACTGTCTTTCGGGTTGTCACCCATGATAACGGTGCCACAAATGTGCTGGTTGTTCGAGAAGTCGTCGCTGTACTGGATCTCAGTGCCCCCCATCAGCTGAGCAATCTTAGTGTAAGCTTCACGGGTGTGAACCGCACTGCGTTTAACGTAGTCATCAATCGCGTAGTAGAACTCAGGTTTGGCAATGCCCATTGCGTCTTTTGAACTGCTGGCGACAATGCGGTTTTCCGGATGCGGCAGCAGTTCGTGGAAGCTGTCGAACTGGACGTATCGAGCGGCTTTATCACGGATCTCATTATCCAGCACGTTACCCAGGAGCAGACGATCCTGCGCCAGAATTTCCTGCGTCATCTGATCAGTACGAGACAGGTTCGACAGGTGAATTTTCTTACCCGCGTATTCAGAGCGGAAATCACCGTCACGCCAGCCAATGATTGATGTCATCTCCTGCGCGCCGCGACCTGGCCATAATTTCTCGTCAGCGAAGAAGCGGATACCGGTGCCCGGGTGGTCCATCAGGTTACGGCCAACCATGTCTGAGCTGTTACCCACATCGGACATCAGCATTAGTTTGGGTGTTTCGATTCCGTTGGCGGCCAGAACGAAGTATTTTCCTTCGACTTTGACCGATTCACCGTCCGGGGTCTTGTAATGCACGGCAACAATACGGTTGTCGGCACCTTTTTCAATCTTGTACACCACCGCTTTATCGATCAGCTTGGCACCGGCGGCTTCGGCTTTCTCAACGTGGGTAATGCCGTTGTACATCGCACCAATCGGACAGATCGGCATACAGTTGTTGTTACCGCAGCACGTCGGGCGGTTGTCGTACGGGCGACTGTTACGCGCGACCGGCTCAGTGACGACATAAAATCCATTGTCATTGAGACGATCTTTAATCACTTTTTCGTTGTAAGAAATTGGCAGCGGGGCCATCGGATACGGCTTGGAGCGCGGTGACCCCAGTTCTTCATCCGCTGGCCCCCAGACGCCAAGCTCTTCTTCGGCGCGCTGATACCATAGTTCAAGGTCTTTGTATTCCAGTGGCCAGTCACGACCAACACCGTAAATCGATTTCAGTTTGAAGTCGGACGGGATAAAACGCCATGCCGAACCGGCCCAGTGCCAGGTCGTACCGCCGACCGCACGAATATACTGTGCGTCATAGGCCTGCTCGCCCTTTTGTACCAGATAGCCGTTGTCCGGATTAAATTCCGGATGAGGCGCATAGGGCGTTGACGGGTACGGCGCCATGAAGTCCATTTTGTTCGGATGGTTACGGAAACGTTCGACAATTTCGCCACGCGAGTAACGCGGACCGGCTTCGAGAATGATGACGGATTTACCGGCCAGCGCCAGTTGGTGCGCGACCAGTCCGCCCGCAACGCCTGAACCTACAACGACGACATCTGCTTGTTGGGTGGTGGTCATTATGCTTTCCTCTCGATTGGTTTAGCGGCCCAGAATCCGGGCTTGTTAGGGCAGTAAGAACGGATCTCCAGGACATCATCGACGGCATTAAATTGCAGCGCGTGGCGGTACGTGATGACCTGAGCATCAAGTCCGGTACCGACAATACCGGTATACCAGGCTGAAATGATGGACTTGGCGGTTTGCTGCGCCGAAGGCGACAGCGTAGTCGCCAGCAAGCGAGTCTCGATTTGCGCCATCTCTTTAACCAATAATTTCAGATGGGCTTCAAAATCTGGGTTACGCGCCTGCAGTGCCTGAAAGAAACGTTCAGAGAGGATGGGGGACAGGTTCTGATGCTGAGTCAGTCGTTCTGACACAAGAGTGAACAAAGCAATAGGATCGGCGGAGGCCGATTCCTGAGCCAGTACGCTCAGAGGCAGCGGAGCAACAAGCGAAAGCAAGCCGATTGACGCTACCCCTTTGAGTATGTTCCTGCGTGACATCTGTTGAGCCGATGTCTCCAGGTGGGGAGATTTTTTATTCATAGCTTCCATTGATTCCTAACATTTAAATGTTTTTTAGAATAATAATGATGAAGTGCTGAACTATTTTGCCGATGAAACTATAACTTGTGAGAATAGTTCGCAGTGCGACAATAATGAGTGTAGCAGAGTCTTTTTTATGTGTTGGCCAATATGCACTGGCAGCACGGAGCGGATCACCGTGTTTAAACAGGGTAACCGACTATTTTAACCGCATTAAGAGCAGATCAATAACGTAGGGTTATGAGAGGTTTTTTTATATTTATATGGACGATTATTTGATTAATCGTCTTATTTTTGCGGCGCATTTCATTATTAATGCGCGGCGCAAGTCTACTCCTCTGGATCTGTCAATCAAATTGGACCACTGAAACATAAGTCGCGAAGTGACGTTTATGGTTGAGGAAATGGATAATAAACCATACTAATACTATTGATTTAATACCAAAGGACAGGCCTTAGCGAGCGGTAACACTCACACCGAATAATGGCGTCAATATTGAGTAGCGAATTCAATATTGGCAAATTCACCCTGTTTGACATAAAAGGTGACACCATCCGGGCCTGACATCAAATCCACAACATGGCCAGCCGGCAATCTGATCCAACTGCCGGCCCCGTAAATCTGCTCATAGCTGCGTACATCACCTGCCAATATTAACCATTCTGAAGGCGTGGCCTGCGCAGCCAGAATTGGCTGTTGCGCGTTCAGTTTTTGCAGGCTGACGCGTTCCAAGCCATTGTCATAAAGTGGGCAGATCTGGCGCCCGTCATCGGCCTGACGCCAGTTTTGTGCATCAAGGGTATTGATACGTACCGTCTCAGTGTCTGCGGCACCCATTTGCCATAGTTTTACAAAGATGGTTGCCCCTGATTTGCTATGCGGACTGTGCGCGGTACCGGGTGGGTTTCTCAGGTACCACCCCGCCGGATAATCTCCGCTCTGATCAGAAAAGGTACCGCTCAGAACCAGAATTTCTTCTCCGCCGGGATGGGCATGTTGCGGAAAGACAGATTCCGGTGCGTATTTTACTATGCTGGTGGCGCGGGCTTTTTCCGCTCCGATTCTGTCCAGCATCATGCGCTCGACGCCGGATTGGGTCGACAATACCCATTGATATTGTTGGGGGGTGATGAATACAGGCAGAGCAAAGTCGGCGTTGATGTGCATGATTTTTATCCTGAGTAGACCTGTCCGGCGCCAATCAAGCGGATAGTCAGGCTGGTTGAAGGGTCAGAGAGGTAAAATATAAGAGTGGTGTGATGGGATCAAGTGTACCTTGGCTGTGGTCACGCGCAGGAGCGAGGATCAAAGCGTGGAAAGCGGAGGCGCTGGTCGGGCATATTGAGTGGGCAAGGAGCAGTAAACAGAAAAACCCGCCTTGAGAGCGGGTTTTTGCAAAATCAGCATGTAGTGACAGTTATTTATTAACTGAGTCACAAGCTCCGATTACTGAAGGGATAGAAATCGCAGGGTGGATTAGGTAATCTTCTGAGCAGTTTTTCTCTTTGTTGTAAGTGGTACCAGTACAACCAGCAAGAATAGCCAACGCAGCACCAACCAACGTTAATTTTGCAACTTTAGAAAAAGATTTCATTATAATACTCCTTGGTTTGTTGAAGTGCGCAAATTAGATTACATGAATAATAATGTCCATGTCTTAATTTAGTTTTATTATATAATCGTTACATTACTTCCGGATAATGAATATTTTAATTATTGATTAATCATTTATGCAGTGGATTTACGAAGTAATGTAATCATTTCATGACTTATTACTGATAATGTTAATAATACATCTGTTGTCTATAACCAATATATTTACCATTTACAGTACGGTAAATTACGCTGTTTTGTTTAATTTTTGGGCTTGTTTTTATTGTTGTTAATTAGTTATTTGGTTTTCAAGGTGTGTATATTTAATTAAGGTGTTTCTTAATTAGTGTCTGTTGTTCTTATTGGTTTGCGTGCATTTTTCTGGCCTTTTTACCGTACGGAAATAAATTTTCCGTTAGGGGGGATGAGTTTTTCCGTTATTTTAAAATAGTGCTAGCGGGCATGAATTGCCCAGGCTGTTATTTCACGACCTCATTCTTTGCACTATTTTCTTCTACACTTACTATTGGCATCATAAAGAGACAAACATATGTGTGGCCGATTGAATGTTATCGATGATCCGCTCAACCGACTGGTTAGTGAGATGTTCGGCATCCGTTTTACCGCCAGAACAAATCATGATCTGCGACCGACGCAAACCGTAGCGACGGTGGCTGTAAGTCATGGCGAAGTCGGTCAACTTGACTTGATCTGGGGTACTCAGCCTTACTGGGCCAAATCGCTGGTTATCAATGCTCAGGCTGAAACGGTGGCGGTGAAAGCAACGTTTGCCGCAGCATTTGAACAGCACCGGGTGGTTGTACCTTGCTCGGGGTGGTATGAATGGCGTGAAGAACAGGGCAAAAAACACAAGTTTCACTTTGCTTCCAGGCACGATGATGTGCTCTACATGGCGGGTATTGCGCTGGAGAATGGCCAACGTTTGGTGACCTTAACAACGTCAGCGAATCCGGAGTGCCGTGATTATCACGCACGGATGCCGCTGCTGATTCAACCGCAAGCGGCGATGACCTGGATCGCGGGGCATCCTGAGCAGTTTTTTGCGCTGTTGACTGAAGTGTATGCTCAGCCACTGGCGATTAGGGCGGAGTAAATGATGGAGTCAGTTCTCCATACTCCTGCCCGTTACGCCAATCACGAGTTATGCGAGTCAATTTCTCTTTATGCCAGTAAAAGAAGCAAGCTGCCAACTGTGGCCGCTGCAGAAAGATATTTCCCTGCCGAGTAGGACGAATCATCATCTTTCTTCACATCGTCGGGACGGTCCATGCCCAGAGCCCCATAAGTGAAAGACTCGACTTTGTCGCCAAGCGATTTGTCTTTGATGTCCGGCTTTTCACCCTGTTCGATATCTTTCAGAGCAGCCAGCAAGGCTTTACCTTCATCAGACAAAGTCACTTTATTTTGTTCTACCTTGAGCGGTGCGGCTGACTGGTTTTCAGCCTTGGTTTCGGTGTTTACCGGAGCCTGAGATTTCACCGTCTGAGTAGTGTGCAGCTGCGCTGCGCCTACACCTACTGGATTCATACATCTCTCCTTAATCTTGCTACAGTCATAATATCGACAGGGCGAGGAAAAACTTTTGCACTTTTTTCTCAGATTGTCGCAGGGGTCATGATGACTTCAATAAGCAAAGAATGTGCCTTAACCACGAGAGAGACACGCCAGAGGCCGTGACTTCATCTAAGGTGAGCCTTAAGGGTTACACTGCAGATCATCGTTACGTTGGGCTAAGGCTTGAAATGCCTGGCGTTGATGCTCTGGCTGGATATAGCGTACGGGTGGCGCTAACACCTGCAGCTGATAGTCGCTGTGGTCGGCTGTTATCTCGCTCACTGGGGTGATAATGAGGATATGGATATCCGGCAGGCGGCGCTGTAGTGCCGCGGCAATACCTAGCCCCTCTTGAGTGTGAAACAGTCCGGCAATATGCATGACCTGATGTCCGGGATGGGTAAGCAGATAATCGCTGATACTCTCTGCCATGGTTTCATCCCAGGTGATTTGCGCGGCAAACTGACGTTCGTTTTGCTGCTCTGTACCATGGTGCATCGAGGCCATAAAGCGCTGTTTATAAGGTGAATCAGAGCTATCTGCCTCGCGAGCGATCCAGGTTCTCTGCTTGCTGTCCAGACGATCAACGTATTCGGGGCCTTGCCGCCCGATACAGCGTACAATATCTTGCGGCGCATTTGCGGCGATGACCGGAGCCTGATACTGTTTGGCCAGCTCGACCAGAGGACGATAGTCACTTTGGTAATTCGGCCAGGCTTTCGTTTGTTTGATGAGGTATTGTTCGCCGATGTCACCACGCAGATACTGATTAAGGGTCGGTTGAGCGGAGCGATCAAATTGTTCCATCGACAGAGCAACCGGTCGTTTTTGTTGCAGCAAATGATATAACAAATCCGTCTGGAAACGATGGATGCCGGGGTGGGTGTGCCATTCGCCGACCAGTATCACGTCGGCGGCTGCCAAGGTTGCGGGAAGTAGCGTCAGGGTGAGAGGCTTGCCGTGCGGCGTGGCCAGTTGGTAATCATAAAAATGCTGGACAGGCCGGGTCGAGGTACAGCCCAGCAATATCATACTGCTCAACCAGTAAATAATAGCGCGCATCGCAAACTCTCCGTTTAGGTTCACTGCATGGTGAGTGAGTCGGCAAGGAATTGCAAACGCACCATGTGAAGCTGAGATGGAGAGCATGTCCTGCGCTGCTACTGCTGAAGTCAAGGTGCCATGTTTCCAGAGTCAATGAATAGTACTGCCGGAGCACGGGCTCAGTGCGGTGAATTAGGAATTTGTTTTCCGGTAGACGCGAATCATAAAGTCGGCTTCACACTCGAACTGCGTCGCTGATTTCACTTCTGCTTTGAATGCTTCACTGGCGCGCCAGGCAAACGGTGTCATTTGCAGCAGATCAAAGGCCTGCTCGCCATCAAGCGTCATCGGATAATTAAGCTTTTGCTGGGTTTCCAGCACAAAGCCATCGATCTGCTCCGGCTCTTCTTCATGCAGGCGCACGTCCTGATAGATGCCTTGCTTAAACTGGTACAGGTGGCGGCCTGCCGGGGTTACGGTGATGACTACGCCGTTGTCTTTTACGCAGCGTTGCAGCTCTTCAGCTTTGCAAGGGGCGTAAATACGCACAATTGCGTCCAGAGACTGGTCTGCAAACGGCAGTCGGTGGCTGGAGGCAACCACGAACTGGCAGTTATGATAGCGTTTGGCTGCGTAACGAATCGCGATTTTAGAGATATCCAGACCGTGTACTTGCGCTTGCGCCGTCTGGGCAAGCAGTGTATCGGCCACAAATGTTGTGTAGTAACCTTCGCCGCAACCGATGTCGAGCAGTTGGTGTTCGCTGCCTTGCAGGGCTTCTGCGCATAAACGCGCGACTTCTGCACGCATCGGATGGTAATGTCCGGCTTCGAGAAAACGGCGTCTTGCCTGCATCATCTCCTTGTTGTCACCCGGATCTTTGGAACGCTTGTGCTGAACCGGCATGAGGTTGACATAGCCCTCTTTCGCCATATCGAACTGATGGCGGTTATCACAGGTGTAAGTACGGTCGGTTAGCTGCAAAGAGTGCTGACAAAGGGGACACTGATAAGACATGGTCATCTCGGCTAAAAAATCAAAGCGCTCATTCTATACCAATTCCGGCCGGAATGATTGGGCTAATTTAAGCGTTAATGACCTGAACAAGCGGGCAATAAAAAGGGACAGTGCAGACTGCCCTTAGCTCTTGTTAACAGACTCTGAGTAAGAGTCTGTGCTCTGAAACGGCAGCGCTTTAGCGGGCTGAAATCGCGGTCGTGAGCGTATGGCTTTCGCCAGGCTGCAGAGTGTGGCCTGCGGACAGGCAAGGTGAGTGCAGGGCGGATTCGACACACAGCATGGTCTGGTACCCATCATCCGTCATATCGGCCATGGCAGCAGCGCCTTGTGCCCACGGATTCCACAGAACCGCAGAGTTGTGGCCACTGTTTTCCACCACTAAAGAGCGGCCCAACAGCGGATCCTGTACTTCAATCTGCGCTGCCGGCTGGGTATAAACCCGGTCAATGGTATCGGTCAGGACCAGAGTATTTCCGCCCTGACATACTTTGGCATCTTGCAGGCTGTCGATATATTCACTACCCATACCTGTGGTTTGCACCTGACGCACATCGCCGACATTCAGGTAGCTGTGCAGGGCGCCCGAGAAGGTCCAGGCCTTTTCGTCCTGGTTGGTGACTTGCAGGCTGACTTTAAGCTGCTCAGCGACTTCGACTTCAAGGCGTAAATCGAATTGGTAAGGCCAGATAGCCTGAGTGGTTTCGCTGTCATGCAAACCAAGGACTAGGATGACACCCTGCTCATTTTCACGATGTTCGATCAGCTGCCATTCACTGGTTCGGGCAAATCCGTGGGCCGGCGTTGCCAGACGGCCAAACCAGGGCCAGCACACCGGGATCCCGCCCCGTAATGCGGCCTTGCCGTCAAACAGAGCCGCGTCACTCATCCAAATCAGGTCAGCCTGACCTGCCGGTTGGAAAGAGACCACGTGACCGCCGTGCAGCGCAACAGCGGCAGAGGCTTTATCGTGGATGATACGCACCATTTTTACCTGGTCATGTTCGACAATGGTCACGCAATCGGAAAGGACAGTAAGGGCAGGCAGAGAGTGTAAATCCATAAGTAACGCTCCTGAATTTGGCGAACTGTAAGGTCATAGGCTCGCAAGGTCATTGGCTGCGCACAGTGCACAACGGCTCATCGCTTGGTGTATCAATTGGTATAACTCAGCGTACTAATTGATGTAATTTAGTGTCTTGATTGATATAGATTAGTGTTTTGCCTGATACAGATTAGCGCATCAATCACGCAATATGCGGCTATCCCGGCAAAAATCAGAGACAAAAAAGGCGACTCGAGAGCCGCCTTTCTTCACGTCTTATCTTGCAAAGACAAGCTTATCGCTAATGCTTACATTACTTAGAGATGTGAGCGATCAGGTCAAGAACTTTGTTTGAGTAACCGATTTCGTTGTCGTACCAAGATACAACTTTAACGAATTTATCAGTCAGTGCGATACCAGCTTTAGCATCGAATACTGAAGTGCAAGTTTCGCCGATGAAGTCTTGAGAAACAACTTGGTCTTCAGTGTAACCAAGAACGCCTTTCAGTTCGCCTTCAGAAGCTTCTTTCATCGCTTTACAGATGTCTTCGTAAGAAGCACCGTTAACCAGGTTAACAGTCAGGTCAACTACAGAAACGTTAGCAGTTGGTACGCGGAAAGCCATACCAGTCAGTTTGCCGTTTACTTCTGGAAGTACAACGCCTACTGCTTTAGCCGCGCCAGTTGAAGATGGGATGATGTTCTGAGAAGCACCACGACCACCGCGCCAGTCTTTCGCAGAAGGACCGTCAACAGTTTTCTGAGTTGCAGTAGTTGCGTGAACAGTAGTCATCAGACCTGATTCGATACCGAACTTGTCGTTCAGTACTTTAGCGATAGGTGCAAGACAGTTAGTAGTACAAGAAGCGTTAGAAACGATGTCTTGACCCGCGTAAGTGTCGAAGTTTACGCCGTTAACGAACATTGGAGTTGCGTCTTTAGAAGGGCCAGTCAGAACCACTTTCTTCGCACCAGCAGTGATGTGCTTACGTGCAGTCTCGTCAGTCAGGAAAAGACCCGTTGCTTCAGCAACAACGTCAACACCGATTTCGTCCCACTTAAGGTCTTCTGGGTTGCGTTCTGCAGTTACACGTACAGTTTTGCCGTTTACGATCAGGTTACCACCTTCAACTTCAACAGTACCGTTGAAACGGCCGTGAGTTGAGTCGTACTTCAGCATGTATGCCATGTAATCCACGTCGATCAGGTCGTTGATACCTACCACTTCGATGTCATTACGTTCTTGTGCTGCACGGAAAACGAAACGGCCAATACGGCCAAAACCGTTAATACCTACTTTGATAGTCATTATAGTTGCTCCACAACTTAATTTCTGATTAAAGATAACTGGTAGTAAAATTACAAAATCCAGTAAACATCTGCAACAGATAATCCGACTTAACTTGTTTAAAGTCAAAAAAAAGCACCGCTTTTTTTAACATTAGGTTGCAAATGACTATTTTTTACACTGGACTCTGCGAGTCCTCTACCAAATTGATGTAAAATCCCTAAATTATCGTTGGTCGCTTACCAATAGAAAGCGCGCCATGTTATGGTGAGAAAGTATGTGCCACAAAGCGCGCCACGCGCAAGTTTTTATCTAAAAAAAGCACATAACTAGGTAGTGTATAAGGAAGAAAAATAACGTGAATCCAACAGTTGAAACCGTCGAGAAGCCTGATGAATACTGGCGTGAGCGCCTGAACGAGGAGCAGTATTACGTATGTCGAATGCAGGGAACCGAGCCGCCATTCAGCGGTAAGTTACTGCACAATAAGGACACCGGTCTGTATAACTGTACCTGCTGTGAAGCCGCACTGTTTCACTCAGAGAACAAATACGATTCTGGCTGTGGCTGGCCGAGTTTTGATGCGCCTGCGCATGACGGTGCTATCCGATATTTAGATGATCATAGTCACGGAATGAGCAGAACTGAGATTCGTTGTGCAGCCTGTGACAGCCATTTGGGGCATGTTTTCCCCGATGGACCGAAGACGACCGGGGAGCGTTACTGTGTTAACTCAGTGTCGTTAATTTTCAACAAAAGTAACTAACCGACGCCATTCTGCGCAATGAGATGTTAAAAGGTTACATTATTCCAATGAGTTAGGAATTTATTTTAATGAATTAGGAACCATATGGCTGGAGAACTGGCCGGCTTTAATTGCACTGACAACTTCAGCCGCGACATTCTCCAGCCGTTCAAACTTCTCGTCATCAAATCCATACAACAAGTCCAGCTCTGCTTTCGAAGCCAGAGGGACGCCATACTCTTTACCCACCATGGCCCACACATAAGCGTGCTCTTTGTCGTTCAGTACCTGATAGGTGCTGGCCAAAGATTTAAAGATCTCGGTATTCACTGCTTGTCCCTGGCTGAGTTCCAGAGCGCGGTTAAGTAGTTGGATAGTTTTCTCGCGATCCCGGCTGGTGTAGAAGGTGGCTAGAGCGTACTGCATTTCTGCGGTATCCAGTTCAGGCTGACCTTCCATCTGCAAAAACTCGCGTCGCGCCTGATTATCGCCGATCTGGCTCCAGAGAAAATAGAGGGATTGCGGAGTACGCATCTGGTGCAGTTCATCCACCAGACGTTGTTGTTCATCGCCACTGTGCATCAGGGCGGAAAAGCGTTTTTGTTTCAGTTCGGTTTGGTCGATAGGCAGAATCTGCGCGGCCAGTTCGAGGCATTTACGGTATTCACTGACCAGCTGGTACTCGTGAATTTTATTGTCGACGCTGGGTTTTTTCAGTACTTCAAAACGCTGCCAAATCAGATCCGTGCGCGGGACACGGCACTGGCCGTCATCGATATTAAGCAGTTCACAGCGCAGCCCCGGATTGTCCGCACACAGTTTGTCGGTGTTGTTGCGGTTTTCAAAACAACCGCTCAGGATCAGGGGCAAAGACAAGATAACTAGAGTTTTGACGTTGTTCATAATTATGGCTTGTGATCCGATACACTTATTTATTTAGCTAATCTTGACTGAATACGCCAGGTCGTTACTGTGACCCAAGCACGTAATTTATCACACAGTAGTAAGTAGGAAATCATCATGGATGCTAATCAATTAATCGATGCCATCACTCCCGAAGCGTATGAACGCCTGGTATTCGCCGTGGAAACGGGTAAGTGGCCTGAGGGTACACTACTTTCTCCGGAGCAGCGAGATTACTGTATGCAAGCTGTGATGTTGTATCAATCTAAGCACAATAAAGATGCGGATCACATGAGTATCAGTGCCGGTGGCGAGATGATGTTTAAGTCAAAGGCAGAGTTGAAAAAGCGTTTTCAACAGGGGCAGGAAGATATCGTTCGGGTTAATCCCAACCAAGAGTAGTAGGGTTTAGGCCCTAGGATCTAGGGCCTGGCTTGGAACACCGTCGTTCGAATTACAAGCTCATCTCACCGCGCAGCACCTGCTGCATCTGGTTTTTCACTTCCTCGTAAGAAAGATTCTGGCTGAGCAGGTAGTGCAGTTTCGCCAGCGCCGCTTCCGGCGTCATATCAAAACCGCTGATGACTCCCGCATCGGCCAGAGCACAACCGGTGGCGTAGCCGCCCATATTGACTTTACCGGCCAGACACTGAGTCAGGTTCACCACGATCACGCCGCGTTCAGACGCATCATGTAGCTGAGCCAGCAGTTCTTTGTTCTGCGGTGCGTTACCGACACCAAAGGTCAGCAGGATCATCGCATTAACCGGCTGTAGCAGAGTGTTACGAATCACTTCATGGGAGATACCCGGGTACATGGTAATCACACCGACTGGCTGTGGCGTAATGTTCTGCACGCGGAATGCACCTTCAGGTTTGACGTCCAGTTTGACGTTGTTGCTGACCTGAATATTGATACCGGCTTCCAGCAGAGGCGGCAGGTTCGGTGATGTGAAGGCGTTGAAACCGTCAGCATGGGATTTGGTACTGCGGTTACCGCGCATCAACTGGTTGTTGAAAAACAGGGTCACTTCGTTGATCGGGTAGTTGGCCGCGATGTGCAGTGCATTGAGCAGGTTGGCCTGACCGTCTGAGCGTAGTTCTGCCAGCGGGATTTGTGAGCCTGTGACGATGACAGGTTTACCCAGATTTTCCAGCATAAATGACAGTGCCGAGGCGGTATAGGCCATGGTGTCCGTACCATGCAGGATCACGAAGCCATCATATTTTTCGTAGTTTTCACGGATGTCATCGGCAATTTTCTGCCAGTCCTGCGGGGTCATATCTGACGAGTCGATCAGCGGATCGTATTCATGTACGGTGAATTCCGGCATTTCCGGACGATGGAATTCCGGCATGGCAGCCAGCTGCTTTTCCATAAAACCAGCAACAGGAACGTAGCCATGGTCGGATTTCTTCATACCGATTGTACCGCCGGTGTAAGCGATATAGATATGTTTTCTTGTCATGGGGGAAACCACTTATTGTAGGGAACAGAGCGCGGATTATAGCGAAATCTTAGCCAATAAAAAGGGGCGCTTCTAACAAAGCACCCCCAGTTTAACGAGTGGTAAGATCAGTGTTACGTACGGTATCTGATGTTATTTTTCGTCAATTGTTACTACTGTACCTGGCAGGGTAGGCAGAACGCGTAATAACCTTTCGGGTCATTGAAACTGCTCATCAGACTGGCATCGGCAGTTAGCTGCTTCGCTGCCGGTTGCAGCGCTTCTGGTAACATAGTGGCGAAATCCATTCCCAGGCTGGTCCGCACCTGAGCAAACAGGTCCTGCACAAACTGCTGCGCCGGGCTGAGCGGTTCTTCGACCCAATACAGGTTGTAGTTGTCGAGATGAGCCAGTTGCGCTGCCAGTTTTACTGCGTCATCAAAATCACCCAGTTTATCGACCAGGCCATATTTTTGTGCGTCCTGAGCAGTCCAAACCCGGCCCTGAGCAACTTTATCAACAGCATCCACTGACATGTCACGGTTCTCTGCCACCAGAGAAATAAAGCGTTGGTAGCCGTTTTCAATGCCCATTTGCAGTGCTTGTTTAATGCCGTCATTGAGACCCGTCGTGATGCCGACGCCGGAGAACGGCGAGGTGCCCACACCATCCGTGTAGATGCCAAGCTTGTTGAGCCCTTTCTCAAAGGTCGTGATGACACTGAAAATACCAATCGAACCGGTGAGCGTGGTTGGCTGAGCCACAATCTGGTCACCGCCCATAGAGATCCAGTAACCGCCGGAAGCGGCCAGGCTCGACATTGAAATGACCACAGGCTTGCCGGCTGCTTTAATGGCATCGATTTCGTTACGAATCACTTCCGAAGCAAATGCACTGCCGCCCGGGCTGTCGACACGCAGCACGACGGCTTTCACTTTGTCATCGATACGCGCTTCTCGCAGTAGTGAGGCCAGAGTATCGCCGCCGACTGTGCCGCGTGGCTGATCACCATCCATAATGGTGCCGCTGGCCACGACCACTGCGATATCGTCCGCATTCATGTCAAATTTAGGTTTGACTGATGAACGGTACTCGTAGTAGCTGACCGCATTGTAGCTGTCTTCACCGTCACTGCCGAAGGCATCGACCAGTTGTGTGCGCACTTGCTGGCGCGTGGCCAGTTCGTCGACCAGGCCGGCTTTTAGTGACAGATCGGCCAGATTACCGGAGGACTGTTTTAGCAGCGCCAGAAATTCATCCATGCTCGGGGTCAGGGTCTTCGCATCAATCTGGCGATTGGTCGCCACATCGTCCACATAGGCTCCCCACAACTGGCTTAGCCAGCGTGACGCCGATTCTCGCGCGGCATCGGACATGTCGTCACGAATAAAAGGCTCGATAGCGGATTTATAGGTGCCGACACGGAAAACGTGAGTGTTAACGTCGAGATTTTCCAGCAGAGTCTTGTAGTACATGTTGTAGGCGCTGTAGCCACGCAGCATCACGGCGCCGTCGGGAGCCAGGAACACTTTGTCGGCATAGCTCGCCAGGTAGTACTGGCTCTGGTTGTACATATCGCCAACCGCGTACACCGGCTTACCGGATGCTTTGAATTCGTTGATCGCTTTGGCGATATAACGCAACTTGGTCAGATTGGTTTCCGGCAGGTCGCGCAGCGCCAGTACCAGCCCGCTGATGTGACTGTCATCTTTGGCCTGACGCAGGGTATCGACGATGTCAAACAAGACGTTCTCTTTCGGCAGATCATCACCCAGCACAGAACCGGCAAACGAGTCGAGTGGATTGATGTAAGTACTCTGCTCAACGACGGGGCCGGACAGGTTCAGAACCAAAGCCGAGGCTTGTCTGACGGTCGGCGCTGGTGAATCAGCATGAATGTAAATGAAATAGATAACTGCCAGGCTGAGGAGAAAAAGCAGATTGGTCAGAGCCAGTCTGACAAAGGTGATTAATTTCCAAATACCTTTGAAAATCAGGCCTATAAATCGAAATGTTTGTTTCATCTTGTCTCCAACGCAACAAGTAAATGGCTTGCTGAGGATGATACGCGGGTAATTCCGGGATAAGACAACCAAGTGAACTACCGCTTAAAGTGAACAAGCGGTTAAGCGACAGTGCGCATCCACAGCATTATGGCGCACAGTGTAACGTCCAGCCCCGCCGGAGGGGCAGTCTCGCACAGAATTGATCTCAGCAAAGGAGAGACGGCTTGGTTCGCCTTTAAGACCAGTCACTTGGGTATCCTCGTCATCCTACGTTATTCATTATACTCAAACAACCGCAAGATTGATCGTGGTTACAGAAATGTAAACGCCTGTTTGATTTTTGGTAAATGACTGCATATTCTGGTCAGACCATTAAAGATAACGATAAAAGTGACGCTGCCATGTACCCAAATCTGCTTCAGCCTTTAGATCTTGGATTTACTCAGTTGCGCAACCGGGTCCTGATGGGCTCAATGCACACTGGCCTTGAAGAGCACAAGGAAGGTCTGCAAAAGCTCGCTGCTTTTTACGCCGAACGCGCCAAAGGTGGCGTCGGACTGATTGTGACCGGCGGATTCTCTCCGAACTTGCGTGGTCGTCTGCACCCTTTCAGTGCTCAGTTCAGTAGTGGCAAACATGCAAAAGCGCATCAGGTGGTGACCGAAGCGGTGCACCATCACGGCGGAAAAATTGCCCTGCAGCTTTTGCATGCTGGCCGTTATGCGATGCATCCATTTTCTCTCAGCGCCTCCGCTATCAAAGCGCCGATTGCCCGTTTTGCGCCGGGAGAAATGAGCGAGCGCCAGATCTGGTCCACCATCGATGACTTTGCCAACAGTGCGCTGCTGGCCCGGCAAGCGGGTTATGACGGGGTCGAGGTGATGGGATCGGAAGGGTATCTGCTCAACCAGTTTATTTGTAAGCGTACCAACGTGCGTTATGACGCCTGGGGCGGCAGTTATGAGAACCGAATTCGCTTCCCGCTTGAAGTTGTACGGGCCATTCGTGCGACAGTCGGTGAAGAGTTTATTATTATTTTCCGCCTCTCGATGCTTGATTTGGTAGAAGAAGGCAGCACCTTTGAAGAAGTCGTTCAACTGGCCAAAGCGCTTGAGGAGGCTGGTGTCACCCTGATTAATACCGGTATCGGCTGGCATGAAGCGCGCATTCCTACCATTGCAACTCAGGTGCCACGTGCTGCCTTCAGTTGGGTGACCGAAAAAATCAAACCGCATCTTAAGGTGCCGGTGATTACCTGTAACCGCATTAATACCCCGGGTCAGGCCGAGCAGATTCTTGCCAGCGGGCAGGCCGATATGGTCTCGATGGCTCGTCCATTCTTGGCCGATCCCTATTTTGTCGCGAAAGCAGAGCAAGGTCAGGCTAATCTGATTAACACCTGTATCGGGTGTAATCAGGCGTGTCTGGATAATGTTTTCCAGGCTAAGCGCGCCAGTTGCATGGTCAATCCGCAGGCCTGCTATGAGACCGAGCTGACGGTCACTCCGGCGGCTGTGAAGAAAAACATCGCCGTGATCGGCGCAGGGCCAGCCGGGCTTGCCAGCGCGACCATGCTGGCGGAACGTGGCCATCAGGTGGATTTGTTTGAGCGCAATGACCGGATAGGAGGTCAGTTTCGCCTCGCCATGCAGATCCCGGGTAAAGAAGAGTTCCGGGAGACCATTCGCTATTTTGCTAACCGGATTGAACAGACCGGCGTGCGTTTGCACCTCGATACCGAAGTGACTTATTCGATGTTGGATGAATACGATGAGGTCGTGATGGCGTCCGGGGTTACGCCGCGTAAAGTGACGATTGAAGGTATTGATAATCCGGATAAGGTAGTGGATTACCAGACCCTAATCCGTGACAAAACTCCGGTCGGAGACAAGGTCGCCATTGTCGGCGCTGGTGGTATTGGGGTGGATGTAGCAACCATGATTACTGAGCCTGCGGCTTATAAACTCGACGATTGGCTGCACGAATGGGGCATTGATACCGACATTGCCTATCCGGGCGGGTTGTACCCGTATCCGGAGATGCTGAGTGATAAACAAGTGTGGCTGCTGCAGCGGCGCAAAGGCCGGGTTGGCAAAGGGCCGGGTAAAACTACAGGCTGGATCCATAAACGCACTCTGGAAAAACGCGGCGTGCATCTGATGGGCGGAGTCAGTTATGAAAGTATCGATAACCAGGGACTGCATATTTCGTTAAATGGTAATCCACAGCTGCTGGAAGTGGACAAAGTGGTAATTTGTGCCGGTCAGGAGTCGGTACGTCCGTTTGAGGACAAGTGGCAACAGCTGGGAGATAAGCTGCATGTTATCGGTGGAGCGGATGTGGCCGGTGAGCTGGATGCTGTACGCGCCATCCGTCAGGGAGTCACGCTAGCGCTGACGCTTTGACAGGCGTTGTCTGTATCCATTACTGATGAGGGCGCCTTTTGGCGCCCTCTGTTGGTTCGGATTCGGTCACTGGCGTTATAGAATAACGGTTTTGTTGCCGTACACAAAGACGTGGTCGTTAACCACTTTGCTCAGCGCTTTACTCAGCACGCTCTTCTCAACGTCACGTCCTGCCTGCGCCATGTCTTTTGCGCTGAAGGTGTGGTCGATTGGAATCACATCCTGCTTGATGATTGGACCTTCATCGAGATCGTTGGTGACAAAGTGCGCTGTGGCACCAATGATCTTCACACCGCGCTCGTAAGCCTGTTGATAGGGGCGTGCGCCGATAAAGGCTGGCAGGAAGCTGTGGTGAATGTTGATGATCTTGTGGTGGTACTGCTCAACAAAAGCAGGAGTCAGCACACGCATGTATTTGGCCAGCACCACGAAGTCCAGATCGTACTGGTTGATCACTTCCAGCATCTTCTGCTCGTGTTCCTGACGATTGAGGCCTTCATGTGACACGCAGTGATACGGGATATCAAACTTCTCCGTCAGTCCCTGCAGCACATCATAGTTACCGATAACTGCAGCGATATCGACATTGAGGCTGCCATCGAAATTTTTCATCAGAATGTCGCCCAGACAGTGCGACTCTTTGGTGACCAGAATCACCACACGTTTGCGGGTTGAGCTGATCAGTTTGCGTTTGGCACCTTGTGGCAGTGCGTTGTCCAGGTCGGCGAGCAGGGTTTCATCGTTAAAGTAGCCCTCAAGCTCGGTGCGCATGAAAAAGTGGCCGCTGGTGTTATCCACGTATTCGCTGTTGTGGATGATGTTGAGTTGATGTTTGTAACAAATATTGGTGATCTTCGAGATCAGACCCGGCGCATCGGTACAATGCGTAAGCAGCGTTTTCTTTTCCATTAATGACAACTTCCGTGCATTTTCTTTTTTGGTTATGTACACCTTTCTGAGGTGAAGTGGTCTGCGGCAGTCGGTTCACCGGCTGGTGGTCCGAGCACGACTTCAATGAGGTCAGAGGTATTACAGGGTAGGCAAGCCGGAACGGTAAGGCTGCCCAAGCAGTCTTTATAATTAATCGATTCTCCGTATGGTTTCAACCACTATCTGGGCGCTTGGTCACATTATTTCTGGTTCGGTGATGTAACCCGCTAAGATCACGCCGATAGAATCGGATTCGCACCCGGGGGGGAAAACTGCCATAATCGCCGCATTCTCTCTTTCGACAGCTCGCAGGATGATTGCAAAAACCTTTTCTCAGCAGGGCGCTCTGGGTAAAGCCATTCCCGGCTTTCAGGCTCGTCAGGCGCAAATCGATATGGCTGAAGCAGTGGCTAAAGCCATTGCAGACGACTCGCAGCTGGTGGTTGAGGCGGGGACGGGAACCGGTAAGACCTTCGCCTATCTGGTGCCAGCTCTGCTGAGTGGCAAGAAGGTGATCATTAGCACCGGATCTAAAAACCTGCAGGAGCAGTTATTTCACCGCGATCTGCCTTTAATGGTCGGTGCGCTCGGTTTTCACGGCAGTGTTGCTTTGCTGAAAGGTCGGGCGAACTATCTTTGTCTCGACCGGCTTAGTCGCCAGATGGTGGAAAGTCACACCAATCAGACGGACCCGACATTGCTGACCCAGTTAGTCAAAGTGCGTAGTTGGGCGTCGGAGACCAAAACCGGTGACCTGGGTGACTGTGATGAGCTGCCGGAAGACAGCATGATCATTCCGACCATCACCTCTACCAACGATAACTGCCTGGGTAAAGAGTGTGCCAGCTATCAGGACTGCTTTGTCTCCAAAGCCCGCCGCAAAGCTCTGGATGCCGATGTGGTGGTGGTGAACCATCACTTGTTTCTGGCAGACCTGGCGATAAAAGAAACCGGCTTTGGGGAGCTTATCCCGGAAGCGGACGTGTTTATCTTTGATGAAGCACATCAGCTGCCTGATATCGCCAGCCAATATTTTGGTCAGTCGGTATCCAGCCGTCAGATTCAGGAGCTGGCCAAAGACATCGAGATTGGTTATCGCACCGAAGCGAAAGATATGCGCCAGCTACAAAAAGTCGGCGATAAGCTGGTGCAATCAGCGATGGATTTGCGCATCGCGCTGGGTGATACCGGTTTTCGCGGCAACTGGCGCGAGGCGATTCAGTCGCCGTCCATTGCCCGCGAAGTAGAGCGGGTGCGGGAGAGTCTGGATTTTGCCATCGACGTGCTCAAACTGGCCCTGGGCCGCAGTCAACTGCTCGATACCGCTTTTGAACGGGCTAACCTGATCAAAGGGCGCATTGAGCGGGTATGTGATGTCTCGATTACCGGTTATTCCTACTGGTACGACACCACACCGCGTCAGTTTAGCCTGCATATTACCCCGCTGACCGTGGCAGATAAGTTTCACGAACAGATGGAAATGAAGCAGGGCGCGTGGATATTCACCTCGGCAACATTGGCAGTGAACGACGATTTTGGCCACTTTACCCATCGGCTCGGATTAGAGCCGGCGGCGCAGTTTTCTCTGCCCAGCCCGTTTGATTATGCGCAGCAGGCCAAATTGTGCGTGCCGCGCTATCTGCCTGAGCCGAACAGTCCCGGCCTTGCGAATAAACTGGTCTCTATGCTGGCACCTGTGATTGAGAAAAACCAGGGGCGCTGCTTTTTCCTCTGCACGTCACACAGTATGATGCGTGAACTGGGTGAGCGATTTCGCGAACAGCTCTCTCTGCCAGTGTTGATGCAGGGCGAAACCAGTAAGCAAAAGACCCTGGCGGAATTTATGGAGCTGGGGAATGCTTTGCTGGTGGCGACCGGAGCCTTCTGGGAAGGGATCGATGTTAGAGGCGATACCTTAAGCTGTGTTATCATCGATAAACTTCCTTTTACGGCACCGGACGATCCGCTGCTTAAAGCACGAATTGAAGATTGTCGTCTGCGTGGCGGCGATCCGTTTGCACAGGTTCAGTTACCCGAGGCGGTCATCACCCTGAAACAGGGCGTCGGACGACTGATTCGCGATAAGAAAGACCAGGGAGCGCTGATCATCTGTGATAACCGTTTGGTCACCAGAGATTATGGCGGTATCTTCCTCAGTAGTTTACCGCCCATCCCGCGAACCCGGGACTTGGAAGTGGTGAAGGACTTTCTGCAACATATACATCAGGCAAAGTAGGCCAGTGAAAGTAAGGGTATCCTGCCCGGGCGACTTTGTTTGGATTTATTAACTACAGCAATAATTTAGAGATATTCATGAGCGCAAAAATTCTTGCCATCGATACCGCAACCGAAGCATGTTCGGTCGCACTCCTGGTGGGCGATAAACTGTATTCTCGCAGTGAAGTGGCTCCCCGTGATCACACCAAAAAGATTCTGCCGATGGTCGATGAGGTGCTGAAAGAAGCGGGTTTAACACTGCAAGAGTTAGACGCGCTGGCGTTTGGTCGTGGCCCTGGCAGTTTCACCGGGGTTAGGATTGGTATCGGTATTGCGCAGGGACTGGCTTTTGGTGCCGACCTGCCGATGATCGGCGTGTCGACTCTGGCGGCAATGGCTCAGGGAGCTTACCGGACTCAGGGGGCAACCCATGTTGCGTGTGCGATTGATGCACGTATGAGTGAAGTGTACTGGGGACGCTATGTGCGTCAGGCCGACGGCAGCTGGCAGACGGTGGATGAAGAGTGTGTGATTCCACCTCAGGCTCTGGCTGACAATATCGCCGCCGATGCACAGACCTGGGCCACGGTGGGGACCGGTTGGGATGCTTATCCGCAGGAGCTGGCGACGCTACCGCTGACGATTCAGAGCAGTGAAGTGCTTTATCCGCAGGCGCAGGATATGGTGATTCTGGCCAAGCAGGCGTTTGAGCAAGGTCACACCGTCGCAGTGGAGGACTCCAGCCCGGTCTATCTGCGTGATACTGTGGCATGGAAAAAACTGCCGGGTCGTGAATAACGGACAGAATGCATAATGCAGCCCCCTGGGCCACAATGAAGGTGAACGTCATTTAACTGGAGCGCACAGTATGGTTTCAATTAACGGTCTGCCTCCCGCAAGGATACCGGGCGGCCACCGGACTTCCAAAGCGAAGAAGAAGCCGCAGGCTGACCATGCCGCGTCCGAGGTCGCCCAGACCAGCAAGGTTGCCACGGCGGTGTCTCACTCTATCCGCCATATGGATGCGTCTGATTTCCAGCGTGCTCAGGTACAGTATGATTTGCCGGAAGGGCGATCGAGAAAGGCGCTCGAAGAGTATATGGATATAATGAATCACTCCAGAAAAGAGGAACTGGCACAGTTACTCGGAGTCGATATCTATATCTGATGGCGAGATATGCCTGTCTGATCGAATAGGGGCTCATTATGAAACGTTTCCAGATTCAGTCTGTTATTACCGCACTGGCGGCAGCTCTGCTGTTGTCAGCCTGCGCCACTTTACCTTCCCAGCTCACGGCAAACAGCGACAATGTGATCAGTGATTACTCGCGCTGGAGTGAGATTGATCCGGCCAGTCAGGCCGAAGTTCGTCTCGGTGGTGTGATTGCCAGTGTCACGAACCTGGCTGATAAAACCCGGATTGAAATCGTTAATCTGCCGATTGATGATGTGGGGCGTCCGAGTCTGACCAGCGAGCCGCAGGGGCGATTCGTCGCGTATGTGAACGGCTTTCTTGATCCGATCACCTACGGTCAGGGACGTCTGATTACCCTGGTCGGCACCACTACATCGCCGGAAATGGGCAAAGTCGGTGAATTCGAGCAGATGCTGCCGGTGATGAAAGCCAGTGGCTATTATCTGTGGAAAGTGACTGAGCGGGTAGTGATTGACGATATCGGGCCTTACCATTATCCGTGCCGCAATTTCTATTGTCGTCATTTTGATGATTTTCCTCGTGACGGGCGTGTCATTCAGGAAGTCAAATAAAGCGATGCAGGGAATCAAATAGAGCGATTCAAGAAGTGAAATAATGCTGCGTTCAACCTCTTATCCGATAGCCGGTGGTCAGCTTGCTGCGCTGGAAACCGGTGATCTGCAAACGGCCGAGTTCTCGGTCGTTTTTTTACATGGCTGGATGGACAATGCCGCCAGTTTTATCTCAGTAATGGCAGAGCTGCAGCAGGTCTGGCCAACCGCGCATCTGTGTGCCGTGGATCTGCCCGGTCATGGTTTATCCAGCCATAAAGCGGATAACCACTTTTATCCATTTCATCACTATATTGACGATATATACCAATTTTTGGCGCATTTTTCGCCAAACAGACGGATATTAGTCGGTCATTCACTTGGTGCATTGATCGCAAGTTGCTATAGTGCCGCCTTTCCTGACCAAGTGGTAGGATTAGTTCAGATTGAAGGGCTGGCCCCTTTGTCCGAAGCGCCTGAACTCAGTGTTGAGCGTTTACGGCGCGGCGTGCTCAGCCGCCAGCGTCTACGGCGTAAACCGGAGCGCGGCTATCGCAGCTTTGATCAGGCAGTCGAGCGACGGGCCGAAGCCAATCAGATTGCCGCGCCCTTAATCACGCCGGTAGTGGAACGAGGCATTGCCCAAGTGGACGGACAATGGCGCTGGCGCCACGACAGCGCACTGAAAGGTGAGTCATTATATCGCATGTCCCCTGAGCACGCTGAGGCGATAATGGCGCAGATACGCTGTGTACAGCGTGTTATTCTGGGTAAGCGAGGTTACCCTCATTTAAAAGAGGATCGCCGCATTTACCCCGATGATCGCTTGGAGATGTTTACTATTTCTGGTGGTCACCATTGCCATCTTGAGCAACCCGGCCTCGTCGCAGAACTAATTTTAGGCTTAGTTAACAAAATTTAAACAAGTGTTTGAGACTTTCGTGCTCAAGCTCGCCGGCTGTGCTGTAATAGCATCATTCTAATAATGATAAACGATAATAATGCCAGCCTATGACGAGGAGTTTTACCGTGGATAAACCTTGGCTCTCACGTTATCCAAGTGATGTACCGGAAAGCATAAATCCGGACCAATATCTGTCATTGGTCGAAATGTTCGAGCAATCTGCCCGCCAGTATGCTGATCAGCCTGCGTTCATTAACATGGGGTCAGTGATGACCTACCGTAAACTGGAGGAGCGAAGCCGGGCGTTTGCGGCTTACCTGCAGAACGAACTCAAGCTGAAAAAGGGCGACCGCGTCGCACTAATGATGCCTAACCTGTTGCAGTATCCGGTTGCGCTGTTCGGCATCCTGCGAGCGGGTATGATTGCCGTGAACGTTAACCCGCTGTATACCCCTCGCGAGCTGGAGCATCAGCTCAACGATGCTGATGTGCGTGCGATCGTGATTGTTTCCAACTTTGCCAATACGCTAGAGCAGATTGTCGCCAATACCGCCGTCAAGCATGTAGTGCTGACCAGCCTGGGTCAGATGCTGCCGCGTGCCAAAGGCACGGTGGTTGATTTTGTGGTCAAGTACATCAAAGGCATGGTGCCGAAGTACAATCTGCCCGGTGCAATCTCGATGCGCAAAGCGCTGCACAAAGGGCGTCGTCTGCAATACGTCAAACCCTTCATGTCCGGCGAAGACATTGCCTTTCTGCAATACACCGGCGGCACCACGGGGGTGGCTAAAGGGGCCATTCTGACTCACCGCAACATGGTCGCTAACGTGCTGCAGGCCAAAGGTGCCTATGGGCCGGTACTGCGGGAAGGGCGTGAGCTGGTGGTGACGGCACTGCCGCTTTATCACGTGTTTGCCCTGACGGTGAACTGCCTGCTGTTTATTGAAATGGGCGCGCAGAATTTACTGATCACTAACCCGCGCGATATTCCCGGCTTTATTAAAGAGCTGCAAAAGCATCCGTTTACCGCAATTACCGGGGTGAATACCCTGTTCAATGCGCTGGTCAACAATGAAGATTTCCGCGAGCTCGATTTCAGCAATATGACATTGTCGGTCGGCGGTGGTATGGCGGTGCAGCGCGCGGTGGCGGAGAAGTGGAAAAAGATCACCGGTATCCATTTGCTGGAAGGTTATGGCCTGACCGAGTGTTCGCCTCTGGTGACTGGTAACCCGTATGATCTGGTGGACTACTCCGGTGCGATTGGTCTGCCGGTGCCTTCGACCGAAGCGCGTATCGTCGATGAAGAGGGCAATGTGCTGCCGTTTGATCAGACCGGTGAGCTTCAGGTGCGTGGTCCGCAGGTGATGCAGGGTTACTGGCAGCGTCCGGAAGCGACCAAAGAGGTGATCGATCAGGACGGCTGGCTGTCGACCGGCGATATCGTGCGCTTTGACGAGCTGGGCATGATTTACATTGTTGACCGCAAGAAGGACATGATTTTGGTCTCCGGTTTTAACGTCTATCCGAATGAGATTGAAGATGTGGTGGCGCTTAACAGCAAGGTGCTGGAAGTGGCGGCGATCGGGCAATCGCACGAAGTGTCCGGTGAAGTGGTCAAGGTTTACGTGGTGAAAAGCGATGCCAGCCTGACCAAAGATGAAGTAATCGCTCACTGTCGCCAGCATCTGACCGGCTATAAAGTTCCGAAACTGGTCGAGTTTCGCGATGAACTGCCGAAAAGTAACGTCGGTAAAATCCTGCGCCGGGTTTTGCGTGAAGAAAACGAAGCGCAGCACGCGGAGCAGAGAAAAAGCGCGTAACGCACATATCACCATTTAATGTTACAATGCCGGCTTTAATTGTCGGCATTTTTATTCCCATGGAGTCAGGGCGATTTCAGCAGGGAGCCTTAAAGCGAGCCATTTGTGAATTATCAGATAATCAATCAACTCAATGATCTTCAACGTGTCTGCAGCCTGGCACGCGACGCAGACGTGGTGATGCTGGACACTGAATTTGTCCGCACCCGTACTTTTTACCCGCAGCTGGGCCTGATTCAGTTGTTCGATGGCGAGAACCTGTCGTTGATTGACCCGCAGGCGTTGGACGAGATGTCTCCGTTTGTGGAGTTGTTGCAGGATACCTCGGTACTCAAAGTACTGCATGCTTGTGGTGAAGACATTGAAGTGTTTAAAAACAGCTTCGGTTGTGTGCCATTTCCTATGGTTGACACCCAAATCATGGCCGCGTTTCTGGGCTATGGTCTGTCGACCGGTTTTGCGGCACTGGCCCAGGATCTGTTAGGCGTGGAACTGGATAAAAGCGAATCGCGTACCGACTGGCTGGCCCGCCCGCTGTCGCAAAAGCAGCTGGAATACGCAGCAGCGGATGTGTTCTATCTGCTGCCGATGTATGAACAACTGCTGGAACGAGTGACGAAAGCCGGCTGGTGGGAAGCGGCGCAGCAGGAATCTGAACTGTTGTCAGACAAGCGTGTCCGGGTCAGCGATCCAGAGTGTGCCTACCTGGATATCAAGGGAGCCTGGCAACTTAAACCGCGTGAACTGGCGGTCCTTAAGCCTCTGGCGACCTGGCGTTATAATGAAGCGGTTAAACGCGACCTGGCGCTCAACTTTGTGATTCGTGAAAACGATTTGCTGACCATCGCCCGTCTGGCGCTGCGCAGTCCGAAACGGATGGAAGAAGAGGGGATTGACCCGCATGTGATTCGTCGTCACAGCAGCAAAATCATTACCCTGGTGAAAGCCGCGCAGCAAACGCCACCGGATCAGTACCCGGCTAAAATCGTGCCGCTGATGGATTATCCGGGCTATAAGCAGCTGTTCAAAAAGCTGAAAGATGAAGTGAAAAATGTTTCACAAACCTCAGGTCTGGCGGCTGAGTTCCTGGCGTCTAAAAAACAGATCAACCAGCTTTTGAACTGGGTGTGGTTTGAAGATAAAGATCCGGCCAAATTGCCTGATCTGATGCAGAGCTGGCGTCAGCCGCTGCTCGGTAACAAGTTACTGGCGTTGGTGTAAGGCCAGTTTCTGAACGCATATCGTGACAAACCGGCCTTGAGGCCGGTTTTGCTTTTCTGGCGTATCGAACGGTATCCGGTTCTGCCTGCCGGATCGCAAAGCACTGACCTCGCTGTGCTATGATATGGATTCGGTTGATTATTCTTTATCGCGCGGTGCTGGCGTATTGACTGGAGCACGGCGGTTAAGGTTGAAAAGGAATCCAATGACAGCGACTCAATATCTCAACGATCTCAATCAGCGTTTTCTGCAACTTCATCGGGTCAAAGAAGACTTTTTCTGGGGTACCTATATGGGGATCAGTGATGATCATGATGGATCGACTCAGGCACAAACCGCCTGGACCCAGTTTCTCAGTGCTGGTGAGCAGATAACCACCATCCGGGCACAGATTGATGCGGCCCACAATATTGCCGACCCTGAACTGAAACAGCAGACTCTGACCGGCCTCAAGGGCTGGCTGGCGATGTTTGAATCTCATGCGCTGGAGTCCCAATCGGCTCAGCAGTTTAAATCCAGGCTGATTCAGTTTGAGTCTGACCTGTTTGAGAAAAAGCAGCAGCATCCGCTCTATTACCGTAATGAACAGGGCGAGCAGGTTGAAGCCTCGATTGTGACGTTGTCGTCCACTATTCGTACCCATGCTAACGAAGCGGTACGTGAAAGTGCTCATCAGGCGCTGCTCGGTCTGGAGCAGTGGCTGCTGGAGAATGGTTTTATTGAACTGGTGAAGCTGCGCAATGAATTTGCCCGCAGCCTGGGTTACGCCACCTTTTTTGATTACTCGGTGGCGAAAAAAGAAAAAATGACCACTGAGCAGCTGTTTACCATCCTGGATGACTTTGAGCTGCGTACCCGTGACAGCCATTTGCGCAGCCTGAATAACCTGGCCGATGAGAAAGGTGAGCAGTCGCTGAGCGGGCATAACTTCATCTTCTCTTTTGCTGGCGATGTGATGCGTGAACTGGACCCTTACGTGCCGTTTTCCCGTTCCCTACGGCGCTGGGTAGAATCGTTTGGTCGTTTGAATATTGATTATTCCGGTGCTGAGCTGACTCTGGATCTGCTCGATCGCAAAGGCAAATATCCGAACGGTTTTTGCCACGGGCCGATTCCGTCGTTTTATGACCAGGGCCACTGGGTGGCGGCAAAAGTCAATTTCACCAGTAACGCTAAGCCGGATCAGGTCGGCAGCGGCTACGACGGTATTAACACTCTGTTCCATGAAGGTGGTCACGCGGCGCACTTTGCCAACGTGAAAATGAACGCTCCGTGTTTTTCTCAGGAGTTTGCGCCCACCTCCATGGCCTATGCTGAAACCCAGTCAATGTTCTGCGACAGTCTGCTGACCGATGCTGACTGGCTGAAAACCTACGCTCTTAACGCTAAAGGTGAGGCGGTGCCGGATGAAGTGATTAAAAGCATGGTCTTCAGCCGCCAGCCATTTAAAGCTTATGAGGAGCGCAGTATTCTGCTGGTGCCGTACTTTGAACGTGCGCTCTATGAGCTCAGCGATGCAGAGCTAACGCCGCAACGCATTACCGCACTGGCGCGTGAAACGGAGCAGCGTATTGTCGGTTTAGGGTGCAGTCCGCGACCGCTGCTGGCGATTCCGCATCTGCTGTCCGATGAATCGGCTTGTGCCTATCACGGTTATCTGCTGGCGCACATGGCGGTTTACCAGACCCGGGCCTATTTCCTCGACACATTGGGTTATCTGACCGATAACCCGCGTATTGGTCCGCTACTGGCCGAAAACTACTGGCATTGCGGAAACAGTCAGTCGCACAATGACACAATCAAGAGCCTGACCGGAGAGGGCTTTAATGCCAAGTACCTGGCGGATGTGTGTAACTTATCTTCTGAGCAGGCCTGGCAGGTTCAGCAGGATAAGATAACCGCGCTGGCGACACGTGAGCGGGCACCGGTCGCATCGCTCAATGCAACCATTAAGGTGGTCAACGGCGCACAAGAGATTGCGTCGAATGAGCAGTCTGATGAAGAGTTATGCCAGCAGTTTGAGCAGTATATTGCCAAGCATTATCACTGCTGAGCCGGATAGCAGAAAAACAAGAGCCGACCTGAGGTCGGCTCTTTGTCACTTACTTCTCGTCATCCGGTAGCTTAACGTTCAGTTCCAGCACTGCCAGATCGTCGCCCTTGTGTTCAAACGACAGCTCGACCATGTTTGGGTCAATCGCTACGTATTTGGCAATCACCTGCAGAATGTCTTCTTTCAACTGCGGCAGGTAGTTCGGAGCCGGATCATTCTGGCTGCGGCGCTCGGCCACGATGATCTGCAGACGCTCTTTGGCAAGGTTGGCTGAGGTTTTCTTCTGTGGTCGAAAAAACTCAAGTAATGACATAACGGTTTAGCCCCCAAAAAGTCGTTTAAAGATGCCTTTCTTCGGCTCGGTCAGGAAACGGAATTCCACTTGCTCACCCAGAAGACGTGACACTGTGTCCTGATAAGCCTGGCCCGCATCCGACTGATCGTCAAAAATGACCGGAATACCTTTGTTAGACGCATTCAGTACCGCCTGGCTCTCCGGAATGACACCAACCAGAGGCACATGCAGAATTTCTTCCACATCCTGCACCGACAGCATTTCACCCTGAGTGACACGTAGCGGGCTGTAGCGGGTCAGCAGCAGGTGCTGTTTCACTGGCTCAAGGCCTTGTTCAGCACGCAGTGATTTAGAGTCCAGAATACCCAGGATACGGTCAGAGTCGCGCACCGATGAGACTTCCGGGTTCGTGGTCACAATCGCTTCATCGGCGTAATACAATGCCATCAAAGCGCCTTGCTCAATACCGGCCGGTGAGTCACATACGATGAAGTCAAAATCCATCTCTTTCAGTTCGTTAAGAATGCGCTGTACGCCTTCTTTACTCAGTGCATCCTTGTCGCGGGTTTGTGAAGCCGGCAAGATGAACAGATTCTCGTTGCGCTTATCTTTAATCAGCGCCTGGTTCAGCGTGGCTTCTCCGTTGATCACATTAACAAAGTCGTAGACTACGCGGCGCTCACAACCCATGATCAAATCCAGATTACGCAGACCGATATCAAAATCGATTACCGCGGTCTTTTTACCTTGCAGCGCTAAACCTGACGCGATAGCTGCGCTGGAGGTGGTCTTACCAACCCCACCTTTTCCTGACGTAACGACAATGATGCGTGCCATTTGAGTTTTTCCTTCCGAATTTTTTACGAATTTTTTTAAATGGTGAGTACTTCAAAATGCAGTGAGTCATCAGTCATGCTGAGCATCACTTTTTTCTGCCAGAACTCACTTTCAATTTTATCGCTCAGCCAGTAATTACCCGCGATAGATACCAGCTCAGCTTGTAAATCATGACAGATAATTTTAGCTTCTTTCTGGCCACTGGCCCCGGCTATTGCCCGGCCACGCAGTGTGCCATGAATATGAATAGACCCGTCGGCAATGACTTCCGCACCCGGACTGACGTGATTAAGGATCACCAGGTCACCATCTTTAGCATAGACCTGCTGACCGGATCGGATCGGCGTACGGACTATTTTTGTCGGTGCCATTTTTGCCGGCGCTTTATTCGGGTTATTGCTGGTGGTCATCACTGCAAACCCGGCCTCTGATGCCTGTAACTGGCAACGCTTGTCTTTACACCCGGTCACACCAACCGGGATCAGGCCGGCTTCACTCATGCCCTGTTTCAGGGCCGGAAAGTCGAGATCCTGTTCGACTTTGGCAATATTGAGCACCACAGGTGCATTAGCAAAAAATGCAGGCGCCTGTGACACCTTCTGTTTCAGAAAATCGACCGCACTGGCGATGTGATTATCAGAAAGGTGTAAAACCGATAAAGTAAAACTGCTACCTTTCAGGTCATGGGTATTCGACATTGTAACGTTGACCTCAATAAACTCGTGGCTGCATGACAAAGAGCGTTGCCTGAGACTAGGTGACTCATGTTATATTCAGCGCATTGACGCAGCAAGCAGTCTTGCGGTCAAATGAGTGATTTGGGCACAATTTTGGTAAAAGTTGACCATTTATAAACAAAAACCGCCATTAGGTTAATAAAAGGCTCCTCATGCTTTGTTCTATCTATAAAAGTTCTAAGAAAGAAGGTACTTACCTTTACATTCCGAAACGCGATGACTTTTCACAGGTTCCTGACACTTTAATGCAGATGTTTGGTAAACCTGTCTTTGTTATGCTGGTGAATCTGGAAAAGCGCCAGTTAGCGCTGGTTGATGTGGAGAAGGTCAAAGCCTCGCTTGACGAACAAGGCTTCTTCTTGCAATTGCCGCCACCACCAGAGAACCTGTTAGAACAACACAAACAACGAAAAGCTCAAACCAAACACTGAGCGGGATGACTCGGGGAGGGCATCTTGAAAAAATTACTGTCAGTTATTCTGGGATTCACCCTTGCAACACCCGTTCTGGCCAATGAGGTCAGCTTTGAACAATATGTCGAAGGTCTTAAACAGCAGGCGCGTCAGGAAGGTATTTCAGAACAGATACTGACTGAGGCGTTTGACGGCGTCGAGTACAAGCCACGCGCTGTGGTGGCTGATCGCAATCAGCCAGAAAAAAAACTCACTCTGGATGAATACATTCCGCGCGCGGTACCGGACTGGAAAGTCAAACAAGCGCAGGAATTGTACGACGAGCACTACGACGAGCTACAGCGTATCGGCAAACAATATGGTGTGCAGCCGCGCTTTATCGTTGCTTTGTGGGGCGTCGAAAGTAATTTCGGCCGTCATATGGGCAACTACAGTGTGATTGATGCTTTGTCGACCATGGCTTACGAAGGACGCCGTGAGGCGTTTTTCCGCAAAGAGGCGATGGCGGCCCTGCAAATCCTCGAACAGGGTCATATCAGCGCAGATAAAATGAAAGGTTCCTGGGCGGGTGCGATGGGGCAATGTCAGTTTATGCCAAGCTCCTTCCTCTCTTTTGCCGCTGACGGCGACGGAGATGGTAAGAAAGACATCTGGGGCACCAAAGCCGATGTGTTTGCGTCAACCGCCAACTATCTAAGCAGTTCAGGCTGGGATGACAAATTTACCTGGGGCCGCCAGGTCAAGATCCCGCACGGTTTTGAGCATGACCTGCAAGGGCGTGAAGCTGACAAAGGTAAGTTGCTGCAGGAATGGAGCAAACTGGGCGTGACCCGTTATGATGGCAAGCCTCTGCCAAAACTGGATAACGACATCAAAGCCTGGCTGATCATGCCGGACGACGAAAGCGGCCGTATTTATCTGGTTTATAATAACTACAACGTGTTGATGAAATGGAACCGCTCGTACTACTTTGCGCTCGCGGTCAGCCATCTCGCCGACCGGATTAAATTTTAGTGTCATGTTAAGGGCTCATCAGAGCCCTTATTTATTTAAAAAGGTTGTTATGTCTTTGCCATTTTTTGCGGCTATTCCGCTGCCTGAGGTGCCATAGTGTTTGCTGAACGGGCCAGTCAGATGGTGATGTTTGCTACGCTGATTAAACATCAGAGCTTTACTGCGGCAGCCCACAGCCTGGGTGTATCGGTGTCACATGTCAGTAAGCAACTGGCCCAGCTTGAAGCCTCGGTGGGGATGAAGCTGGTGCAGCGCACCACGCGCAGTTTTACAGTCACCGAAGCCGGGCAGGCGTTGTATCGTCACAGCGAGCAACTGGTGGCACTGGTCAGTGATGCCCAGAGTGAGCTCGACAGTCAGCGTGAGGAAGTGTCCGGCCTGCTGCGCCTTGGCTTGTCCCAGTCATTTGGCAGTTTACATGTACTGCCAGCCCTGCAGGAGCTGAGAGAGTTGTATCCGAGCCTGAAGGTCGAAGTACATCTGTTTGATGGCAAGATAGATATGCTCAATGAAGGGCTGGATTTGTGGATTACCAGTAATGAGCATTTACCGGAGGGGTATGTTGCCCGCCGTCTGGCCGATTGCCAGTTTGTGGTGGCGGCGTCGCCGGAATACTTGTTGCATCACGACAGCCCGCAGACGCCTTATGATTTACAGGATCACAATTGCCTGATTTACCGGAGCTGGGAACGCGATTACACCAGCTGGGCTTTTCGTCAGGGGGCGCAGCAGCTCAATATCAAGGTGGCGGGTAACTACTCGGTGGATTTGGCCGAAGCGGTACGCGAAGCGGCGGTCGCCGGTTGGGGCATTGCTTACCTGGCAACCTATCTGATTCGTGACGAGTTTCGTAATGGTCAACTGATTCAGTTGCTGCCGGACTGGCAGGCCTGTCAGAATATGCCATTTTATGCGGTTTACCCAAGTCGTAAACATCTGCCCAAGAAAACCTCAGTGGTGATCGATTTCCTCAAGCAGCGGATCGGGGAGCCCTGCTACTGGGACGCCCGTCTTGCGCCTTATGTCCGGCTCTGATCGCATTGATCGCGCAGCGTTCCGGCGGCTCGGCTTGGTTAGCAAACGGCGGCCTGTCGTGAGTGAAACACGATTTCCAGCCTCAAAACACGGCTCCCAGTCTCAAAACATTATTTCTCAGGCTCAAAACATTTTTTCCATATAGAAAATAAAAGCCAAGGCAAACGTTTAAGTTATTGCAGATCAATGGTTTATTTCTAACACGTCGTCAGCTTGTTGCATCCCTACACCTGATTAACAAACATCGGTTGCGCACACGTTTTCCTGCTATAGAATCCGGCGCCTTTCCTGTTTCCCTTTTGTGATTGGATGGCGTATGTCTTCTCTTATTGGTGTTGGCGCAATTCTGGTGATTGCGTGGTTACTTTCTACTGACAGAAAAAATATTCGGCTGCGTACCGTTGGCCTGGCCTTTGCGCTGCAGGTTGTGTTCGCGCTGTTAGTGCTTTACGTACCGGCAGGTAAAGAGGTGCTGAATACGGTTACCCAGAGCGTATCGAACCTGATCAACTATGGTCAGGAAGGTATCAGCTTTATGTTTGGTGGCATTGCGACCGGCAGTGTCGGTTTTGTTTTTGCCATCAACGTGCTGGGTATCATTATCTTCTTCTCGGCGCTGATTTCTGGCTTGTACCACATTGGTCTGATGCCGCGCATCATCAACTTGATCGGTGGCGGTATTCAGAAACTGCTGGGCACTGGCCGTGCGGAATCTTTGTCGGCAACCGCGAACATTTTTGTGGGTATGGTGGAGGCGCCGCTGGTGGTGAAACCCTATCTGAAACAGATGAGCGATTCACAGTTCTTTGCGGTGATGACCTGTGGTCTGGCTTCTGTTGCGGGGGGAACTCTGGTCGGCTACGCATCTTTGGGTGTGGATCTTGGCTACCTGATTGCGGCGGCGTTTATGTCAGCGCCAGCCGGTCTTCTGATGGCGAAACTGCTGGTTCCAGAGCAGGAGCCGTTGCTGGCTCAGGCACAAGATCTTAAACCTGAAATGCCGCAAGCGACCAACGTGGTGGAAGCGGTCGCAGATGGTGCCATGTCTGGTCTGCGCATTGCGGTTGCGGTTGGTGCGACTCTGCTGGCGTTTGTCAGTGTGATTGCGATGCTGAATGGTCTGCTAGGCTGGGTAGGCGATCTGTTCGGCATGCAACTGAGCTTTGAACTGCTGCTGGGCTACCTGTTTGCACCTCTGGCTTGGTTAATTGGTGTGCCATGGAGTGAAGCCATGGTGGCGGGCTCGCTGATCGGTAACAAGATCGTGGTGAACGAGTTTGTGGCCTTTATCCAGTTGATGGATGTCAAGAGCCAGCTCAGTGCGCATTCTCAAGCCATCGTGACCTTTGCCCTGTGTGGTTTTGCCAACATCTCCAGTATGGCGATCCTGATTGGTGGCCTGGGTAGCCTGATTCCTGAGCGTCGTCCTTTTATCGCGCAATACGGCTTTCGCGCGATTGCAGCCGGTGTACTGGCGAACCTGATGAGTGCGGCAATTGCCGGTGTGATTTTGTCACTGTAAGCCGCCTCTGACCTTTATCCGGATAAAAAGCACCCCAGCCATGCTGGGGTGCTTTTTTACTGTTCAGCGCCGCAGCGCTGACTCGGACATCGACCGACTGAGATACGGCACTTACTTGGTGTGGTATTGCTCGCACGCCAGCATGGTGTTCTCAATCAGGCTGGCAACCGTCATCGGACCCACACCGCCTGGTACCGGAGTGATGAAGCTGGCTTTGCTGCGCGCAACATCATATTCCACATCACCAACCAGTTTACCGGTATCAAGACGGTTGATACCGACATCGATCACCACCGCACCTTCTTTAATCCAGGCGCCCGGAATAAAGTTAGGTTTACCCACAGCGACAACCAGAACGTCAGCCTGACGTACGTGGTGCTCCAGATCTTTAGTGAAGCGGTGACACGTTGTGGTGGTACAACCTGCCAGCAGCAGTTCCAGTGTCATTGGGCGGCCAACGATATTCGATGCACCGACCACAACAGCGTGTTTGCCGCGCAGCGGGATATTGTAACGGTCCAGCAGGGTAATGATGCCTTTTGGCGTACAAGAGCGAATTTTTGGAATGCGTTGCGCTAAACGGCCCACGTTGTATGGATGGAAACCATCAACGTCTTTCTCAGGAACAATACGCTCCAGCACATGTGTGCTGTCAATTCCGGCTGGAAGTGGCAGCTGAACCAGAATACCGTCGATTTCAGGATCTTCGTTCAGTTGGTCAACCAGGGCCAGCAGCTCGGCTTCAGTGGCTGAGGCCGGTAAGTCATACGACTTAGATACAAAGCCAACTTCTTCACACGCGCGGCGTTTACTGCCGACATACACCTGAGAAGCCGGGTCTTCACCCACTAACACAACAGCCAGTCCGGGAGCGCGTAGCCCTGCCTGAGTACGGGCCTTAACACGGGCCGCAACTTCGGAGCGGACTGTTTGAGAAATGAGTGTCCCATCAATATTTTGAGCGGTCATGACTTTCCTTTACACATTCGTAGCGAAAATTTTCGCGCGCATTGTCGCAGAAATTTGAGATAACATCTATAAGCAAACGTTTGCTTTGTTGTGTTTTTCAACGCTTACCCACTAAGTGACAAATTTTTAGTCATTTGAAACAGAATGTTAGTGAAAGCCGTTGATTTACACATTTGAACTCGTATAATCCTTTCCCTGTAGCGCGCCCTTAGCTCAGCTGGATAGAGCACGTCCCTTCTAAGGATGTGGTCGTAGGTTCGAATCCTACAGGGCGTGCCATTTATTTAAAAAGGCCCCGGCAGTTTCTGTCGGGGCCTTTTGCATTCTAGCTCATCGATTAACTTTGTGATGCTAGCGACTGAGTTTGACACTGGTGTGGCAATTATCAGCGTAATCTGAACCGCAATAAAAGAACAGCGCCCACAGGCGCTGTTTTCAGTTTAGAACGAAGCACTCAGCCAGGTGTGCGGCTGGTATTTCAGTTTATCGCGATACTCTGTGTGTTGCTGCGTTGAGCTGAGCGGGGTGATTGCGTCGCCAAATGAACTGGTTGCCGTTGCGATTCTCGCAATATCATCGGCACCGTTGTGACCGTAGATAAAGCTGTCGAAGCTTTCGTCGGCATCGGCGGTGAACAGCGACAGTTCAGAATCGGTAATGTTGCCGCTTGATAAGTAGTCTTGCAGGCTTTCGTTATCGCCGTCAAAGCTCATGACCGGTAAGTCGGTATTGTAATGAGCATACAGTGTGTACTGTGCATTGGTGTTATTGATACGATGATAAACTCGCACAATGGTGTCACTGTAATCTGTTTGCCCGGTGTCTGCGACGGTAAAACAGCTACCGGAATCAGCGAGGCTACACGATATAACATCCGGTGTGAAGCTTGTCACGTTACCCAAAGCGCTTGGCAGCGTAGTCGCCAACGGCGAGCTCACGTCATACATTGGTGCGCTCAGTTGTTCACTTCCTTCGAGTGCCCAACCTTTGTATTGACCTTCCATCGTTACATAATAGTTATTATCACCAATCGATGATGCGTAACTGAATGGGCTAGTTGCGTTAGTGGCAGAGAGAGGTTGCCACAGCAAAGCCCCGGTGGTGCCTTCGTGAATGAACATATTGGCCGAACTTAAGGTCAAATCGGCGTCTTGCGGTGCGGTCCAGGTTAGCGGAGTGGGTGCTGTGCCACCACCATTATTGAGTGTATTTGGTACGTTCGCATCCTCAGAAACCTGCGATAGGCTCACCAGAGTAAACGCTTGTAGAGCGCCAAGTTCGCCACGTGTCCCGTTGTTACCGCCATTGCTGTATTGAGCAATCAGCACACGCTTATTGTTAATTGAGCTAAATTCAAGCCCGCCGGCGATGAATCCACCGACATTATAATAGCTATCCAAATTGCTCAGGTCTTGATTGTAATGGTTAAAACCGTAGTAATCGACTTGAGCACTGGTGTCTTCAATGTAGGCATTGTAGGTATTCTCGGCAACTGCTGTTGAGCCAATACAGTTTGTGCTGACTGCGGATGAGCGCACACCAAGTTGTAAATTCACAGGCAAAAGATCTTTGGCAAAAGTGGTTGCACGATAGCTGCCAGTTTCACTCCGCATGACAAAGCTCACAAATCCGCCATTTGGGACGGATGATTGTCTGAAGCGATAGCTACTTGACGAGATGTCAGTGATAGTTGTTACGACCGAGCCGTCGGCATTGTGAATTACAACCGAAAATGCCTGACCGGAAGTGTCTGCCGGTGGAGCACTGTATCCAATTGTTTTTCTATCTGCTGTTTCAGCAAAAATTTGGCAAGTGGAGTTGGCTGTCGTTGCCGAATTTGCCAGACGCACAAAGTTCACGTTAAAGGTTGCGGGCGCCGGGCTGGATGAGCCGCCGCCGCCACCGCCACCGCCGCCACATCCGGTCAGTAGGGTTGCAGCCAGTAAGTTCGCTGTTATGGTTAGCTTAGCATTCATCAGAGGTCTCTCAATACAAATAATGATCAGATGAAAGCAAAAAGCGTACCTGAAAAATATTTCAGTAAAATCAATTTAATATTATGTTTTTTCGCTTTTGGGATCTGATGGTGGCAGAGCTTTTCCGCCGGAGGAAGTTATTGATGTCCGCAGTGGCAAAACTCTTCCACTGCGGCTGATATTTTGAACCGGCGCTTAGCGTGCGGCGATTGAGTCGCGGATCTTGAGTTCTCCGGCAAGGCTAAGCGCGTTGGCGGATTCTTTTTCACCCAAAGCGAGTAAAATTCCTTTTTGAATCATCTGCTCCAGCGGGACGCTGACGGACGTCAGGCTCGGTGTGACAAATTCACCCATCTTGATATTATCAAACCCGGCAATCGAGATATCCTGTGGAATCGTGTATCCAAGTTCCATCAGGGCTTTCATCGCGCCCAGCGCCATATCATCGTTGCCGGATAATACGGCGCTGAAATCTGTCTTGCGGGCGATAAGTTGCTGTGCAGCGTGATAGCCGCTTTCGGGAGTCCAGTCACCCTGGACGATGAGTTGAGGATCTGGCGTTAAACCATGCTGTGCCAGTTGGTCACAATAGGCCTGATAGCGGATCTCTCCGGTTACTGAGCCGTTGCTGCCGCGGATAAAGGCGATGCGACGATGGCCCTGCTGCAGGATATGCTCCATCATCATGACGGCACTGTGGTAGTGATCGGTGGTTACGCTGTAGGGTTCCAGACTGCGGTTAAGCACAGTAATCGGGGTGGGGGTCGCTTGGATAATCTCGGTCAGTGCCCGGTCGCTCAGGTACTTTGGATAAACCACAATCCCGGCGCATTTCATATCGAGCAGAAAATTAATTGCGTTGCGTTCATCTTCGGCGCTGTGTTTGCCATCGGCGAGAACCAGCTGGTGGCCATGTTGTTCACTGAAAGCGGCGGCATGATAGACCAAAGAGGAGAAATACGGGCCGTTATACAGCGCGTTGGTCATGACAAAGCCGATAAAGTGAGTCTTTTGCGTGGCGAGCTGCCTGGCCAGCAGGTTAGGGCGGTAACCTGTCTCTTCTATTGCTTTAAATACCGCCTGAGTGACTTCGGGACGCACGATGTTTTTGCCGTTCAGCACGCGTGATACGGTCGATTTCGATACGCCAGCTCGTCTGGCTACGTCCTGCATGGTCACCATAGTGTTTTCCATTCATTATCAGTGCCACACCTGCCAGAACCGTCGCGGGGGGCTGACTGTTCTGGCGGTGCTGACTGCATATTGCGGTTAAGGCTTGTGTCCCCAAGCGAAATGGCTTGGCGTCAGGTCAGTAATATTAGAGAGTCTCCCCATTGGAAGCAATCACCTCTTTGTACCAGTGGAATGACTTCTTCTTCATCCGTTCCAGCGTGCCGCTGCCATCGTTGTGTTTATCCACGTAGATAAAGCCGTAACGTTTTTTCATTTCGCCGGTGGTAAAGGAGACCAGGTCAATGCAGCCCCAAGGGGTGTAACCCATCAGGTCAACGCCATCAATAGTGACTGCTTTTTTCATTTCGCGGATGTGCTCGCGCAGATAATCGATACGGTAGTCATCGTTGATTTCGCCGTTTTCATCGATGGTGTCTACGGCGCCAAAGCCGTTTTCGACAATGAAAAGCGGCACTTCGTAACGTTCATACAGCGAAGCGAGAGAGAAGCGCAGGCCTACCGGATCAATTTGCCAGCCCCAGTCACTCGCTTTCACATACGGGTTTTTCACCGAGAACTCGCTGCTGCCGTCCATGCTCTCACCGTTTGAGTTACGCACCGTGGAATCGACCGTGTTTGACATGTAGTAACTGAAACCCATGTAATCGGCTTTGCCTTCTTTGAGTATGGCTTCATCGCCCTCCTCAATGGCAATCTGATAGCCTTTCAGGGCCCAGTCGCGTTTGGCGTAAGACGGGTAGTGACCTTTCACCATCACATCAGAGAAGAAATAACGGTCACGCATCGCCACTTCGGCCAGCATCACATCGTCCGGTTTGGAAGAGAACGGGTAGAAAGGCACCATGGCACACATACAGCCGACCTGCAGATTCGGGTTAAGCGCATGGGCCTGCTTGACCACCATGGCACTGGCAACAAACTGGTGGTGTACCGCCTGGTACATGGCTTCTTCCGGGCGTTCGTATTCAGAAAATTTCACCCCGGAGCACATCCAGCCGAAGATATCCGCTGATGTGTTCTTCTGGTTATTAATCTCATTAAAGGTCATCCAGTATTTGACCTTGTGCTGGTAGCGTTCAATCACGGTCATAGAATACTTGACGAAGAAATCGATCACCTTGCGGCTCATCCAGCCTTTGTGCTCTTTAGCCAGATGATACGGCATCTCGAAATGGCTCAGGGTCACGACCGGTTCGATGCCGTGTTTGAGCAGCTCGTCAAACAGGTCATCGTAGAATTTCAGTCCGGCTTCACACGGTTCAGCTTCGTCACCATTCGGGAAAATACGCGTCCAGGCGATACTGGTGCGGAAGCACTTAAAGCCCATTTCGGCGAACAGTGCAATGTCTTGCGGGTAGCGGTTGTAAAAATCAATCGCGACCTGGTTAGGGTACTGCTCATCCGGCTGCACGCCATCGGTAATACGACGCTGTACGCCATGGGCTCCGGCAGTCAGTACGTCGACTACGCTGACACCTTTGCCATCCTGGTCCCAGCCACCTTCCAGCTGGTGTGCCGCGACCGCGCCGCCCCAGAGAAAATCATTTGGAAATGTGTTGTTCATAACTACTCCTGTTAAGACATTTGAATCATAGGTTGACCGGTGGAAATCTGACCGTCATCAGCAAGAAACTGCAGTGAAAACTCGTCACTGTTGAGAATAATGAACGGCGTAGTGAGATCGTAACCGGCTTGTTCAATCGGTTGTTTGTCGAATTCAATCAGGGCATCACCGGCGCGCACTTGCTGGCCGACACTAACCAGAGTTTTAAAGTATTGTCCTTTCAGATTGACGGTATCGAGGCCGACATGGATCAGCAGCTCGGCGCCATTACGGCAGGTCAGCCCGACCGCGTGCTGGCTTTCGATAACCGAAGAGACTTCAGCGTCACAGGGGGCGGTGATCAATCCCTCACTTGGCACGATGGCAATACCATCACCCAGCAGCTTTTGCGCAAAGCTTTCGTCATTGACTGAGCTCAGGGCAATACGGGCTCCGTTGGCCGGGCTGAGCAGGGTCAGAGCTTTGGCTGCGGGTTCCACAGCAGGTTGTGACTCGCTGGTTGGCGCTTTTGCTTTCGGGTCCGATTCAGACTGAGGATCTTCAAACCCAATCATGTACACCAGTGTGGTGGTGACGACAATCGCAGTCACAACACCCGCCAGCAGACCGATAAAGGACATCGGGTTCTCCGGACTGATGGCGTTGACAATTGTCAGCAGGCCAGGCAGACCCGCATAAGCGTAGTAGTAGCTGCCAAACAGGCTGGTGACGACAGCGCCAATGGCACCACCGATACAGCCGCACAGAAACGGCTTTTTCAGACGGAGCGTGACACCGTACAGCGCGGGCTCGGTAATACCAAAAATCCCGGTAATACCTGCTGAGAACGAGGTGGTTTTGAACAGTTTATTGCGTGACTTAAAGCCGACGGCAAATGCAGCGGCCATCTGGGCAATCACGGCAATTGACTGAAAGGCCTGGAAGGAGTCGCGGCCATAGGTATCGAAGTTGGAAATGACGACGGGGGTAATACCCCAGTGCACACCGAACACCACGATCATCTGCCAGACACCACCTACCAGAGCGGCAGCCAGCGGCGGGAAGGTATCAAACAGCCAGTTATAGCTTGCTGCAATACCGCTCGCGGCAGCGCTGGTAACCGGACCAATCAGGATCAGAGTCAGAGGAACCATCACCAGCATACAGACCAGCGGCGTGAACAGTTCGCTGACCACGGCAGGAATGACACGCTTGGCAAAGCGCTCCACGTAAGACATGCCCCACACCATGAAAATCGGCGGCAAAACGGAAGCGGTATAGACGGTTTTAGCCAGCGGGATCGACAGGAAGGTGATGAGCTCGCCATTGGCGATTTGCGCAGCCATCTCACCCCATGACGGGTTGATCAACGCACAGCTGCACAGCACCGCAATAAAAGGGTTACAGCGAAAATGTTTGGCGGCCGTCATGGCGATGAACACAGGAAGGAACACGAACGGGGTCCAGGACATAAAGTTCAGCACCGCGAAGGTACCGCTCTCACTGACGCCCGGTGCAAAATGGCGGGTGACGATCAGTGCGCCCTGCAAAATACCGGCTGCGGCGAGGACGAAAATGATCGGCGCAAAGATGGCGGACATCGATGCGATAACCGCATCGAAAATACGCACCTTGCTGTCACTGTTTTGCAGCAGGCTCTGGTCAACCAGGCCTGATAAGCTTTCGTACACATCGGCAACGTGCGTGCCAATGACGACCTGAAACTGACCGCCACTGATCACGACAGTGATGACACCGGGCAGGGATTTAATCTGGTCGGCAGCAGAATCGGGAACCTCTTTTAAAACCAGGCGCAGGCGGGTGGCACAACGGGTAAAACTAATGATGTTCTCTTGTCCGCCGACGTGGGACAGGATGTCCTTCGCCAGCTGGGCATAATCTCGGATGGTAGCCATGAGTTATCACCTTTTTGTTTAACGTTCAGTAGGCTGTTTCTGTTGTGTTTATTTTTTGAAACCGGTTGCAGCGTATAATTTGAAACCGGTTGCTGCAACCGGTTTCAAAGTGAAGTGTGTGCCTGCTATCAAATTGCGATTGTTCTGCGAGCTTGATCGCTTTTTCGTCAAGTCAGAGTGAAGAGAGGAGGTGTGAAGCGTGAGGAATGTAGTTAAGGTTATGAAATTGTTTGGTTTTAATTTCGGGTGACTTTCAACGGATTAGCGATTGTTTGACGTCACCCAAAAAAGCGTTAGTGGTTGGCGGGTTTCTTAGTCCGGTCGCGCAGTGAGTCGGATTCATCAAAATGGCGGATTTTACGTTTGACCCGTTTCACGGTCGACAAACTGCACTGACAGCGTTGTGCGACTTCGTCGAGCGTCTTGCCTTCCCACAACAAGGCAGCTATCTGCTGGTGCTTTTTTTTGTCCGCCGGACGACCGCGGAATTTTTCCTGCCATGCTTTAGGATCGTCGCGTAGCACTTGCCGGCTTAACTCTGCCGCCTGTAGCCTGTAGCGGGTATCAGCTAATGCGTAACCTTGCAGCAATGCCAAGATGGTTGTGGCGCTTTCACTGTCAGGCTGGATGACCAGTGCAGGCTGGTGGGTTTGCAGCTTGACTCTCTTTTCTATTAGCTGGGCAATCACTTGCTGACATAACTGAAAGTCACGGCTGATACTCGTCAGCCAGCTGACGATCAATACATCGCCGGGCTGCAGCGACGCCAGCAGAGCGGCGAAATCCGGTCGTTCCAGCGGAGCCATCCGGCCGCGCGCTGAATCTTCGATATGAATCGCTGCGGGAAACGCAGCCTGCAACGCTTGCTTATTACGCTGAAAATCCGGATTTCGCGGAGAAAAGCGTGAATAGGTATATTGGGTCATCACGGCACTTGGGTCTATTTGATGTTATAGCTCATAAATATACCGTTTCGTCATCTTATGTAAACCTGCGCTTCATCAAGCCATGTTTGCTTGAAGCATATTTGCCGGAACCATGGCTGCTTAACCTATGTTTGGTGCGCTTAACTTATGTTTGGTCCGCTTAACTTATGTTTGCTCCGCTTAACCTATGTTTGGTCTGCTCAACCTATGCTGCAAAACAAAACCAACGGCCTGGGCCGCTGGTTACAAGAGAAATTGGTGGGATGCGGGGCAATCAGCTGACAAAAAGCCAGATACCGACGCCCATCATCAGTGAGCCGGCGATTCGATTCATCAGGCGTACATTCTGGGATTTACTCAGTGCACGTTTCAGTCCTTTTCCTCCGGTGGCGTACAGCGTCATACAGACAAACTCAGAAAGCATGATGATAGAGACCAGAAATATCAGCTGCGGCGCCAGGCTGGCGGACTGATCGATAAAGGGAGGCAGCAGCGAGATCATAAATGCCCAGCCTTTCGGGTTGGCGATTGCGGTGACAAATCCCTGCACCACCAGGCCCCATTGGCTGCCTTGGTAAGTGGTCCCGGTTTCTGCACTGAGGGCCAGCTTGCCTTTAGATAGCCACATCTGAATGCCAAGGTAGAACAGGTAAGCTGCGCCTACGGTTTTAAAGGCCACAAACAGCCACGGATAGTTAAGCATGATGGCGGCAATACCGACCACTGCGGAGACTGCGACCACAGCCACACCGACCAGTTCACCAATCATCATCCACAGGGTGCGTTTGTAGCCAATACTCATTCCCAGAGTCAGTGCTAAAGTCATGCACATCCCCGGAGTAATAGAAACAAAGAAAAAGGTCGGAATAAACATGCCGAGCAGGGCGGTATTCATAGCAAAGCCTAAAAGATGTTATTGAAAGGCCAACAATAATCCGTGCTACTCGGTTAAGCAATATACCAAATGCGTTGCGGGCCGTTTTTTTACTCTTATCGCTCTGCGTTATCGTTTTCACTCAGGCTCTGTACCGGAACGGCAATATCTGAGCCTTGCAGGTGGCGAATAGCACTGACGATACTGTCCGGCAATTGCGCTTTACTGCCGTGGTTAAAATCAAACATCACCACCGTCGCTGTGCCTGTGGTGGTCACTTTACCGAGTTTCTTACTGACAATCTGATATTCCATACTAAAGCGGTCGGAGTGAATATCACACACTCTGGAGCCAACCAGCAGGGTGTCCGGATAGGTTACCGGAATCTTGTAACGGCTATGGGTTTCGCTCAGCACAGGACCTATGTTGTCACGGGCGAGTTCATCCATCAGATTGATATGGTGGAAATAATCGATACGTGCGGTTTCGAAATAACGAAAATAGACCACATTATTGACGTGTTGCAGCGCATCCATCTCTCCCCAGGCGACCGGGATCTCAGTGACAACCGGGAAATCATTCAGCAGCTCGTTCATACCTTGGTTCCTTAATAGCGGTAATTTAGACTAATTATTCTAAGCTTTATCGGATAGGGTTGTCGGTGAGGTCGTTAACAAAATATTAACCTAAATATGTAAACTTAAAACTTTACATATTTAGGTGTCAGGCGTAACGTGAAGATCCACTCACTGGTGAGGAGGAACAATGATGAGTTCACATACCGGATATCATCGCGCCCAGGTTGTTGAACGTGTTGACTGGACCGATGAATTGTTTTCATTGCGCGTCTCTCATACCCCACTGGATTTTGTCGCGGGTCAGTTTACTAAGCTGGGCCTGGAAACAGCTGATGGTGAGTTAATCAGCCGTGCGTATTCACTGGTTAATGCCCCGGATACACAAAACGGGCATGAATTTCTGATTACGACTGTGCCACAAGGGAAACTTTCTCCCTCGCTGCAGGCTCTGGTTGCGGGCGATAGCATCTGGGTCGGTGACAGTGCGCACGGCGATTTGACCCGGGCTTCTGTCCCGGAGCAGACTCAGGATTTGTGGTTGTTAGCGACGGGGACCGGGATCGGACCTTTTCTTTCCTTGTTGCAGGGGCGGCAACTTGCGCCGCGCAGAATCATTTTGGTACATGGGGTGCGACTTGCCCGGGATTTGGCGTATCAGGCTTTGATTCACAAGCTATTGAATGAGTATCAGGGCCAGCTTAGTTATCATCCGGTGGTCAGCCGTGAGCCGGTGGAAAATACGCTGCAAGGACGAATCCCTGCTCTGATTGACAGCGCTGCGCTGCAAGATGCAGCCGGAGTCCGGATGTCACCACAGCACAGCTTTGCCATGTTATGCGGCAATCCGGATATGATTAAAGACACGATTAAGTCACTGCAAAACCAGGGCCTGGAACGCTATCGTCAGGCTACTGGCGGCAATATCATTCATGAACGCTACTGGTAAAAAGCGATGATTAGAAAGCGACGAGCAGAAAATAGAGCGCTATTGCATCCGTCTCTCAAAACGGAATTAGTCTCTCACAACGGAATCAGTCGCTTAAAGTAGTTACGCGTAGTGGCTGCTTAGCACTTTCTCCCGGGGGTTGGCGAAATACTGCTGGCTAAACAGAGCAAACAGTTGCTTGCTGATGGGCTTGGAAAAGTAGTAGCCCTGGTATTCGTCGACCCCCAGTTGCTGCAGGTGATGCAGTTGGATCTCATCTTCGACCCCTTCAGCGACGACTTTAATGCCTAACTGATGGGACAGAGTCACGATGGCAGAGATAAAGAATTTCTGTTGGTCCATGGTGCATAAATCACGCACAAACGATTTGTCGATTTTCAGCTTGTTGAAACGTAAATGATTGAGGTTGTACAGGGATGACCAACCGGTTCCGAAGTCATCCAGAGCCAGACGAATATTGAGATCTTCCAAACGGCGGATAATACTGACACTGCGGTCAATTTCATCCAGTGTCATGGTTTCGGTAATTTCCAGCACAATCGAGTCGAGATAGTTTTTCTCTCTGCTAAAAATCTCCTGCACCAACTCAGGCAACTCTTCATCAAACAGCGAGTCTGAAAGGTTGATCGCGACATCAATCCGCGCATCGAAGTGATGCCAGTCGGTGGACAGAGCCCGATAAACCTGCTCCATAATCCAGCGCCCCAGAGCTTTGGCCTGGCCTGATTCCTCAGCAATGCGAATCAGGTACTCCGGATTAATGAAACCGTAGGTCGGATGATCCCAGCGTAACAGAGCTTCGCATCCCAGACGTGCACAGCCCGGATTGATTATCGGTTGGTAGACCATAAACAGTTGCTGTTGATCGTCTATGGACAGCAACACTTCCAGTTCATCACACAGTTCGCGTTTTTTACGGTGTGCCAGATCGCGTTCTTTGGTGAAGTAGATGATCCGCTGTGCGGCGTTTTTCTTCGCTACGTTTAACGCTAAATCGGCATTGTTGAGTAAGACACTGAATTTTTTACTCTGCTGAGGGTGAGTGTGTTCAACCTGATCACTGGATGCGATACCAATCGCGATGTGCATCCGGCGTGAAGGGTCGAGAAATTGCAGTTTACTATCCAGTTCACTGCGCAGGCTGGCGATGAACATATCAAGATTGATATCGAGACGGTCAACCACAATAGCAAACTGGTCTGCGCCAACCCGCGCGCACAGCAGTTGATAATGCTCAGCGTGTTGGTTGATGATATGGCTGATATCACTGAGAATCCGGTCACCGTATTCATAGCTGATCACGTCATTGATTTCACGGAAATGGCAAATATCCAGCAGCACCAGTGAAAAATCGGCGCGCTGTTTGCCCAGACTGCGAATCTGCTTTAACAGATAGTTGCGGTTTTTCAGTTTGGTCAGAGGGTCGTGCCAGGCCATGAACTTTTGGTAGCGGGTATCGCGATAGACCCGAAAAGAGAGGTAGGCCAGAACCACCAAAATCAACGCCATGTTGTACAGAACCGTCTGTTTGTTCTCTTCAATAATGGCGCGGCTGCGCACTGATTCTTCCCCGGTCAGGGTGGTAATGATCAGGTTGCGAATCAGCGGCATGTATGACTTCAGTTCATCAGAAAACTGATTGAGCGCTTCGACTCTGCCAGCAATGACTGCTGCTTCATATTTACGTAGGATGTCGAACGCAGCGGAAATGATAGGTTGAGCGCTGCCCTGCAGGCGAACCGCTTCAGTTTCATCACTGGTCAGAAAGGTATCGAAACGGTTCCACAGAATATCGTACTTAAGATTGAGTTGACGTAACGAGCGTCTGTCGCGCAGCAAAAACAGATCCAGCTGATTGGAAAACTCCAAGGTCTCTATCTCCAGCTGGGACAGAGACCAGGCGGACAGCTGGGTATGTTTAGTCAGCAGGTTATAGGTATTATGGAATGAAATCAGTGTCCAGATGGAAAACAGAAACAGTCCAAAAACAAATACGATATAAAATGCAATATGACGGCTGATATTCACAGATAAACTCAATCCTGTCGGCAGTTAGTTCATCGTTTCAATTTGGCTGACTTGCCAAACCATACGGCTGTGCAGAACTTCATTGTTCAGTTCGTCAAAATCCGTCAGCGGATAGATAACCCAGATTGGCCCTTTATCGCGCACACTCATCACTTCGCCATCTTTTTTCACCGCGAACAGTGGATTGTATTTTTCGATATCACTGTAGGGAATGGTTGACCAGTAATTATTCAATGCGACCACTTTCAGATCCGCATTATCTCGTCCGATAAGCTTCAGTAATTCTTGGGCGGATACCCCGACAAACTTGGTGTTGTCCTGGGTCCATGGCGTATCCGTCATGATCTCCTGATCTGCGTGAGCCAATAGCTGTTCAAGGGTGAAATAGGCTTTCTTGCCGTGATCATTTACGGTCAGGATTGCATCGTTTTCATTGGCGAAACTCAATGCAGAACAGGTACATAGCAGCGCAGCTATGAACGGACGAAAAAGTTTAAATGTGCTCATATTGGGCTCCTTAACGAACAGCAATAGATGGTATTTTCAGGGGTGATGGTTTTGGGTTTTCTATTAACTGATTCTTATAAAAGGATTCAAAACCTAATGCAAGAGTGAGCATAGTCTATAACTCTTAAGTGGTGAACGGTATAACGCTATGATTTTTAAGGTTTTTTGTTTTTGCAAATTGCGAAGCCGGTTGCATTTTACACAAGCGTGAACCTAATATAATGATTGTAATTATATTTTGGTTCCCAAATTGAAAAAAACGAACGGAATGTTATAAATTCCGTTCGTTATACTTTGTTAGAATTATGTGAACGTCGTCAATCAATTATCAGGATTTGGGCTGGGTGAAACTTCCATAAAGATCGAGACGTCGGTGGCGAATATTAGTCACTGAGCCTTCAGTGTTCAGTTGCTTTAGTTTGTCGAGATCCACATCGGCAAAGATGATCATTTCCGTGTTGGGACTGGCTTCAGCAATGGTCGCATCGTGCGGGAAGAACACGTCGGATGGTGAAAATACCGCTGACTGGGCATATTGAATATCAACGTTGTCGACCCGGGGCAGGTTACCCACACTGCCGCCAATCGCGACATAACATTCGTTCTCAATCGCACGCGCCTGAGCGCACAGACGAACACGTTGGTATCCGTTTTTAGTATCAGTCCAGAACGGCACGAAAATGATTTGCACATCCTGTTCGGCCAACATACGTCCCAACTCGGGGAACTCACTGTCGTAACAGATCAAAATCCCCACCCGGCCGGCATCAGTATCAAACACCTGGACCTGGTTGCCGCCGTCGATTACCCAGTCACGTTTTTCGTGCGGAGTAATATGAATCTTGTACTGTTCGTCGATAGAGCCATCACGATGCAGCAGATAAGCCACGTTATACAGCTGGCCATCCTGCATCACCGGCATGCTGCCTGCGATGATGTTGATGTTGTACTCGACCGCCATACGCGAGAAGCGGCTTTTAATTTCGTCGGTGAACGATGCCAGAAAACGAATCGCTTCTACGCTGTTTTGGTCATTTTGCAATCCCATCAGCGGGGCGTTGAAAAACTCCGGGAACAGGGCGAAATCCGCCTGGTACTTGGAGAGTGAGTCAACAAAAAACTCCGCCTGATCCATCAGGTCTTCAACACTTAACATGGCACGCATCTGCCACTGGATGATACCGATACGAATCAGAGTTTTTTCGATATCGTGGATCGAATGAACATCTTCCTCATAAAAAACGTTGTCCCATTCCAGTAACGTCGCATAACCGCGCGAGCTGTCATCTTCCGGCAGGTAATGGCGCATCATACGTTTGACGTCGAAGTCATTGGCGAGTTGGAACGACAAGATCGGATCGTACAGCTCACGGCGTTTGATCTTCTCAATGTAGTCGGTCACCTTCATCGAATCCGCGTAATTGATGTAACCGGGAATACGTCCGCCGGCCAGAATGGCTTTCAGGTTGTCGCTGCGGCACAGCTCTTTACGTGCGGCATACAGGCGTCGGCCGAGACGCAGGCCGCGATAATCCGGGTGAACGAAAACATCCAGCCCGTACAAGGCATCGCCGTTGGGGTTGTGTTGGATGACGTTGTGTTCGTTGATGATGTCAGTGTAGACGTGAGGGAGGGAAAAGCGGTTGTAGTCGACTTTGATGGTGAGTGCGGCACCGATGATTTTACCGTTGTCTTCAATACATATCTGACCATCAGGGAACTGGTGGATCAAGTCCATAATGGTCATGCGTGGCCAGGCCCCACCCACATCATGGAAAACCAAATCCATCAGTTCTGCTAGTTCGGGGTAATCGCTTTTTTCTATCACACGTAATGTTAAACGTGGTGTATCGCTACTCATGCACTTTATTCCTCAGTGGCTTCTTATTCTTTCCGTTATTTAATCCATACTGAACAAGTTGTTAGGTCAATTCAAGCGCTGTGGCTAATTTTAACGCGCTCTTGTCCTGAGAAAAGGGCGGGCCGGATCGGTTTATTAGTAAGTAATATATTACTTACTGGTTATATAATCTTGAATAAGGTCACTTAGCTTGAAGTGTAAACTAAGGCGATGTGAGTCATAGTTTATACAGGTACGTTCAGGGAACCTGACATGAAAAATGACCACCTTCCTATTCTTTATATGTTAGTCAGCTCGGCAACGCTGATGAAACGGCAATGGCGTCTGATGTTATGTCTTTCCTGGCCTTGTTTATTAGTGAGCATGCTAACGGCGCTGCGAGTGTGGTATTTTCAGTCTGATGACGGCCTGTTGGCAACGCTGCTGAACATAATGGTGTTTATTGCGGTGTTGGTCTGGGCCACGGTACGCTGGCACCGGGCTATTTTAATGCGTCAGTCGCAAGCGCAGCCAGAGAATGTGGTTCTGAGTGCGAAGCTCGAAGTTCGTATTCTGGGCTATGTGCTGGTTATCATGCTGGTGGGATTGGCCTGTTTACTGGCCGGCATGCTGACGCAGAGCGAGGTGCTGTGGTTACAACTTGGCTCAGAGCTGATGCTGATGGTGCCGCTGGCCTGGGTTATTTCGCGTTGGGGGTTGGCCATTCCCGCCACGGCGGTGGAGGATAAAGAGCATGGATTGCATTTTGCCTGGCAGGTCTCCCGTCAGTATCGCGGTGCTCTGTTTGTCTTAATCGGGTTGCTACCAGCGCTGCTGGCTCTGCTTCTGGTCAGTGTCAGTTGTGACCATGTGGCGGTGGCGGTGTTGATTGGGCCGGTCGCTTATCTGGCCTGGGCGTATGAGATTTGCGTGCTATCGCTGAGCTATCAATGGATCGTGCAGCGCCAGGCGATTGAGAAAATTCTCAACCGCCCGCAGCGCAACATCATTCTGTAGCTGCATCACCATTTTTTGTGTCACTGCATCACAATACAGCGATGTGGCTGCCTCACACTATCATGCTGTTGTTACCGGCATCATGTTGTGGTCAGCGGAAAGTGGGGGTTATTCACAAGGTGGAGCAAGATGAATCAGTGCCAGCCCGCCCAGTGATGTTTCACGATATTTTTTGTTCATGTCTTTACCGGTCTGATACATGGTATCGATTACTTTATCTAAAGAGATCAAACATTTGCTGGTGCGTTTTAGCGCCATGCGTGAGGCGTTGATCGCTTTCATCGCACCCATGGCGTTGCGTTCGATACACGGTACCTGAACCAGACCGCCGATCGGATCGCAGGTCATACCCAGCGAGTGTTCCATCGCAATTTCAGCCGCAATACACATTTGTTCGTTGCTGCCGCCGCGCAGCGAGGTCAGCCCGGCTGCAGCCATGGACGATGAAACGCCAATTTCACCCTGACAGCCCACTTCGGCACCGGAAATCGATGCGTTAGTTTTATACAGGATGCCGATGGCCCCCGCCACAGCGAGGAAGTCCTTGAGCTGTTTGGTATCGAGCGGATGGATAAAACGATGGTAGTACATCAATACCGCGGGAATGACACCTGCTGCGCCATTGGTGGGAGAGGTGACGACCTGGCCGCCGGCTGCATTTTCTTCACTGACAGCAAAGGCGTACAGGTTTATCCAGTCCATGATCTCCATCGGGTCGTTTTCAATTTTGGCATTCGCCTCGAGCTTTTTGAGCAGGGCCGGCGCACGACGCGTCACATTCAGGCCGCCATCCAGAATGCCTTCAGTCTCAAACCCCCGTTGCATACACAACGACATCACTTTCCAGATCTGATCGGCGCGGTCATCAATTTCGCTCTGAGTATGGAAAGCGAGTTCATTGCGCAGCACCAATCCGCCCAGACTCAAACCATGCCGTTCCGCTTTTTTAAGCAGGGCTTCGGCGGAGTCAAACGGATAATCCACCAGCACTTTAGGTGTCTTGGTGCCATGTTCGAGTTCGTCGGCTGTTGCGATAAAGCCGCCCCCGATAGAGTAGTAGGTTTCAAAGCCTATCGGCTGGCCGTGAGAGTCGAATGCGGTCAGAGTCATGCCATTTTCATGTAATGGCAGATTGCTGGTATGGAACAGCAAATCACCGGCGTAATCAAAACTGATCTCCTGCTGGCCGCCAAGCATCAGCATACCGTCATCCAGCGCCCGTTGCAGGGCATTGTTGGCGCTGGTCATTTTGATGGTATCCGGTTGATTGCCCAGCAAGCCGAGAATGACAGCTTTATCGGTGTGGTGCCCCTTGCCGGTTAGCGAAAGAGAACCATACAAATCGATTTGAATCCGTTTTACTCGTTCCAGTGGATTGAGCAGGCTGAGAAAATGGTAGCCGGCGATCATGGGGCCATTGGTATGTGAGCTGGAAGGACCAACCCCAATTTTGAAAATATCAAAGATCGATAACATACAAACACCTTGTGCGAAAAGGGATTGAAGAGGCTGCTGGCCAGTTGGTCTGGCACAGTTTTACTCTTCAAGAATAGACCCTAATCATGGTGGCTGATGCCTGTAATTACCGGCGATGTAACAAAAATTTAATATCTCAATCTATTGAGAACATTTTAAAACTTCATCATATTGTCATTAGGTTGTCACATTCAGAGGGAGAGGAAAATGCACGAAGAAATGATTCAACCCAGCGTCTTAGGTGTGGTAGGCAGAACGATTCTGTTCTCCCTCTTTGCTATCGTTGCTGTGTTCAGCGTGGTGTAATCAGCGTGGTGACTAACTGACACCACAGTACTTACTGAAACCACAGTACATAACGACACTGTGAACGCAGAATCAGGCCCACGGCAGAGATGTCGTGGGCTTTTTGGTTTTTGGATGTTTTGGTTTTTGGACACTCAGGCCTTGTGCTAAAACCGAGCAGCTTTTGGCTAAAACCTAGTATAAGTGTCAGGTATTTGCTAACGTTCCGACAAACAGTCAATGAGAGAATACGTATGTCGGTTTGGGACAATGTGACATTATCAACCCGTTTTCGGGCTATGCCGGAGGTGTTTTATACCCCGGTCAAACCACAGCCGCTGAGCAATGTCGGCTGGGTAAGCTGGAATGCGGAGTTAGCCGGGCAATTTGGCTTGCCGGCCCAACCGAACGATGAGTTGCTCCAGGCTCTGTCTGGACGGGCAATGCCTGAAGCGTTCGCACCACTGGCGATGAAATACGCCGGCCATCAGTTTGGGGTGTATAACCCGGATCTGGGTGACGGTCGTGGGTTGCTGCTGGCGGAAATGCGCTCGCGTCAGGGCGAGGTGTTTGATATTCATCTCAAAGGAGCCGGACTGACCCCTTATTCTCGTATGGGTGACGGACGCGCGGTCCTGCGCTCATCGATTCGCGAGTATTTGTGCAGCGAAGCGATGGCAGGGCTGGGCATAGCGACCACGCGTGCGTTGGCTCTGATGCACAGTGATACCCCGGTTTATCGTGAGAAGCAGGAGCGTGGTGCGCTTTTGGTGCGCGTCGCTCAGAGTCATATTCGCTTTGGTCACTTTGAACACTTCTTTTATACCGGCCAACATGAAGAGCTGCGACTACTGGCCGACAAAGTGATTGAATGGCATTTCCCGCATTGTGCCGATGAAGCGGACCCTTATGCCGCCTTGTTTAATCAGGTGGTTGATCAAACTGCACTGATGATTGCCCAGTGGCAGGCGGTTGGTTTTGCGCATGGTGTGATGAACACCGACAATATGTCGATTCTGGGCCAGACGTTCGATTACGGCCCGTTTGCCTTCCTGGATGATTATCAGTCGGATTTCATTTGTAACCATTCTGATTACCAGGGACGTTATGCTTTTGACCAGCAGCCGCGAGTGGCGTTATGGAATCTGTCTGCGCTGGCCCAGGCCTTATCACCTTTAGTTGAGCGTTCGGATCTGGAAGCGGCGCTGAGTGCCTACGAAACCCAGCTCAACGGCCATTTCAGTGCCCTGATGCGCGCCAAGCTTGGCCTCAATCGCAGGCTGGAGAATGACGGTGCTCTGTTTGACGAAATGTTTGGGCTGCTGGAAAAGCATAAAGTTGATTACACCCGCTTTATGCGTCAGTTATCTGAGTTAGATCGTGATGCTCAGCAGGCAGTACTGGACCTGTTTATCGATCGCGAGGCAGCACAAACCTGGCTGCAGCGTTATTTGAGCCGTTGTGAGCAAGAGCTGGACGCAGTAGGGCAACCGCTCAGCTCTGGTGAGCGCTGCAGTGCGATGCGCCGTGTTAATCCTAAGTACATCTTGCGTAATTATCTGGCGCAACTGGCGATAGATAAGGCAGAGCAGGGAGACTTTAGTGAGGTGCACCGCCTGGCAGAAATTCTCAAGACGCCTTTTGAGGATCAGCCGCAGTATGAAGATTACGCCCGTCTGCCGCCTGAGTGGGGTAAGAAGCTGGAAATCAGCTGCTCGTCATGAGCAGCTGAAAATGTGATCTTGGTTTAGAACAGCATCAAATTTCCGTTAAATATCGATAATCATTCGGTATCCGTCCCGATACACTGCTTGTTAAGAATTTGTACAAGACAGGTGAGCAATGGAAGGCACACGTATTGTTGTCGTGGATGACGACCGCGAAATCTGTGAGCTTTTGGATGAGTATCTGAGTAAATCAGGTTATCAGGTGACGACGGTATGCGACGGGCGGGCTTTGCTTGCCCACATTGAGCAGCACGGTTATCCGGACCTGGTGCTGCTCGATGTCATGTTACCCGGCGATGACGGATTTACTCTGTGTCAGAAAATCCGGCGCAGTTCTGATGTGCCTATCATCATGCTGACAGCCGTTTCCGATGAAACCGACCAGATTATCGGTCTGGAAATTGGGGCCGATGATTACATCGCCAAACCTTTCAGTCCGCGTCAGTTAATGGCGCGCATTAAAGCTCTGCTGCGCCGGGCCCAAGTCAGTGAAGAAAAATCGGCCGATCCGTTACCCAAGCGTATCGTGTTTGGTGACTGGCGGCTCGATACGTTATCGCATCGTATGACCCATCAGCAAAGCGGTGAGGAACATGAATTATCGGGCAGTGATTTTGCTCTGTTGATGCTGTTCCTGTCCCGGGCCAATGAAGTTCTGGATCGCGACACCATCTCTTTTGCGACCCGGGGCCGGGAAGCCTTGCCATTTGAACGCGGTATTGATGTCCAGCTGAGCCGCTTACGGCAAAGGCTGGGAGATAGCGCCAAATACCCGAACTACATCAAAACGTTACGTGGCAATGGCTATCTTCTGTCCGTGCCGGTCAGCTTTGAGTACTGAGTATGTCTGCCCGCCGGATATTGCAGTTGATTAAGCCGACCTCGCTGGTGGCGCGAACTTTGTTGCTGACTTTATTCGCGGTGTTGCTGGCTCAGGGGCTGGCAACCTCTATCTGGTACAGCCAGTCCAAATCGAATGAACTGGAAGGGATACGCTCGGCATCTTCCAGCATGGCCGGTATGTTTGCTTCGACCGTGACCTTTTTTCAGTCGTTGCCGGTGCGTTACCGCCACATTGTGCTGGATCAGATCCGCAATATGGGCGGCACCCGCTTCTTTGTTTCGTTCAATAAGCAGCAGTTGCTCGTAGATCCGATTGAAAATACCCGTTTTAAACTGGCATCAGTCAGTGCTGTACGTCAGGTGTTGCAGCAAAAGCTCAATAATGTTGGTGAAATTCGGGTCGATTTTACCCGTCCCGAGCATCTGCGTTTATTGAAGAATGACATTTATCTCAACGATCTGCCTCGCTCATGGGCGCATCATACTTTGACACTGGAGCCGCTCAATCCGCCGGTCATGGTGGTCCAGATTGAACTGGCCAGCCATGAGTGGCTATACATTGCGGCCTTATTACCTGCGCCCTACGTTAATCTTGACGATAATCTGCTCGGCCGTGAGCAATTGCTGTTTCTGCTGCTGTCCACCACGATTTTATTGCTGCTGACTTACCTTCTGGTGCGGCGTCAGGTTCGGCCATTGAAGAACCTTGCCCGGGCAGCCAACGATCTCAGTATGGATATCGCCCAGCGGCCGCTGCGTGAAGAGGGGGCAAGTGAGCTGGTGATGGCGACCCGCGCGTTCAACCGGATGCAGCAGCGTATCCGGCGCTATGTTGCTGACCGTGAGCATCTGTTTGCCGCCATTTCCCATGATTTAAAGACGCCGATTACCCGTTTACGACTGCGCGCGGAGCTGCTGGAGAGCGATGTGAAGCGTGACAAGTTTAATCGTGATCTGGATGAGCTGGAGATGATGGTCAAAGGCGCTTTGCAATGTGTACGTGATACGGAATTGCATGAAAACAATGATTACATTGACCTCAGTGAGCTGATTCAGAGCATTGCGGAAGGCTACAATTTTGAACGGGAACGGGTGCATTTTACTCCGGTGACGATGGAGCCTTTGATTGTCAAACCGCTTGCGATGCGCCGTGTCCTTAGCAACCTGATTGATAACGGGGTGAAATATGGTGAGGAAGTGACAGTGACGCTAAGGGAAACGCCGCAGTGGATCGTTATCACTTTACAGGATCAGGGCCCCGGTATTCCTGCTGACAAACTGGAAGCGGTTTTTGAACCCTATTTTCGTCTGGCTGATGATGAAGAGGGGCATGGTCTGGGGCTGGGGATATGCCGTAACATTCTGCACGGACACGGCGGAGATCTCATTATTGCCAACTCACTGGAAGGCGGGTTGTTAGCACAAGTCTTTGTTCCACCTAATATTGATGTCTAATGTAACTTAACTGTTACCTTGTTGTTACTGTATGTTGCAGACAAAGTTTTTGAGTTATCTATGCTGGTTGTAGAGCGCTTTAAGCGCCGACAGCCAAATCCAAACATGGAAGATAACCAGAATGAAACTAACCAAAACTCTACTGACTCTCTCTCTGCTATCCGCAACGTCACTGGCTCAGGCTGGTGAAGTCGAAGTACTTCACTGGTGGACATCCGGTGGTGAAGCGAAATCCGTCGCCGTTTTGAAACAGTTGATGGAGCAAGAAGGCCACACCTGGAAAGATTTTGCTGTAGCCGGTGGCGGCGGTGAAAGTGCCATGACGGTACTGAAAACCCGTGCGGTGTCCGGGAATCCGCCATCAGCGGCGCAAATTAAAGGTCATGATATTCAGGAATGGGCAGGACTGGGTTTTCTGACCAATCTGAATGATGTGGCTGTGGAAGGGCACTGGGATGACATCATTCCGCCGATGATCAACCAGGTGATGAAGTATGACGGCGAGTACGTGGCAGTACCTGTCAACGTGCACCGTGTGAACTGGATGTGGGCCAACCCGGAAGTGTTCAAGAAAGCCGGAGCGAAAGTACCGACGAATCTGGATGAATTCTTTGCTGCGGCAGGCAAAATCAAGGCGGCCGGTTTCATCCCTCTGGCGCACGGTGGTCAACCGTGGCAGGACGCGACTGTCTTTGAAGCGGTTGCACTGGATGTGCTCGGACCACAAGACTATGTGAAAGCTTTCGTTGACCTGGATATGGATACCTTATCCGGCGATAAGATGGTTCAGGTGTTCACCCAATTCAAAAAACTGCACAACTACATCGATGATAACTCACCGGGTCGGGACTGGAACGTTGCGACTTCTATGGTGATCAATGGTGACGCTGCGATGCAGATCATGGGTGACTGGGCGAAAGGCGAATTTACCGCAGCGGGTAAGGTGCCTGGTCAGGATTACCTGTGCTTCCCTGCTCTGGGTACGCAAGGGGAATTTACCTACAACGTGGACAGCTTTGCCTTCTTTGAGCTGAAAGATGCAGAAAATATCAAGGCACAGAAAGCTCTGGCAAAAACCATCATTTCACCTCAGTTCCAGGAAGTCTTTAACCTCAACAAAGGTTCAATTCCGGTCCGTACGGATATGGACATGGCGAAATTTGACCAGTGTGCGATGGACTCAATGAAAGAGTTCAAGTCATCGTCTGCCGATGGCGGCCTGGTACCGAGTATGGCGCACGGCATGTCGACGACCAGCTATGCACAGGGCGCTATCTTTGACGTTGTGACCAACTTCTTCAATGACCGCGATGCCGATCCAAAACAGGCGGCGCAGAAACTGGCCAAGGCTGTGAAAGCCGCCATGTAAGCGCTGCTTCAATCTCCAACCGTTACTGTTGAATTGTGCAAGACAGAGGGCATCCGCGCTCTGTCTTGTCACAAGCTGTTTTCTTACAAGGAAAGTTATGGAGCATGTTTTGAAGCGTCCAACGACTTATTCTGCGCCAAAGCGAAGCTTTGCCGACAGACTGCAGCACTGGCTGCCGAAAATCGTCCTGTCACCGACCATAGTGGTTACTTTGGTGTGTATCTATGGATTTATTTTCTGGACCGCCGCGCTGTCACTCACCAACTCCCGTTTTTTACCCAGTTTTAATTTTGTCGGTTTCACTCAGTACAGCAAACTGATGGACAACGACCGCTGGCTGACCTCAATTACTAATCTGGGGATATTTGGTCTGCTGTTTATGCTGATTGCCATCGTGCTCGGGGTTTTTCTGGCTATCTTTCTTGACCAGAACATCCGTCAGGAAGGGGCAATTCGTACCATTTATCTCTATCCGATGGCGCTCTCTTTTATCGTGACCGGTACCGCCTGGAAATGGATTCTTAACCCTGGGCTCGGGCTTGAAAAACTGATGCATGACTGGGGCTTCACCGGGTTTCAGTTTGACTGGCTGGTGGACTCTGATATGGCGGTCTATACCCTGGTGATCGCGGCAGTGTGGCAATCCTCCGGTTTCGTGATGGCCATGTTTCTGGCCGGCTTGCGTGGTATCGATGCCTCGATTATCAAAGCGGCGCAAATTGATGGTGCCAGTCTGCCGGTCATTTACTGGAAAATTGTGCTGCCTTGTCTGCGCCCGGTATTCTTCAGTGCGGTGATCATTACCTCGCACATCGCCATCAAAAGCTTTGATCTGGTGACCGCCATGACGGCCGGTGGCCCCGGCTATTCGTCCGATCTGCCTGCGCTGTTTATGTATGCGCACTCCTTTACCCGTGGTCAGATTGGTCTGGGTGCGGCCAGTGCGATGATGATGCTGGGCGGTATTCTCGCCATTCTGGTGCCATACCTTTATTCCGAATTAAGGGAGAAAAAATCATGAACCGTTCAATGAATTTCGCCCGTTTAGGAATCTATGCGTTATTGCTGGCATTTTGTCTGATGTATCTGATGCCGCTGCTGGTGATGGTGCTGACGTCATTCAAATCCTTGCCGGATATTCGTGCCGGGAACCTGATTTCACTGCCTCAGGAGTGGGTGATGGATGCCTGGCTAAAAGCCTGGGACAGCGCCTGTACCGGTGTTAGTTGTGACGGCATTAAAGGTTATTTCTGGAACTCGTTTCAGATGGTGATCCCGGCCGTGCTGATTTCGACCCTGCTGGGTGCATTCAATGGCTATGTGGTAACGAAGTGGCAATTCCGCGGCTCTAACCTGTTTTTCAGCCTGCTACTGTTTGGTTGTTTTATCCCGTTTCAGGTGATCCTGCTGCCGATGGCGGCGGTGCTGGGCAAGCTTGGTCTGGCGAACACCACCACGGGGCTGGTCATCGTGCATGTGATTTATGGGATGGCTTTTACCACCTTGTTTTTCCGTAATTTCTATATTGCGGTGCCGGATGAACTGGTCAAAGCGGCCAAACTGGATGGCGCAGGGTTCTTTACCATCTTTTTCCGCATCTTACTGCCGATTTCAACCCCGATCATCATGGTCACCATTATTTGGCAGTTCACCGCCATCTGGAATGATTTCTTGTTTGGTGTGGTGTATTCCGGCTCCGATACACAGCCGATTACCGTTGCTCTGAATAACCTGGTCAACACCAGTACCGGAGTGAAGGAATATAACGTAGATATGGCCGCCGCCATCATTGCAGCGTTGCCGACGCTGCTGGTGTACGTGCTGGCCGGGAAGTATTTTGTACGCGGTCTGACCGCAGGATCAGTAAAAGGATAATCCGCATGGCAGCATTAGATTTAAAACAGATTCGCAAAACGTATCGCAATGCGGAACAGGAAACCCTGAAGGGAATTGATATCAGTATCGAGTCCGGTGAGTTTTTGATTCTGGTTGGCCCATCCGGTTGTGGTAAGTCAACGTTGATGAATACCATCGCGGGTCTGGAGAATATTACCTCAGGTGAAATTGTGATTGATGGCGTAGATGTCTCCAATGTTGAACCCAAAGATCGTGACATCGCAATGGTATTTCAATCGTACGCATTGTATCCAAATATGACGGTGCGCGATAATATTGCTTTCGGTTTGAAGATCCGCAAAATGGCCAAAGAGGCGATCGATGCGGAAGTGAATCGAGTCGCCGAAATGCTGCAAATCAGCCATCTTCTGGAGCGTAAACCATCGCAATTATCCGGTGGTCAGCGCCAAAGGGTAGCGATGGGACGCGCATTGGCACGTCGGCCTAAGCTGTATCTGTTCGACGAGCCTTTGTCGAATCTGGATGCGAAACTGCGAGTGGATATGCGTCATCAGATTAAGCGTCTGCACCAGCAGTTAAAAACAACCATTGTTTATGTGACCCACGATCAGATAGAAGCCATGACGCTGGCGGACAGAATTGCGGTAATGAAAGATGGCGAGTTGCAGCAGTTAGGAACGCCACAGGAGATTTACAATCATCCGAACAACATGTTTGTTGCCGGCTTTATGGGCTCACCCTCGATGAATTTTATTCATACTCAGGTGGAACGGAACAGTGAGCAACAGCCAGTGATTAAAGTGCGTGGCAGTGATGCCCGAGAGCATGAAATCAAGCTGCCAGCGGCGCTGCGTGAGCAAGCTGGCCGCTCAATTGTCATCGGCGTACGCCCGGAGCATATCACTGAGCAGCCGGGTAAGGATGAGCAAACATCGACCGGACTTGAACTGCTGCTCGAAGTACTTGAGCCGACAGGGCCGGATATTATTGCTATGGTTAAAGTGAATGATGAAGAGGTGGCGTGTCGCTTGTCACCTGAGTATCAGGTCAAACCCGGACAAACGGCGACTTTGCATTTTGATTTGTCAAAGGCCGTGTTTTTCGACGCTGCGACTGAGCAGCGCATTCATTTTTAACCGGCTGGTGCTGTGATACCAGCCCGCCAGTTTAAGTGCACTCTCCAATCAATGACTCAGGTACTCGGGGGAGACTTGGGTTAATTATGGGGTGTTGCCGGGTCAGGCTTGCGACCCGGACGGAGAGTGCACTTACCTCTTCACTCTCGGCACTATTAACGTTTCCCTCATTCCCTCATATTTCCCCGCTTTGTCCTGTTTAGCATAATTTTTTCAAATGGTTATCATCTTGGTCGTTGTCGGCACGTAGAATGTTGATACGTTTTAGTCGAACGTCAATAGCCTGAATAGCCTGAATAGCCGATATCCGCAGGGATAAGGATATGGATGGAAAATGACCCAATCACTATTTTTCTATGGGTCAGATTCCACCCATTTGTACTGACTTTCAGCGCCTTAGTCATTGTTAAAAATCAGGTAACAGAGTGTAACTGTTTGTAAAACAAGTAATGTTAATAAAATGTAGCATATTGGCCTGCTAATTGCTCCTTAGTGAATAACCAGCACCCATAGATGGGGCTGATAAATGAAACTAAGGAGAATTATAATGTTCAAGCCTCTTACTCTGTTAACTGCCTCTATTCTTGCTGTCACCAGCTTCAACGCTGCCGCAAACTGTGATCCGGGTGAAATCGTGATCAAGTTCAGTCACGTGACCAACACCGATAAACACCCGAAAGGCATCGCTGCTTCGCTGCTGGAAAAACGCGTTAACGAAGAGATGAATGGTAAAGCCTGTATGCAGGTGTTCCCTAACTCGACTCTGTACGATGATGACAAAGTGCTGGAAGCGCTGCTCAATGGCGATGTTCAATTGGCCGCACCTTCACTGTCGAAGTTTGAAAAATTCACCAAAAAGTTCCGTTTGTTCGATCTCCCTTTCCTTTTTGATGATGTTGATGCCGTAGACCGTTTCCAGAACTCTGAGTCGGGTGAAGCGCTGAAAAATGCGATGAACCGTCGTGGCGTGAAAGGTCTGGAATTCTGGCACAACGGCATGAAACAAATTTCTGCGAACAAACCGCTGCTGGTGCCCGGAGATGCGAAAGGTCTCAAGTTCCGTGTTCAGGCATCGGATGTGCTGGTGGCTCAGTTTGAACAACTGGGCGCTAACCCGCAGAAAATGTCGTTTGCTGAAGTGTATGGCGGCCTGCAAACCAAAGTTATCGATGGTCAGGAAAATACTTGGTCAAACACCTATGGCCAGAAGTACTTCGAAGTACAGGACGGTATCACTGAAACTAACCACGGTATTCTTGATTACCTGGTGGTGACCTCAACCAAATGGTGGGATGGTCTGCCAGCAGACGTACGTGATCAGTTCGCTACTATCCTTCAGGAAGTGACTCAAACCCGTAACGCTGAATCTAACCGCGTGGAAGAGCAGAACAAGCAGTACATCGTTGAAGCAGGCGGTGTGGTGCGTGAGCTGACTCCGGAACAGCGTGAGCAGTGGGTTGACGCTCTGAAACCGGTCTGGAAGAAGTTTGAAAAAGATATTGGTTCGGACCTGATTGACGCTGCCCTGGCGTCAAATCAGAAGTAAAGCAAGCGGCCCCGGGAATGCGCCGGGGCCATTTGCCCGCCATACTCAATTATCAGAGCGATGTATCTTATGCAACAGTCCTTCTTTGCAAAAGTAGGTCAATGGACGGATAAGGCGGAGGAAACCTTGATCGCCTTCTTCCTGGGTGCCATGACTCTGCTGACTTTCGTCAACGTTATTTTACGTTATCTTTTTAACGACAACATTCTGTGGGCGCTTGAGCTAACCGTATTCATGTTCGCCTGGATGGTTCTGGTTGGTGCTTCTTACGGCGTGAAGAAACATTTCCATATCGGGGTTGATGTGGTGATCAACCTGGCACCGGAAGGGGGGCGTAAACTGCTGGCTCTGTTCTCGGTTGCCTGCTGTCTCGCTTTCTCTATTTTGTTGCTGATTGGCTCCTGGAATTACTGGTATCCGTTTATCAGCGAACGCGCCTGGTATGAAACCGATGATATTCCGATGCCCGACATGCTGCAGTTCCTGGCTGACTGGTTCAACGAGGGTGAACGTTACGAAAAAATGCCGCGTTTCATTCCTTATATGGCCCTGCCATTGGGGATGGCATTGATGACTTTCCGTTTTCTGCAAATCGCCTATCAAATCCTGACCGGAAAACTGGATCGTCTGATTGCCGGTCATGAAGCGGAAGAGGAGCTGGAAGCGCTGAAAGAAGAGCTGAAAGATGCGGGTGATGTGATGGGCACCAAGCCTGACGCGAACGGTAAGGAGAAGTAAGCCATGGCTATTCTTATGCTTTTTATCATGGTGATTGGCTTCATGCTGGTGGGCGTGCCGATTGCTGTGTCACTGGGTTTATCCAGTATTCTGTTTTTGATGTGGCATTCAGAAGCTTCGCTGGCTTCGGTGGCACAGACTCTGTTTAATGCGTTTGAAGGTCACTACACACTGCTGGCGATCCCTTTCTTTATTCTGGCCTCCAGTTTTATGTCTACCGGTGGTGTGGCGAAACGTATCATTCGCTTTGCGATTGCGATGGTCGGCTGGTTCCGTGGTGGTCTGGCGGTCGCTTCTGTTGTGGCGTGTATGATGTTCGCGGCGCTGTCCGGTTCATCACCGGCCACCGTGGTGGCTATCGGTAGTATTGTTATCGCTGGTATGGTCAAAAACGGCTACAGCAAAGAGTTTGCTGCCGGGGTGATTTGTAACGCCGGTACGTTAGGGATTCTGATCCCGCCGTCGATTGTGATGGTGGTCTACTCTGCGGCAACCAATGTGTCTGTGGGACGTATGTTCCTGGGGGGCGTCATCCCCGGTTTGCTGGCAGGACTGATGTTGATCATCGCCATTTATATTACAGCCCGGGTAAAGAACCTGCCTAAGCAGCCTTTTGTTGGCTGGAGCGAAGCCTTCGCGGCAGCTAAAGATGCCAGCTGGGGATTATTGCTGGTGGTTATTATCCTGGGTGGTATTTACGGCGGTATCTTTACTCCGACTGAAGCCGCCGCCGTGGCCGCCGTTTACGCCTTCTTGATTGCGAACTTTGTTTACTGCGATATGGGCCCGTTTGCCGATAAAACCAACACTAAACCGGCGCTGATCAAGGTGTGTCAGGCTTTGGTGCACAAAGACACCAAAGCGACGCTGTATGATGCGGGCAAACTGACCATTATGCTGCTGTTTATCATTGCCAACGCATTGATTCTGAAACACGTGCTGACCGAAGAACGTGTACCGCAAATGATTACTGAGTCGATGCTGTCCGCCGGTCTCGGACCCATCACCTTCCTGATCGTGGTCAACGTTCTGCTGCTGATTGGTGGTCAGTTCATGGAGCCGTCAGGCCTGCTGATTATCGTCGCGCCGCTGGTGTTCCCGATTGCGATGGCGTTGGGTATTGACCCGATTCATCTTGGTATCATCATGGTGGTTAACATGGAGATCGGTATGATTACCCCTCCGGTTGGTCTCAACCTGTTCGTGACCGCCGGGGTAGCGAAAATGTCGATGATGCGGGTCGTCAAAGCCGCCCTGCCTTGGGTTGCGGTGATGTTCCTGTTCCTTATCATCGTCACTTATGTGCCTTGGGTTTCTACCTGGCTGCCAACCACACTGATGGGGCCGGAAATCCTGACGAAGTAATTTCAAATCAGATGATTTCGTCGATGACTTTGCCCGGATGGCGTCTGCTTCCGGGCATTTTTCTGCGTTCGTAAAAGCGCCATTTCTGGAGATGAGTGCGGCGTTCACGATGAAAGCGTTTTTCCGGGTAATAGACACCGTCATGCAGAACTGTATCGGTAATATAACCCAGAGGTAACTTTTTCATGACGGCGTACCGGTGGCTGCGGATCCTAGGACCCCGATAGGTTAAGTATAACCTCTCACCGACAGGGTGAAGTAGGCGACTCAGTTTTTAAAGTTATCTTTGTCGATACGATATTTCTGCATTTTGTCGTACAGCGTCTTACGCGGAATATTGAGTTGTTCCATGGTGAGCTTAATACTGCCGTTACTTTCAATCAGCGCCTTTTCGATCGCAACTTTTTCAAATTCTGCCACCTGGTCGGCCAGGCTGCCGGAGCTACTGACGACCGGAGCATCATCCAATTGCGCCAGTTTACCAAGTAGCACAAAGCGTTCGGCAACGTTACGCAGTTCGCGCACGTTGCCCGGCCAGTCATGGTTCATCAAAGTTTGCAGATCCTGGGCATTGAGCGCAGTCGCCGCTTTACCATAACGCGCGGCTGCCACCAGTAAAAAGTGGTGGAACAGGGTCGCAATATCCTCTTTACGCTCGCGCAACGGTGGCAGATCGAGGGTGACGATATTGAGACGGTAATAGAGATCCTGGCGGAACGAACCTTCCATCGCCGCTTGTTTAAGATCGACCTTGGTCGCAGCAATGACACGAAAATTTAGCGGGATCAATTCGTTGGAGCCAACCCGTTCAATCACCCGTTCCTGTAGCACCCGCAGCAAGCGAATTTGCGCCTGCATCGGCATTGATTCGATTTCATCCAGGAACAGAGTACCGCCCTGGGCGTGTTCAAATTTACCGATTCGTTTGCTGTCAGCGCCGGTGAACGCGCCTTTTTCATGGCCGTATAATTCACTCTCAATCAGATTTTCCGGCACCGCCCCGCAGTTGACCGCGACAAAGTTTTGCTCTCGGCGTGAACTCTGCTCATGCAGTGAACGGGCAATCAGTTCCTTACCGGTACCGGTTTCGCCAAACAGCAGAATGTCGGCATCGGTGTCGGCGACGGTGGCGATGGTATCACGCAGGGACTGGATACTGTCGGTATCACCGATAATGCGCGGCCCCAGGGTCTGGCTCGCTTTCAGGCTGCGTTTAAGTTGCTGGTTTTCTAAGGTCAGTTTGCGTTTATCTATCGCCCGGTTGACGGTTTCAATCAGCCTTTCAGGAGAAAACGGTTTTTCAATAAAATCGTAGGCACCGTCGTGCATGGCCTGAACAGCCATTGAGATATCACCGTGGCCGGTAATCAGGATCACCGGCACATCCGGATCCTGATGATGAATCGAGGTCAGCAAGTTCTGGCCGCTCAGCCCCGGCAGGCAGATATCGGTGACCACAACCAGGGGCATTTCCCCTTGTTTAATTGCCAGTAATGCTTCTTCTGCGCTGGCAAAATAGCGCGCTTCAATATCCGCCAGTTCAAAGCTCTGTTCGATAGCGATACGAATGTCGGTTTCGTCATCGATGAAAAATACGTCACACATCCTGACTTCCTTGGGTAGTTACTTGTGGTATTGAATCAGCAGAGGGGGTCAGGCTTGGCTGACGGGGTGCAATGATCGGAAGACGAATCGTAAACCGGGCACCCCCAAGCGGCGCGGTGCTGACATCGAGTTCACCGTCCATACTCTGGACAATCTGTTGTGAGATAGACAGCCCGAGTCCGAGACCATTCTGCTTTGTGGTGAAAAAGGGCTCAAACAGCTGAGCCCGTTTGTCTTCACTGATGCCCGGGCCATTGTCGTCAACATGGATATAGGCCCGCTGATTATCCCGGGTTAAGGTGAGATGAACCTGTCGTTGCGCCTGATCTGCCACGGCCTGCATTGCATTAGTCAGTAGATTAATCAGCACCTGCTCGAGTTGTATCGGGTTGATACTAACCCAGACCGGTTGCGGTGGCGTGCTGACCTCAAATTTAACACCTTGCGACTTAAACTGGGCCTGCATCAGCTCTTTGGCGTAAACCACAATCGGTTGTAATTGAGCGTCAGCCCGTTCTTCACTGCTGCTTTTACGCGCGAACGATTTGAGTTGTTCGCTGATCTTGGCCATACGTTCGGTCAGAGCGGAAATGCGGGTCAGATTTTCATCGGTACGCTCCGGTTTGCCGCCGGCGAGAAAGCGGCGTCCGTTGTCGGCAAAACTGCGAATCGCCGCCAGCGGATTGTTCAGTTCATGACTGATGCTGGCCGACATCTGGCCGAGGACGGCCAGTTTCGCAGCCTGGATCAGCTCATTCTGAGTCTGACGCAGGGCGTCTTCGGTCTTAATCCGTTCCCGGATTTCGGCATGCAGTTCAGCAGTCCGCTCCATGACCTGGAACTCAAGCTTCTGTTTTGCTTCGAGCTGCAACTGGTCAATCTGGCGCTGACGCTGTTTACGGTGCTGATTAAGCAACAGCGCCAGATAAACAATGATAAACAACATGGTTAAAATCATGATCAGTCCGAATACGTCCCAGAACACCTCAATCTTGGGCGACAGGACATGGATGGTCAGTTGTGGTGAGGTCAGGCGCCGGCTTGATACGATAAAGTCGCCTTTCATCCAGCCCTGGCTGGGGTTTTTCCATTCACTTTGCGCGGCAGAAAAATCGCCTTGCAGGCCAAGAGAAATGATGGGCTGATTGAGATACTGACGGCTGTTGCGGATCGCATCGCGGGTCTGTTCATTGAGGGTGGCGACGCTTTTGAACAGCCAGTCAGGCTGGCTGGACATGAAAACCACTTGATTGACATCGGTGGCGACAAAATAGCTGTTGCGGCTTTGCCAGTTCTCTTCGATCGCTGATAAGTCCATCTTCACTACCACCACACCGAGAATTTCAGCCGCGTATACCACAGGATAGGCGTAGTAGTAACCGCGTTCACCTGAGGTGGAGCCCAGGGCGAAATACTGGCTGCTGTTGCCCTGAATGGCCTGATAAAAATAGGGACGCCAGGCAAAGTTACGTCCGATGAAGGTGCGTTCAAGGTTCCAGTTGCTGGCCGTTAAAGTATTGCCATAAGCGTCAAGCAGGTAAGTGTCTGCGGCCTGGATGACGTCGTTGACCTGCTCCAGATAGCGATTGGTGATTTCGAGCTGAGCCGTATTGTGCGGATTGAGCAGGGCATCAATTAACTCTTTGTCTTTTGACAGCAGACGCGGGATGTGAGCGTACTTGTCCAGCTTGGTGACGATGTGACTGGAAAACTTATCCAGCTCCGATTGCTGCTCGGTAAGCAGGCTCTGATACTGATAACGCCAGGCCAAATGGGCGCAAACCGCGGTGACCGTAATAAATACGATAAAAAACAGTATACTGAGTCGGCGAATCGATAACATCCTGTTGTCCCGCGTGGTGTTTAAGCCCGGCCTCCATGATACTGGGAGTTGGCTGTTGAGTGGTTTAAAAGATGGTAAATTGCGAGCACAAAACAAGAGCAAGATCTCTTTTTGGGCTTTTGCAGAAAAAAAAGCCTCGATTCCCTTGAAAAAGCCTTTATTGTCCCCATTTCATGGCAATCACACTTTGGTTTGATGGATTTTTTAGCACTCAGTTGACTTTTTAAGACATTGACCTTTCTCTGACCGGGGATTAGCTCGACAGCCATACTTCTGGTCGGTAGAATGCGGCGTCTAAATTTTTGTCCTGAGACTAATCAGAGATACCGTTGGCTGCTCATTGCGGCAAAGATATCACTCATTAGTCCGGTATTGAGGCCACAAGCGCTTGAATACCGATGCTCAATAATTACAGTTAAGTGCTCTTACGGGTACCACACAAGGATGCAGCCAGAACCGGGTTCTGGCTCATGACGCTCAGGAATACTGAGCCAGTTTTGAGGTTTATAAACAATGCAAGTTACTGTTGAAACGCTAGAAGGCCTAGAGCGCCGTCTTAATATTACTGTTCCTGCTGCTAACATCGAAGATGCAGTCTCAGCTGAACTACGCAACATCGCGAAAAACCGTCGTTTCGATGGTTTCCGTAAAGGCAAAGTGCCGATGAAGATGGTTGCTAAGATGTACGGTAAAGCAGTACGTCAAGACGTTCTTGGTGAAGTTATGCAACGTCATTTCATCGAAGCGATCGTAAAAGAAAAGATCAACCCAGCGGGCGCACCAACGTTTGCTCCAGTAGCTAACAATGAAGGCGAAGATCTAGTATTTACAGCGACTTTCGAAGTTTACCCAGAAGTTGAACTGAAAGGCCTGGAAAACATTACTGTAGAAAAACCAACTACAGAAATCACGGATGCAGACGTAACTGAAATGCTGGACACTCTGCGTAAGCAGCAAGCTTCTTGGACTCAAGTTGACGAAGCAGCAGCAGAAGGCAAACGCGTAACTATCGATTTCGTTGGCTCTATCGACGGCGTTGAATTCGAAGGCGGTAAAGCTGAAAACTTCCCTCTGGAAATGGGCGCAGGCCGCATGATCCCAGGTTTTGAAGACGGTATCGCAGGTAAGACTGCTGGTATGGAATTCGAAATTGACGTGACTTTCCCAGAAGATTACCACGCAGAAAACCTGAAAGGTAAAGCAGCTAAGTTTGCAATCAAAGTAAGCAAAGTTGAAGCTCAGGAACTGCCAGAACTGAACGACGAATTCGTTGCTAAGTTCGGTGTGGTTGAAGGTGGCGTTGACGCACTGAAAGCTGAAGTTCGTAAGAACATGGATCGCGAACTGAAGCAAGCGATCAAAGCTCGCATCAAAGATCAAGCTCTGGAAGGTCTGGTAAAAGAGAACGACATCGACGTTCCTTCTGCTCTGATTGATCAAGAAATCAACGTACTGCGTCAGCAAGCTGCGCAGCGCTTCGGTGGTAACGTTGAAGCGGCTAACCAACTGCCACGTGAACTGTTCGAAGAGCAGGCAAAACGTCGCGTAGTAGTAGGTCTTCTGCTGGGTGAAGTGATCAAAGCTGAAGAACTGAAAGCAGACGAAGAGAAAGTGAAAGCGCTGATCGAAGAGATGGCGACTGCTTACGAAGATCCTTCAGAAGTGATTGCTTACTACGAGCAAAACCCACAAATGATGGACAACATGCGTAACGTTGCTCTAGAAGAGCAAGCAATCGACGCAATCATTGCTAAAGCAAACGTAACTGAGAAAGCAGTTAGCTTCAACGAGCTAATGAACCCTCAAGTTGCTGCTTAATAAGCAAGTTCTCGTGTAGAAAGGTTGACGAGACGTTAACTATTCTGCTAACAATGGTCCGTGTGATTGCCCATCATCCGGGCCATTTATTTTAGGGACATAAGACTATGAGCTACCAAGAAAAAAATGCAATGTCGCCAATCATTGACGCGCTAGTACCCATGGTGGTCGAACAAACTTCTCGTGGTGAGCGCTCATACGACATCTATTCTCGCTTATTAAAAGACCGCGTGATTTTTTTAACTGGTCAAGTAGAAGATCACATGGCGAACCTTGTCGTGGCTCAACTGCTTTTCTTAGAATCTGAAAACCCTGATAAAGACATTTTCCTTTACATTAACTCTCCGGGTGGCAGTGTAACTGCGGGTATGTCAATCTATGACACCATGCAGTTTATTAAGCCAAACGTGAGCACACTGTGTATTGGTCAAGCTTGTTCAATGGGGGCGTTCCTGTTAGCTGGCGGTGCGCCAGGTAAACGTTACGTGTTACCGAACTCGCGTGTCATGATTCACCAACCACTGGGTGGTTTCCAGGGTCAGGCGTCGGATATTCAGATCCACGCTCAGGAAATCCTGACCATTAAGAACAAGCTGAACCACTTGCTGGCAGAACATACCGGCCAGCCTCTGGAAGTGGTTGAACGTGATACTGACCGAGACAATTTCATGTCTGCCCAGCAGGCAGTAGATTATGGTCTGGTGGACGCAGTTCTGACCCATCGTGGCGAGTAACAGTTCTGGGAATTGTTTAACGCAATTTGGTTCAAATTGTTATACACTCAAACCATAGAGAGTAAAGGCTAAGAGGTTAGCGAATGACAGACAAAAGCAAAGAGGGTGGTAGTAGTAAACTGCTGTACTGCTCTTTCTGTGGCAAAAGCCAGCACGAAGTTCGCAAGCTAATCGCAGGTCCTTCTGTTTACATTTGTGACGAATGTGTCGACTTATGTAACGATATTATCCGTGAAGAAATTAAAGATGTTCTGCCTAAGAAAGAGTCGTCGGCGCTTCCTACGCCGCGTCAAATTCGTGAACATCTGGACGACTATGTGATTGGCCAGGAACACGCTAAAAAAGTGCTCGCGGTTGCAGTATATAACCACTACAAGCGTTTACGTAACGGTGATACAACAAGTGAAGGCGTAGAGCTGGGCAAGAGTAACATTCTGCTGATCGGTCCGACCGGTAGTGGTAAGACTCTACTGGCTGAAACGCTGGCTCGTTTCCTTGATGTACCGTTCACGATGGCAGATGCTACGACGCTGACTGAAGCAGGTTATGTGGGTGAAGATGTTGAAAACATCATCCAGAAACTGCTGCAGAAGTGTGACTACGACGTTGCGAAAGCAGAGCGTGGTATCGTCTACATCGATGAAATCGATAAGATTTCACGTAAAGCTGAAAACCCATCTATCACCCGTGATGTATCTGGTGAAGGTGTGCAGCAGGCGCTGCTGAAACTGGTTGAGGGTACCGTCGCTTCCGTTCCGCCACAAGGCGGTCGTAAGCACCCGCAACAAGAGTTTCTGCAAGTAGACACGTCTAAGATCCTGTTTATCTGTGGCGGTGCATTCGCTGGCCTGGATAAAGTGATTGAACAACGTGTGGCAACCGGGACCGGTATCGGTTTTGGCGCAGAAGTCCGTTCGAAAGATCAAAGCAAATCCGTGGGTGAACTTTTCACTCAGGTTGAACCGGAAGATTTGGTGAAATACGGTCTGATTCCTGAATTCATCGGTCGTCTGCCAGTTACGGCGACGCTGACTGAACTGGATGAAGAAGCGCTGATTCAGATCCTGTCAGAGCCTAAGAACGCACTGACTAAACAGTACTCGGCGTTGTTTGAGCTTGAAAACGTGGACCTGGAATTCCGTGAAGATGCACTGCGTGCCATTGCCGCTCGCGCAATGAAACGTAAAACCGGTGCACGTGGCCTGCGTTCTATCCTTGAGAACGTGCTGCTGGAGACCATGTATGAACTGCCTTCGATGAACGAAGTTGAGAAGGTGGTGATTGATGAGTCTGTGATCAACGGCGAGTCTGACCCGCTGCTGATCTACTCTGGTAGTGAAAGCCAGGCTGCCGGCGCAGAGTAAATCCCGTCACTAAATGAGAAAAAGGAGGTAATTATTACCTCCTTTTTTTTATTCTGTCATTGAATCCAGTCAGTTAGCCCCCATATACTGCGATATATAGAAAGCAGAAGAGAGAAAAATATGAACTTGGAACGTTCCGAGCGTATCGAGATCCCAGTACTACCTCTGCGCGATGTGGTGGTCTATCCACATATGGTGATTCCTCTGTTTGTTGGTCGCGAAAAATCGATTCAGTGCCTGGAAGAGGCAATGGATAACAACAAGCAGGTTCTTCTGGTCGCTCAAAAGCAACCGGAGACTGACGAACCTAAAATCGCCGATCTGTTCGAAGTCGGCACGGTTGCCACCATTCTTCAGTTGTTGAAGCTACCTGACGGTACCGTGAAGGTGTTAGTGGAAGGTCAGCAGCGCGCTAAAATTCACCAATTTCATGAAGGCGAGTTCTTCTCGGCAGACGCCGAGTACTTGCTGACACCAGAACTTGATGAAAAAGAGCAGGAAGTGATTGTTCGCAGTGCGATCAATCAGTTCGAAGGCTTTATCAAGCTCAATAAAAAGATTCCGCCGGAAGTGCTGACGTCACTGAATGGTATCGATGAGGCCGCTCGCCTTGCTGATACTATCGCTGCGCACATGCCACTTAAACTGGTCGACAAGCAGAAAGTATTGGAAATTCTGGACGTGTCGGAACGTCTGGAATTTTTGATGGGTCAGATGGAGTCAGAAATCGACCTGCTTCAGGTTGAAAAACGCATCCGTGGCCGAGTTAAAAAGCAGATGGAAAAATCTCAGCGCGAGTACTACCTGAATGAGCAAATGAAAGCGATTCAGAAAGAACTCGGCGAGATGGATGACGCGCCGGATGAGTTTGAAGCTCTGCAGAAGAAAATCGAAGACGCGAAGATGCCTAAAGAGGCACGCGAGAAGACCGAGCAGGAACTGCAAAAGCTGAAAATGATGTCGCCGATGTCAGCCGAAGCGACCGTGGTACGCAGTTATATCGACTGGATGGTCAGCGTGCCTTGGAACAAACGTTCCAAAGTGAAAAAAGACCTGACCAAAGCGGAAGAGATCCTTAATGCAGACCACTATGGTCTGGATCGTGTGAAAGAACGCATCCTTGAGTACCTCGCCGTGCAGAGCCGAATCAATAAGCTGAAAGGTCCGATTCTGTGTCTGGTTGGTCCTCCGGGTGTCGGTAAGACGTCGTTGGGTCGTTCTATTGCATCGGCGACGGGGCGTAAGTATGTGCGTATGGCGCTGGGTGGCGTGCGTGACGAAGCGGAAATCCGCGGTCACCGCCGTACCTATATCGGCTCACTGCCGGGTAAACTGATCCAAAAAATGTCGAAAGTCGGGGTTAAAAACCCGCTGTTCCTGCTGGATGAAATCGACAAGATGGCATCCGACATGCGAGGCGATCCGGCGTCAGCTCTGCTGGAAGTACTGGATCCGGAACAGAACAACTCGTTCAACGACCATTACCTGGAAGTGGATTACGATTTGTCGGACGTCATGTTTGTGGCAACGTCCAACTCAATGAACATTCCAGGCCCGCTTTTGGACCGTATGGAAGTGATTCGTTTGTCGGGTTATACCGAAGATGAAAAACTCAACATCGCCAAGCGCCACCTGGTTAACAAACAGATTGAGCGTAACGGCCTCAAAGCCGGTGAAATCGAGATTGAAGATTCAGCCATCATTGGTGTGATTCGTTACTACACCCGTGAAGCGGGCGTGCGTAACCTGGAACGCGAAATCTCGAAAATCTGTCGTAAGGCAGTGAAGAAGATTCTGCTGAACGGCGGTACCAAGCAAGTGGTGGTGAATCAGGAAAACCTGAAGGAATTCCTGGGCGTACAGCGTTTTGACTACGGTAAAGCGGATGAATTCAACCGTGTGGGTCAGGTGACTGGTCTGGCCTGGACTGAAGTTGGCGGCGATCTGCTGACGATTGAAGCGCAGTCAATGCCGGGTAAGGGCAAGTTGACGCAGACCGGTTCGCTGGGCGATGTGATGCAGGAGTCTATCCAGGCAGCCATGACCGTGGTTCGCTCACGTGCTGACAAACTGGGTATCAATCCTGATTTTTACGAGAAGCGTGATATTCACGTTCACGTCCCTGAAGGTGCGACCCCGAAAGATGGCCCGAGCGCGGGTACGGCGATGTGCACTGCGCTGGTTTCCAGCCTGACCGGTAATCCGGTGAAAGCGGAAGTGGCGATGACGGGTGAAATCACTCTGCGTGGTGAAGTACTGCCTATCGGCGGCCTGAAAGAAAAACTGCTGGCTGCTCACCGTGGTGGTATTAAAACTGTGCTGATTCCTAAAGATAACGAGCGCGACCTGGAAGAGATTCCGGATAACGTCATCGCAGATCTTAAGGTGATTCCTGTGCGCTGGATTGATGAAGTGCTGCAGGTAGCGCTGGAAAATGACCCGACTGGTGTCGAGTTTGGCGCTAAAAAAGAGTGATGTGCAGCAAAAATAAGTAAAAGTTTACGCTGATAGGTCTAAAAAGGCTTGTCAGCGTTTTTTTTGGGCGCTAACGTTACTCACTAAGTCTTGAGCCCAGTTGTAACAAGGCTTTAGGCCAGTTTTTACATTAATGGAACGAAATAGGCACCGAACAAAATAATAATTGGTGGCCGAAGGGGAATTCACAGTGAATAAAACACAATTAGTAGAACAAATTGCAGCAAATGCTGATATCTCAAAAGCTTCAGCTGGTCGCGCACTAGACGCATTCATCGACGCAGTTAGTGACACTCTTCAATCAGGTGATCAGGTGGCTTTGGTTGGCTTTGGTACATTCGCAGTTCGCACTCGTGCAGCTCGCACTGGCCGCAACCCTAAAACAGGTGAAGAAATCCAAATCGCAGAAGCTAAAGTACCTGCGTTCAAAGCTGGTAAAGCGTTGAAAGACGCTTGCAACTAATCGGTTCATCGGTTGCGACCCATCAGTTTTTAATCAAACAGAATGATTTTGGCCGTTTAGAGGCAAAATTAATTCGAACCTTTTGAAATTATGCGCATCATACTGATGCGCATTTCTTTTTCTGATATTATCGCGCTATTCAATTTTTGGCTGAAGTGTGTCACTTCAAACCCGGAGAGCAGTAAAACTATGATGGATCGATTACGCGAAGGCGTGAACAGCATCGCGGTAAAAATTATCCTTGGATTAATCATCCTTTCTTTTATCTTCGCAGGGGTAGGTAACTACCTGATTAGCGGCAGCAATAATGCAGCAGCCAAAGTCGGCGAAACCGAGATTGCGCGCGGCGAATTTGAACAAGCTTACCAAAACGAACGTAACCGTATGCAGTCGCAGTTGGGTGATTACTTCTCCAACCTGCTGGCGGACCCGTCATACGTCGCATCATTCCGTAAATCTGTCCTGGATCGCATGGTTAACGACCTGCTGCTTGAGCAGCATGCTGAATCTCTGGGTCTGCGCGTGAGTGATGACCAGGTGCGTCAGGCGATTCTGGACATGCCTCAGTTCCAAAACGAAGGTAAATTTGACCAGGATATTTACCAGTCTGCATTGCGTCGTGCTGGCTTCTCACCGGATTCGTTTGCTGAGTATCTGCGCCGCGACATGGTGCGTAACCAGCTGGTTTCTGCGCTGCAGGGCAGCGAGTTTACCCTGCAGGGTGAAGTCACTGCGCAAGGTGAACTGGTTGCTCAAACGCGTGACATCCGCACCATTACCCTGTCTCCGCAGGAGTTTTCTAAAAACGTGAAACTGACGGATGACGAGATTACCCAGTACTATAAAGAGAATCCGGATAACTACACTCGTCCGGAGCAGGTAAAACTGGCGTATATCGAACTTTCTGCCGAGCAACTCAAGAGCGATTTGGCGGTCAGCGACGAGCAGGCCAAACAGTACTACCAGGAGCACCTCGACAAGTACTCTTCGGCAGAACAGCGTAAAGTCAGCCACATCCTGATTCAGGGCGACGATGAGAAAAAAGCGCAGGCGATTCTTGACGAGCTGAATGGCGGTGCAGATTTCGCGACACTGGCACAAGAAAAATCGGAAGACATCGGCAGCGCACAGGACGGTGGTTCACTGGGTTGGATCGAACGTGACACGATGGACCCGGCATTTGATGCTGCGGCATTTGCCCTGCAAAAAGCCGGTGATGTGTCTGGTCTGGTCAAATCTGACTTTGGTTACCACATCATCAAGCTTGATGAGCTGAAAGCTCCGGTTGCCAAACCTTATGAGGAAGTGGCTGAGCAGATCAAAACTGAGCTGACCGACCAGCAGGCAATTGATCGTTACTACGAACTGCAAACTGAGCTGCAGAAAGTAGCTTTTGAATCGCCGGATTCACTTGATGACGCCGCCAAAGCAGTGTCAGCCAAAATCGAAAAGACCGATTTTGTCTCTGAGCAGGATCTGCCATCAGTGCTGAATAACCCAAGCGTGATTCAGGCGATTGACTCTCCGGAAGTGAAAGAAGACGGCCTGAACTCAGAAGTGATTGAAGTCGCTCCTGAACATGTGGTTGTGGTTCGTGTTGAAGAAGCGCGTCCGCAGGTGGTTCTGCCACTGGATGAAGTAAAAAATCAGGTTGTTGCTGAACTGTCTAAGCAAAAAGGTCAGGAGCAGGCCGAAGAGCTGGCCACGAATCTGGTTGATGCACTGAAACAGGGTGACAAATCTCCGCTGCAAGAGCATAACCTGGCGTTTGGCGAGCTTGAGATGATTGATCGTAGTTCACCACTGGCTGAAACGGTTTATGCGATGCCTAAGCCAGAGCAGGATGCTGTGACTTACTCGCAGACCACAGATTTTGATGGCAACGTCGTGGTGGTTGAGCTGAACAAAGTGGAAGCGAAAGTGAATGAGCAGTATCAGGATCAGATTGGCGCTCAGCTTTCCCGTATCGGCACCCAGCAGGACTTGTCTGGTGTGATCAGCGTACTGCGTGATAATACTGATATCGAATATTACCTTGCGAGCCAGTAATGGCTGTAATGTAACTGAGATGTTTAACAGAATGGGCTGCGAATGCAGCCCATTTTACTTTGTCGTGTTGGCGTTAGATGCGCCTTTCCGCTTCCCCTATTATCGGGGCTCATAACCTAACAAGGAGAGTCCACGATGAAACTTAAATCTTTACTGTTGTCTGCCTTACTGGCGTTGAGCTGGCCTGCTGCGAATGCATTGGCTGCCGCAGAAGAGAATCCGGTGCAAGCCGAAACGTCACAGGGTATCGAAATCACGGTGAATGTTAACTCAGCTTCTGCCGAAGAGATCGCGACGCTGTTGTCCGGGATAGGGCTGAAAAAAGCGCAAGCCATTGTTGATTACCGACAGGCTAACGGACAGTTCCAAACCAAGCAGGATCTGACCAAGGTTAAGGGGATAGGGGAGGCCACCGTGGCGAAAAACGAAGCGCGCATTCTGCTCTAGGCCTTTAGTCAGAAGACCCGCTATTGGGCCATGTGCAGGTTTTTGCGGTCAAGAGTACGTTGCGACTGCTCTTTTCTAAAGTCTTGCTCTGTTGCTATTGTCAGTTACCTGCCACAGCCCATAATGAGAAAAAACTCAGATCCCAGATCTGAGTTTTTGTTTTCTGTTTTGTAGCAAAATATAACCGTTTACCCAATCCTGCCTAGCACCCGGAGACGATTCCAACTATAATTTGCCGCCGGTAAATCGCAGACATAATCCGTCGCGAACAAAAACAAAGTGGAGTAAAACATGTCCTCTCAAACACCGGTGATTACCGTTGATGGACCAAGCGGAGCGGGTAAAGGTACGCTTTGCATGCTGTTGGCTAACAAACTCGGTTTTCATCTTTTAGATTCTGGTGCCATTTATCGTGTGCTGGCTCTGGCTGCCATTCATCACGGTGTCGATATCGAATCAGAAGATGCACTTGTGCCGCTGGCAACGCACCTCGATGTCCAGTTTATTGCGGAAGGCGATCTCGTCAAAGTGATTCTGGAAGGCGAGGATGTGTCGAAAGAGCTGCGCAAAGAAGAAACCGGAATGGCAGCCTCAAGAGTCGCTGCTTTACCACGTGTTCGTGAAGCATTGTTGCGCCGTCAACGTGCATTTGCCGATGAAAAAGGTCTGGTTGCGGATGGCCGCGATATGGGAACGGTTGTCTTCCCGCAGGCTGAAGTGAAAATTTTCTTGGACGCCAGTGCCGAAGAGCGTGCACGTCGTCGATTCAAGCAGTTGCAACTGAAAGGGCTTGATGTTAAATTTGACGCCCTTTTAAGCGAAATCCAAGAGCGTGACGATCGTGATCGTAACCGCCCAGTGGCTCCATTACGCCCTGCAGAGGATGCGCTGTTGCTTGATTCTACCGAAATGTCTATCGACGAAGTGGTAGAAAAGGCACTACAATATATCGAATCGAAGCTGGCGGAATAAACCACGTCAGTTAAGAGCGTTGGTCGCAAGGATGATGACCGGCGAATTTAATAACCCCATGTGGTAGGACACCCGTGGTAGTTTACTTATTGAAGATTAATTAAATGACTGAATCTTTTGCTCAACTCTTTGAAGAGTTTCTAAACGAGACTGAATTCCAACAAGGTACTATCGTTAAAGGTACTGTAGTTGCTATCGAAAACGGCTACGTACTGGTTGACGCTGGTCTTAAGTCTGAGTCTGCAATCCCTGCTGAACAGTTCAAGAACGCTGCTGGCGAACTTGAAGTTGAAGTTGGTTCTGAAGTAGACGTAGCACTTGACGCGGTTGAAGACGGTTTCGGTGAAACTCAACTTTCTCGTGAGAAAGCGAAACGTCACGAAGCTTGGATCGTTCTTGAGAAAGCTTACGAAGAAGCTGAAACTGTTGTTGGTATCATCAACGGTAAAGTTAAAGGCGGTTTCACTGTTGAACTGAACGGTATCCGTGCATTCCTGCCAGGTTCACTGGTTGATGTACGTCCTATCCGTGACACTGCTCACCTGGAAAACAAAGAGCTAGAGTTCAAAGTAATCAAGCTGGACCAGAAGCGTAACAACGTCGTTGTTTCTCGTCGTGCTGTTATCGAATCTGAAAACAGCGTTGAGCGTGACGAACTTCTTGAGACTCTGCAAGAAGGTACTGAAGTTAAAGGTATCGTTAAGAACCTTACTGACTACGGTGCATTCGTTGACCTTGGTGGTGTTGATGGTCTTCTGCACATCACTGACATGGCTTGGAAACGCGTTAAGCACCCATCTGAGATCGTTAACGTTGGTGATGAAATCACAGTTAAAGTTCTTAAGTTCGACCGTGAGCGTACTCGCGTATCACTAGGTCTGAAACAGCTGGGTGAAGATCCATGGGTAGCAATCGCTAAGCGTTACCCAGAAGGTCACAAACTGACTGGTCGTGTTACTAACCTGACTGATTACGGCTGCTTCGTTGAAATCGAAGAAGGCGTTGAAGGTCTGGTACACGTTTCTGAAATGGACTGGACTAACAAGAACATCCACCCATCTAAAGTTGTTAATGTTGGCGACGAAGTTGAGGTTATGGTTCTGGATATCGACGAAGAACGTCGTCGTATCTCTCTAGGCCTGAAACAGTGTAAAGCTAACCCATGGCAGTCATTCGCTGAGCTACAAGCTAAAGGCGACAAAGTAACTGGTAAGATCAAGTCTATCACTGACTTCGGTATCTTCATCGGTCTTGACGGCGGCATCGACGGTCTGGTTCACCTGTCTGACATCTCTTGGAACGTTCCAGGTGAAGAAGCAGTACGTGAATACAAGAAAGGCGACGAAATCTCTGCAGTAGTTCTAGCAGTAGACGCAGAGCGTGAGCGCATTTCTCTGGGCGTTAAGCAAATGGAAAATGACCCATTCAACGCTTACGTTGCAGACAACAAGAAAGGTGTTCTGGTTAACGGTACTGTAACTGCAGTTGACGCGAAAGGCGCAACTATCGAGCTGGAAGACGGCGTTGAAGGTTACATCCGTGCATCTGAAGTTTCTCGTGACCGCGTAGAAGATGCGACTCTGATCCTGAACGTTGGTGACAGCGTTGAAGCGAAATTTACTGGTGTTGACCGTAAGAACCGCGTAATCAACCTGTCTATCAAAGCGAAAGACGAAGCTGAAGAGCAAGAAGCAATGGCATCTATCAACAAGCAAGATGACGGCGCATTCGGTAACGCAATGGCTGACGCTTTCAAAGCAGCTAAAGGCGAATAATTTAATTATCGCTGAATAAAAAGGAGCCGTAAGGCTCCTTTTTTTATCTTGCTTGACCACACACTTGAAAGCCTCTGTTTTTAAGCTCTACAGCGTGCTGACACAGTCAACGGCTGATTTGAGTGATGAAAAGATTTAGTTAAGTTTGAAATCTTTTCCTACAATATTAAGCAAGTGTTTGTTGGAACTGAGAATACTGACTATAATCAGGTAAAAACTCGAAGAGGGAAACTATGACTAAGTCTGAATTAATTGAAAGACTCTGTGCCGAGCAAACCCACTTGTCTGCGAAAGAGATCGAAGACGCGGTGAAGGACATTCTTGAGCACATGGCGAAAACCTTAGAAGATGGGGAACGCATCGAAATTCGTGGTTTCGGTAGTTTCTCTTTGCACTATCGTGAGCCTCGAGTCGGACGTAATCCGAAAACCGGTGAGAAGGTGGAATTGGAAGGTAAGTACGTTCCTCATTTCAAACCAGGTAAAGAGCTTCGTGAGCGTGTAAACGAAGCTATCTGATTTAAGTAGCGAATTTTGTTAAAGCGGCATACTGTCTCAGTGTGCCGCTTTTTTGCGATCTGATGTCGTGCCCGGCCTGTCAGTGCTATCCAGACTATGGTGAGATCCCGGATTGGTGTTGAATTAAACACACTCTTTATCGGGCAGCGGTTAATGCGTCTACATACGCTGCAAAAATACGTTTAAAAGCGCTGAAGTACCGATAATAGCCATGGTTTGTCAGGCTGTTTTCCTGCATAATCAGGGTGCTTGTATTCGTGAATAGATAGGTAATGGATTATGAAAATAATAAAAATCGTGGTGTTACTTGCTCTCTTCCTGATTGCGTTGGCATTAGGCTCGCAGAATCAGGAGATAGTGACTTTCAATTATCTGCTGGCACAGGGCGAGTTCCATTTATCTACCCTTCTGGGTTCAGTGTTTGTGGTTGGTTTTCTGATTGCCTGGCTCATTTTTGGCAGCATGCATTTAAAATCACAACTTGAAATTCGCAAGCTAAACAGAAAGCTGAAAAAACAGTCATCGGCCAACGACGTTTCAGAGCAGAAAGCGAATATCGAATAAGGTCGTTTTTAGATGTTAGAAATCCTCTTCTTGTTATTGCCAATTGCTGCCGCTTACGGGTGGTATATGGGTAATCGTAGTGCCCAGCAAGACAAGCAGAAACATTCCCACCAAATTTCCCGTCAGTACGTGACGGGTCTTAACTTGCTGTTGTCTGATCAGTCAGACAAAGCGGTTGATCACTTTATTGAACTGTTGCAAGTCGACAATGAAACCATTGATACCCACCTGGCGTTGGGTAACCTGTTTCGTTCGCGCGGCGAAGTGGATCGCGCTATCCGCATCCACCAGAATCTTATCTCCCGCTCCGGGCTGACCATAGACCAGAAAAATCTGGCGCTGCAGCAACTGGCTAAAGATTACATGGTGTCCGGTTTTCTGGATCGGGCTGAGAAAATCTTTGAGCAGTTGGTCGATGAGCCGGAACATCGTGAGTCGGCGCTGCAGCAACTGGCGTCTATCTACCAGCAAACCCGTGAATGGCATAAAGCTATTGATGCCGCGCAGGCACTGGTCAAGATGGGCCGTAAACGGATGAAAACCAGCATTGCCCATTACTGGTGTGAGCTGGCCATGATGGAAAAAGCAGACAGCAATAACAGCAAAGCGATTAACCTGTTTAAAAAGGCCTTGCAGGAAGATCCTAAGTGCGTGCGAGCCAGCATCTCTCTGGGTAAGCTGCATCTCGAGAATGAAGAGTATGACAAAACCATTCAATACATGGAAAAGGTACTCGAACAGGATATCGATTTCATTGGTGAAGTCCTGCCGACACTGGCGGAATGCTATCACCACCTCGGCCGTGAGCAGGAACTGGTTCAGTTTCTGCGTGAATGTATCTCGAACAAGGCAGGGGTATCTGCGGAGCTGATGCTGGCTCAACTGGTCGCGCAACATGAAGGCGTGGCTTCAGCACAGGAGCTATTAACCCGTCAGCTGGTTAAAAACCCGACCATGAAAGGCTTTTATCGCCTGATCGATTACCATATTGCCGAAGCGGAAGAGGGCCGTGCCAAGGCCAGTTTGTCGACTTTGCAAAAGTTGGTTGGTGAGCAGCTCAAAGTCAAACCGCATTATCGTTGCCGCCGCTGCGGTTTTTCTACCCATTCACTATACTGGCACTGTCCTTCATGTAAGGGGTGGGGTTCGATCAAGCCGATTCGAGGCTTGGACGGAGAATAAATAATGATTGGCCTTACGCCGGTTGTTTCAGATTTGCAGCTTGTATGAGCTGCATTTTTATAGGCTAAAAGCATATCTTAGGAGTAGAAATGAACGACCAGAAAGTGATCGTTGCACTGGATTATGACAACCAAGCGGATGCCCTGGCATTTGTCGACAAGATCGACCCTGCCAGTTGCCGGTTAAAAGTCGGCAAAGAGATGTTTACACTCTTTGGTCCGGAATTCGTTCGTGAACTACACAAAAGGGGCTTTTCGGTTTTTCTGGATCTGAAATTCCACGATATCCCAAATACCTGTTCCAAAGCGGTTCGTGCTGCTGCTGAACTGGGTGTCTGGATGGTCAATGTTCACGCCAGCGGTGGGGAACGCATGATGACCGCATCACGCGAAATTCTTGAGCCCTACGGTAAAGATCGTCCGTTGCTGATCGCAGTCACTGTGCTGACCAGTATGGAACAGAGCGACCTGGCCGGGATCGGTTTGGATGTCGCACCTGCGCAGCAAGTGATGCGTCTGGCGACTCTGACCAAGAATGCGGGTCTGGATGGCGTGGTGTGTTCGGCACAGGAAGCGTCAGTGCTGAAACAGGGCCTGGGTAAAGAGTTCAAACTAGTGACTCCGGGTATTCGCCCTGCGGGCTCTGATGCGGGTGACCAGCGCCGTATTATGACGCCATATGAAGCGCTTCAGGCGGGGTCGGATTACCTGGTTATCGGTCGTCCAATCACTCAGGCCACCGATCCGGCCAAAGTTCTGACGGCGATTAACGCCTCGCTGGTGTAAATCTTTGCCAGGCTCGGACAAAACGAAAAAGGTCAGCTCACAGGCTGACCTTTTTACTGCCTGGCTTTGCATAGCCAGGCAGTGAGTCTTGTGTTTCACACTAGCTTCTGTTTCACACGGGCTTCTGTTGAACACAGGCCTCAGTTTAACACTGGCTTACCGCTGTGAAATTTAAAATCACTGTCCGGCGAGCGAATCAATTCTGCTTCTATCTGGCCAAAATAGGCAATGCGCTGTGAAATGTCTGTCCCGGCAATCTGCTCAGCCAGACTGAGGTAATCCTGATAATGACGCGCTTCTGAGCGCAGCAACGAGATATAAAATTTGGCGATATCATCATCGAGGTGAGGTGCCAGGCGCGCAAAGCGCTCGCATGAGCGGGCCTCAATGTACGCACCGATGATCAGTTTGTCGATCAGGGTTTGCGGCTCATGGGTTTTCATATGCGACAGCAATCCTTTGGCGTAGCGGCTGGCCGGAATTGATTCGTAACTGATGCCTCTGCTGTGCATGATTTCCAGTACCTGATAGAAGTGGTGCAATTCTTCTTTGATCAGTAATACCATCTTATCAATCAGATCCTGGCTGTAGGGCGAATCTGATTTGGCCATGATGGCCTTGGAGATCTGACTTTTGCCTTTCAGCGTCTCAATGCTGCCAATGTTGCGATAGGTAAAGTCTTCATAAGGTTTAAACCAGTCGAGCAGCGAGTGCTGGCTCTGTTGGTCTACCGCATACTTACGAATCAGATACATGGCTGACTGGCCTGCCTTGAGCTCACACATCAGGTGATCAAGCAGAATGACCGGCAGGTTGTCCGGCTTACGCGCTTCCTCTATCCATTCAACCGGAGTCTCGCAATGCAGAAACTGATGGATAGGCTCGAGAAGTTTTTCAATCGCAGGGGTATTTATCATGGTCGCAACAATAACAAAGGCCGCCTTGGCGACCTTTGTGTTAATTAATCGGTTCGAAAACGGCTAGTATATTACCATTTTTTCTTTTCGCCAAAGAGCATGTCCATGTCGTGCTGGCGTTCGCTTTCTTCTTTCTTCTCCAAATCCGCCGCATTTTTGCTCTGGCGACGTTTTTCGAGATCGTCGTACATGGTTTGCAGCTTTTCCCGAGCCTGTACCGAGTAGCTGTCGCTCTTCGAACTCAGAACATCAAGGCCTTTGCGCAGCAGTTGTACTGCTGTTCCTGGCTGACCACGCACAATCGAGTCGTTGGCGCGTTTAATCACGTTCTCGATGTTGATGCGAATTTGAATGGTCTCCAGGCGTGCATTTTCTGCCACATAGGCCTGGGTTTCAAAACGGCCTTTATTGTGTTCACTGCGGATAGTATCGCGCAGACGCTTCACCAGTTTGAGCATCACAATCGCCTGTTTATCGCTGCTTGGCACTTTAAAGGTTGTACTCTCACTGCCGGAATGATTTTGCTGCAGATTGTTGATCTGCTCCTTCATGTTCTCGATGCGCTGCGCCAGTTGCTTGTTCTTCGGATCGAGTTCGTACATGTTTTGCAGTGCGTCGAGAATCCGGTTGTTAAGGCACACCAATAACTCTTTGCTGTAGGGCAAATGGTGCGCATTACCGATGAGATCCTCAGTGGCATCGATGATGGTCAGGTAACGGGATGACTCTTGCTTCTTCGCGGTTTCAACTTTGACTTTGTACTGAAGCATGATGTTATAGCCCAAAACCAGCACCAATAAGATGGCAATCAGAGCGATAATTAAACCGATATTCATATAATCCGTGTCTTCATTTTCAAAGGCCTATTGACAAAGGATACACTATCCTAACTTTCTACTACACCAACAATTTTATAAATCGTATTATCGTCTGTTTATTGCGCAGACGCTTTAACGGATTGGTAACTTTGGGTGCCCGGTGGCAGTTTTTTCTTCAGTTGCTCGAAAAGGGCAGTGTTTTCAAAAACAATTTCGCCGTTCCTCTTTGAATTATGTTCTCAACACGTTATAACTAATAATTATAAACTATGAATTTGCGATGACGTGCGTCGCTCAAAATCTACAGGGTCGGTTATGAAGTTGCAGCAGTTGAAATACATTGTTGAAGTGGTCAATCACAATCTGAACGTATCAGCTACCGCCGAAAGTCTTTATACCTCTCAGCCCGGCATCAGTAAGCAAGTTCGCTTGCTGGAAGATGAACTGGGTATCCAGATTTTTGAACGCAGTGGTAAGCACCTGACTCAGGTAACCCAGGCCGGCGAAGATATTGTCAGAATCGCAACTGAGATTTTGTCGCGGGTGGAAAGTATTAAATCGGTGGCCGGTGAACACACCCATCCTGAAATGGGTACCTTAAATATTGCCACCACCCACACTCAGGCCCGTTATGCCCTGCCGGGCGTCATCAAGGGGTTCACTGCCCGCTATCCGAAAGTCTCGCTGCATCTTCATCAGGGCAGTCCGGCGCAGATGTCAGAAGCGATAGTCAAAGGCAGCGCCAATTTTGCCATTGCGACCGAGGCCATGCACCTGTATCAGGATGCCATTATGTTGCCTTGTTATCATTGGAATCGTGCGATTGTGGTCAGCAAAGACCATCCTTTAGCAAAGAAGGAGCTGGTCAGTGTCGCTGATCTGGCCGCTTACCCGCTGGTGACTTATGTGTTCGGCTTTTCCGGCCGCTCAGAGCTGGATGCCGCGTTTCACCGTTTTGGTCTCAGTCCGCGGGTCGTGTTCACGGCCACCGATGCTGACGTGATTAAAACCTATGTCCGCATGGGGATTGGTGTCGGCCTGATTGCCAGTATGGCCGTGGACAAAGAGCAGGACAAAGATCTGGTTGCGATTGATGCCAGCCATATCTTCGGCCCGAGCGTAACCAGTATCGGTTTTCGTCGCGGTACTTTCCTGCGTTCTTATATGTTTGATTTTATGGAGCGTTTTGCCCCTCATCTGACTCGTCCTGTGGTTGAACAAGCCATTTCACTTAAATCGGGTGCCGAGATTGAAGAGATGTTCCGCGACATCGACCTGCCGGTACGTTGACGATTAGTTTGCTAAGTACTGAGTTGGTTTACGAACAATTGAATGGGTTGGTTTACGATTATCGTTGCTCGTCAACGACAGCCGTGCGGATTGTGCGGTGCAATGATTGATCTTGTAGCCGGGATTCATACAATAGCGTTCCCTGCGGCAAGGCGACACCGATGCGTATGCAAACTCTATTTCAACAGCTCGATACCTTTCTGACTCATACCCAGAGTTACTGGCGTTTCGAGCCATTTCATCACAGTGCAGAGCCTGCACTGCCGTGGTCAGAGCCAAAGCTGAAAGAGTGGTTACTTGGCCTCTCTGAGCGCCAGATAGAGACATTCAAAGCGCAGCCGGATACGCTGATTGAGCAACTGGCGCCGTTTATTGCCAATCTTACTGATTTCCATACTTTGACGGCACTGCACAAGAGTCAGCACAGCGCGCCCGAGCTGACCGCTATTGAGCAGGGTGTTCCGGGCCGTAAATACGATCAGGTTCGGTTAATGGGCGGGGCAGCGTTAGCACACCATCACGGTAGTGAGTGGCTGGAGTGGTGTTCCGGTAAAGGTTATCTGGGCCGGGTGCTGGCACAAAACAGTCAGCAGCGCGTGACCAGTTTTGAGTTTCAGCAAGCGCTGTGTGAGAGTGGTCAGGCAGACGCGGACGCACTGCAACTGGAGATGCACTTTATTCAGGGCGATGCGTTTGATGGCGCGAGTCAGGCCGTTTTTCATCGGCAGCAGCACGCGGTGGCGTTGCACGCCTGCGGCGATCTGCATGTTCGTCTGATGCAATATGCCAGCCGGGCATCACTGAGTGCGATTACCTTATCCCCGTGCTGTTACCATTTGATTGAAGATGAAACGTATCAGCCACTATCACAATTCGCCCGGAATTCAGCTCTGCATCTTTCACGGAGCGAATTGCGTATTCCGCTTCAGGAAACGGTCACTGGAGGCGAACGGGTACGACGTCACCGTTTTGCTGAGATGAGTTATCGGCTCGGACTGGATGAACTGCTCAGGTATGAACTGAGCATGGAGCAATACCTGCCTGTGCCGAGCATTAAAAAATCTCAGTTGAGTGCAGGCTTTGAAGCTTTCTGCCAGTGGGCGGCGCAGCAAAAACAGCTCAGTTTGCCTGAGGTCGATTATGCGGGCTATCAGCAGCGTGGTGAGCAGCGCTTTTGGTTAATGGAACGACTGAGTCTGGTTCAGCAGGGATTCAGACGTTTGCTGGAAATGTGGTTAGTGCTGGATAAAGCGCTTTACCTGAACGAGCAAGGTTACCAGGTGACCCTGAGCGAATTCTGCGACCGGGCCACAACGCCGCGTAATATCCTGATTCATGCCGTTAAGTCCGGGTGATGAAGCCGGCTTGTCAGATTTTTTTCTCATAATTAATAACTAATTTATCGAATAACGCGACGCTCCTGCCGTTCCATTGCGGCAGGAGCGTCGTCGTTTAGCTGAATTGTTTTTGCTTAACTGAACCGCATTCGTTTAACTAATCATGGTCAGCGCACGTGCCGGGTCTACGTAGTCGAGGTTAAAGTTTTCGGCGACCTGCTGACAGGTCACTTTCCCGTATATCACATTCAACCCTTTGAGGAAGCCGGGATCCTGGCTCAGTGCACGCTGGTAACCCAGGTTAGCCAGTTTGATGATATAGGGCAGGGTTGCATTATTGAGGGCAAAGGTTGAAGTCCGCGCGACCGCACCGGGCATATTGGCGACACAATAGTGCACCACATCATCGACGATAAACGTCGGGTCGGCATGGGTGGTCGGGTGAGAAGTGGCAAAACAGCCGCCCTGATCGATTGCGACATCAACTACCGCAGAGCCAGGCTTCATGGCCTTGATATGCTGCTCAGTCACCAGTTTGGGCGCTGCCGCTCCCGGGATAAGGACCGCACCGATAACCAGATCAGCATTCAGCACATGGTGTTCAATGGCATCTTCAGTAGAAAAAACCACGTTGGCCCGGCCCTGGAACTCTTGATCAAGATGGCGTAATACATCGATATTACGGTCGAGAATCGTCACATCTGCACGCAGACCGATGGCCATGCGCGCCGCGTTGGCACCCACGACGCCACCACCGAGAATAACCACTTTGGCCGGGGCGACACCCGGGACGCCACCGAGTAATAATCCACTGCCACCGCGTGATTTTTCGAGTACAAGTGCACCCGCTTGAATAGACATGCGCCCGGCGACTTCAGACATTGGTGCTAATAGTGGTAAGCGACCCATATTATCTGTTACAGTCTCGTAGGCTATGCAGACAGCTTTGCTCTTGATTAGCTCTTCAGTTTGTGGAAAATCTGGAGCGAGGTGCAAATAAGTAAATAATATTTGTCCTTCTCTGAGCATAGCTCGTTCGACAGCTTGAGGTTCCTTAACCTTTACAATCATATCTGCCTGCGTGAAAACGTCGGCGGCAGTAGGAAGAATGGATGCGCCTACGGCGATGTAATCATCGTCTGAAAAGCCGATACCGGCTCCGGCGTTTGTTTCGACAAACACTTGGTGGCCGTGTGAGAGCACTTCTCTCACGCTTGCCGGAATCATGCCCACACGATACTCGTGGTTTTTGATTTCCTTCGGTACGCCAATGATCATCCTGACTCCTTATCTTTACGTGGTTGTATTGACTATCAGCAGGTTTTTGTATCGAATTTATTGCTAGTATAGTCAGCGTTATGTGGGATTTGATACCGAATATTAAAAAGTTGTAGTATATTTTTTTGCAAGGAAGTAATAAGGTGGAATAAAAAATGGCAGACAACTATAAAAGGCCGTCCAAGGATCTAGACCGTATCGATCGCAATATTTTGAATGAATTGCAGAAAGACGGTCGCATTTCGAACGTTGAATTGTCTAAACGTGTTGGTCTTTCGCCAACACCCTGTTTAGAACGCGTTCGTCGTTTAGAACGTCAGGGTTATATTACGGGCTACACAGCATTGCTGAATCCGCAATATCTTGATGCTTCGCTTTTGGTGTTTGTCGAAATTACGCTGAACCGTGGTGCTCCGGATGTATTTGAACAGTTTAATACTGCGGTTCAAAAACTGGATGATATTCAGGAATGCCACCTCGTATCGGGTGATTTCGACTACTTGCTCAAGACTCGCGTATCCGACATGGGCGCGTATCGTAAACTGCTGGGTGATACGCTGCTGCGTTTGCCGGGTGTAAACGACACGCGTACGTACGTGGTTATGGAAGAAGTGAAGCAGACTAACCAGCTTGTTATCAAGACCCGCTAAAGAGTAAAAGTCAGAATAGTGGTACTTCTTGCCACATTCTGACTTTGTACAATTGGGTTTTTGTGCTTGATATGGTTAAATCTTCGAACAAACCGAGCGGCTTTTGCCGCTCGGACTGTTTTCACCAGACCAACCTGCGTATAGTGTTAGCCAGGTTGGCCATCATCATAGTCAAGTTGGTTTATGTTCAAAGAGAACAACAATAAAGTTGAGACCATTATTAAGACGAGTGAAGAGCCTCAGTCTTCTCGCCTCAATGGTGCACAACGTCTACGTGAATGCGGTCTGATTCTGGCCGTATTGGCTTCTATTCTTCTTGCTGTCGCCCTGTTGACTTTCAATCCGGCGGATCCTTCCTGGTCGCAAACGGCCTGGGGCTCAGATATCCAGAACGCCGGTGGTATCGTCGGTGCCTGGGTGGCTGATACCCTGTTTTTTGTTTTTGGCTCACTGGCCTATCCGCTGCCGGTCATCCTGACCGCAACAGCCTGGATTTTGCTGCGTAACCGCGATGCCGATGAAAACATCGATTTTATGTTGTGGGGTACCCGCCTGCTGGGGTTAGTGGTTCTGATGCTGACCAGTTGCGGCTTAGCGGATATCAACTTTGACGATATCTGGTATTTCTCTTCCGGTGGCGTGGTCGGGGATGTACTCTCCAGCCTGGCTCTGCCGACTCTGAACGTGCTTGGCACGACGCTGGCGCTGCTTTTTCTGTGGGGCGCGGGTTTCACTCTGCTGACCGGTATTTCCTGGCTGAGTATTGTTGAGCGTCTTGGTGAGGCGAGCATCCGTGGTTTTAATCGTCTATTGAATCGCATGCGCGGTGAAAAAGATGAACTGGTTTCACCGCAGCTGATGTCTGCCCGAATCGACGAGCGCAGTGAACCTGCCTTTGCTGCCGATCACCATTTGTTGGATGGATTTGATTCAGAAGACGACGATTTAGTGGCGGATCCGCTCGCCGGCAAGTCAGAGCCGATGTTGAGCGCGCAGCCTGCCCGACAAGCGAATCCTGAGCCACAAGCGCAGGTTAGTTCGCCGCGGGCTTCAGACAATGAACGCCGCTTTAATATTCATATGCCGGAACGCAGCGAACCTGCGGTCCGTAAAGTGCAGCCAGCGCCAAGCCAGCCAGCTCAGGCTCAGCCTGTGAGCAAGCCGGCACCGGTTTACCATTACGCGCAGGATGACTCCGATGAGCCGGAGCGCACGGCTCAGTTGGGTTCTACGATTGAAGAGCTGGAATTTGCTGCCCGCGAGCAGGATGATTGGGCAGACGATACCTTGCCTTGGGATGAAGTGAACCAAGCGCACCAAACTGAGCCGGTGCAGTCACAGCCTGCTGCATACACCGCAGAGCCTGTCATTGAGGAAGAGCCGTTCAGCGCACCTCGCGTTGATGTGCAGGAATTCGATCAAACCATCGCTGATGTCGAGCAGGATGACGCGCATATTGAGCCGACGATTTCTAATTTTGATGTGCTGGATGACGAAGAGTCGCAACAGCCTGAGATGTCTGCTGACTACCAGGATGCTGCTGAGGACTCTCAACCTGAGTGGCTGGAAGAAGAGGACGACGACCAGGATCAGGATGTGAAAGCCTTCCAGACTATGGTCTCTGAGGCCCAGGCTAATATGGCCGGCAAACAGAACCCGTTCCTGGTTCAGCAAGAGGTCAATCTGCCTAAGCCGGCTGAACCGATGCCGACTCTGGAACTGCTCTATCATCCGGAAAAGCGGGAAGACTTTATTGACCGCGAAGCGTTGGAAGAGATTGCCCGTCTGGTGGAGTCCAAACTGGCTGATTACAAGATCCAGGCTGAGGTTGTCGATATCTTCCCTGGTCCGGTGATCACCCGTTTTGAGCTGGATTTGGCTCCGGGGGTTAAAGTTAGCCGTATTTCCAGTCTGTCGATGGATTTAGCACGTTCTCTGTCCGCGATGGCGGTACGGGTGGTGGAAGTCATTCCCGGTAAGCCATACGTTGGCCTTGAGCTGCCGAATATGAGCCGCCAGACCGTGTATCTGTCAGACGTGATTAACAGCCCGCAGTTTGAGCAGTCTAAATCACCAACGACTGTGGTACTGGGTCAGGATATCGCTGGCGAAGCTGTGGTGGCCGATCTGGCTAAGATGCCGCACGTATTAGTGGCAGGTACCACGGGATCCGGTAAATCGGTTGGTGTGAACGTGATGATCCTGAGTATGTTGTACAAATCCACGCCGGAAGATGTGCGTTTCATCATGATTGACCCGAAAATGCTCGAGTTGTCGATTTATGAAGGGATTCCGCACCTGCTGTCTGAGGTGGTGACTGACATGAAAGACGCATCCAATGCCCTGCGCTGGTGTGTGGGCGAGATGGAGCGCCGCTACAAGCTGATGTCTGCTTTGGGCGTGCGTAATATTAAAGGCTTCAACGACAAGCTTAAAATGGCAGCTGAAGCGGGTCATCCGATCCATGACCCATTGTGGCAGCCTGGTGACAGCATGGACCCTGAAGCGCCACTGCTGGAGAAACTGCCTTATATTGTGGTCGTGGTCGACGAGTTTGCTGATCTGATGATGGTGGTGGGTAAGAAAGTCGAAGAGCTGATTGCCCGTCTGGCTCAGAAAGCTCGTGCAGCCGGTATTCACCTGATTCTGGCGACCCAGCGCCCGTCAGTGGATGTGATCACCGGCCTGATTAAAGCCAACATTCCGACCCGGGTTGCATTTACGGTATCAACTAAGACGGACTCGCGTACTATTCTTGACCAGGGTGGGGCAGAATCACTGCTTGGCATGGGTGACATGTTGTACTTACCGCCTGGCTCAAGCCATACGGTTCGGGTACATGGTGCGTTTGCTTCAGACGATGATGTGCATGCGGTGGTGAATAACTGGAAAGCACGCGGTAAACCTAACTACATCACTGAAATTACCAATGGCGATCAAGGGCCGGAAGGTTTGTTGCCTGGTGAAAAAATGGAGAGTGACGAAGAAGTGGACCCGCTGTTTGACCAGGTGGTCGAGCACGTGGTGGAAACCCGCCGTGGTTCAGTGTCCGGTGTTCAGCGCCGCTTCAAAATCGGTTATAACCGTGCCGCGCGTATCGTAGAACAGCTGGAAGCGCAGGGGATTGTCAGCGCGCCAGGTCACAATGGTAACCGCGAGGTTCTGGCTCCGGCGCCGCCCCGCGACTGAGTTAGCCCTATCGCTGCAGATCATTGATTCTGAGCAAATAAAGAAGGCGCCTCATCCGGCGCCTTTTTGTCATTCTGGTCTCAAGCAACATCTGTTTATCAAGCTGCTCAGCGTTTTGGTTTGGCGTATTGCACCACGATAAAGAGTGCCACGGCTGCCAGGTTGGCGGCAAAAATGATCACCAGCCATTGTGGCATAGACAGGCTTAAAAATTGCCATACTACCTTGCTGCAATCGCCGTACGCTTCAAACATCCACGGCGCCCATTGGTTGAGCGGTGCCCAGTCCGGAAACGTAACAAACAGGTCGCAGGTTTTAAACGGTGATGGATTAAACTGGTAATCGACATGCTGCAAAGCGAGTTTGAGGCCGGAATATGCACTGCCGCCCCAAACGGCTAATCCGATCCAGCGTATAGCCGGATTCTGCGGTGCAACCAAACCAATCAGTGCGGCAACTCCGATGCCGAGCATGGCAATACGCTCATAGATACACATCACACAGGGTGCCAGCATCATCACATGCTGGAAGAACAGGGCACAGGCCTCAAAAAAGACCACAAACAGCAGCAGTAACAGCCAGGCCAGACGAGTTTCAGAAAAGGTTTTAAGGCTCGATAAAATATTCACAGGACAGTCCTTGGATAATAATAAAAAAGCTCTGATTACTCAGAGCTTTGTATCTTGGAATAGTTTCCTATTCAATCAATTTTTAATGGCCGCTGGAGACAACGCTTTCCATATGCGGCACGCTGTGATGAGTAATCCAGCCCAAATCGTAGAACTGTGCTGTCATCGGCTCTACCAGGTAGATGATACCGGCTAAGCCTACCAAGGTCAGTACCACAGTGTAAGGCAGAGCCATGATCACCATGCGACCGTAAGAGAGACGGATGAGCGGTGCCAGGGCTGAAGTCAGCAGGAACAGGAACGCTGCCTGGCCATTCGGTGTAGCCACAGAAGGCAGGTTGGTACCGGTATTGATCGCGACCGCCAGTAAGTCAAACTGGTCACGTGAGATCACGCCTTCCATCATCGCGGTTTTCACTTCGTTAATATACACAGTACCGACGAACACATTATCCGAGACCATCGACAACAGACCGTTGGCGATGTAAAACAGCGCTAACTGAGTTTCGTTGTCCTGGATATGCAAAACTGCATCGATAATCGGTTTGAACAGTCCCTGATCGATAATCACAGCCACAATAGAGAAGAAGACCGCCAGCAGAGCCGTAAATGGCAGGGCTTCTTCAAACGCTTTACCCAGTGAATGCTCTTCAATCACGCCGGTAAACGCGGTGGCCATAATAATCACCGACAGACCAATCAGCCCCACGGCGGCTAAATGCATCGCCAGGCCAAGGATCAACCAGAGCGCGATAAGGCCTTGAATCCACAGTTTTGCCACATCCTGTTTAGTACGGGTTTTACGCTCTTCTGTATCGAAGTCGATCAGGATCTTGCGTACGTTTGGCGGCAACTTAGCGCCGTAACCAAATACTTTGAACTTCTCGACCAGGAAGCAGGTTGCGATACCACAGATAAATACCGGCAGGGTAACCGGAGCCATACGCACCAGAAATTCACCGAAAAACCAGCCAGCCTGGTCTGCGATGATCAGGTTTTGCGGTTCGCCAACCATAGTGGTCACGCCACCCAGTGCAGTACCGACACCAGCGTGCATCAGCAGCGAACGCAGGAAGGCACGGTAGTTTTCAAGATCATCACGGGTCAGTTCAGGGATCTGTTCATCCTGAGTATGGTCATGGGGCTGGTTAAACGGCCGTCCGGAAGCGACTTTGTGGTAGATTGAGTAGAAACCTACCGCTACGCTGATGATTACCGCGATAACAGTCAGCGCGTCCAGGAAGGCTGACAGGAAGGCGGCAGCCACACAAAAGGCGATCGATAAAATTGCTTTTGAGCGGATCCCAAGTAAAATTTTGGTAAAAATAAACAGCAGTAAATGCTTCATAAAGTAGATGCCCGCTACCATGAATACCAGTAACAGCAGCACCTCAATATTGGCAACCAGTTCGTGTTTTACCTGCTCCGGACTGGTCATGCCAATCGCAACGGCTTCGATAGCTAATAAACCACCAGGTTGCAGCGGATAACATTTTAATGCCATCGCCAGGGTGAAAATAAATTCCGCGACTAATAACCAGCCGGCAACAAAGGGATTTATTAAAAAGAAAACGATCGGGTTTATTATCAGAAAGGCGATGATGGCAACTTTGTACCAATCTGGCGCTTTACCTAAGAAATTTTTGATAAATGCGCTTCCAAGCGACATGGGCATGGTGATTACTCTTAAATTAGTTATAGATAGACATAGCTCTGTAGCTGCACATTTAATTGTGCAGTAACGTCTGATGAAAGTCTAAACAAAAATCTTTATCAACAATGACTTAGAACAAGAAATGGCCGGGTTTTGCCTCTTTGCCTGAACCGTCATTCCCTAAAAATACGCTTTCCTTACGTTGTCAGCAACAATACAGCGGGCGGTTTTTTAGTCAATAATCAAGGTCGAAATGCTATACCTACCTCAACTATTTCGCAGTAAAGATCGTTTGAAGCGACGTTAGCATAACACAAAGCATCGGAAAATTTCATTGAGCAGGCTAGAGCAAGAGCAGGTTTGAGTAAATATCATTTAGCTGATTAAAAATACCACTTTTCAGTAAGTTTATTTTGAAATAAATAAAAAATAGTTATGTGAGCAAGTTCTCTTTATATATTTACTAAATGTGAAACAAACTTTATTTTGATACATTCTGAAACAAATTTAACCAGCTGTTTTGTGAGCAAGTTGGGCTTACTTTGAGCGAAATCAAGTGCATATAAAGTTTTTACTCTATTTGAGCGGTTGTTACCAGTTTACCAATGGTTTGTTTCCGCTGGATGAAAACTAGTGGTATGATGAGTGCCATTCGACCCGAAAAAATAGAAAACTGGATAAGTACTTAATGGTCATCAAGGCAAAAAGCCCAGCAGGCTTTGCAGAGAAATACATTATTGAAAGCATTTGGAATGGTCGCTTTCCACCGGGTTCCATTCTGCCTGCCGAGCGAGAGCTCTCCGAATTGATTGGTGTGACACGAACCACGCTGCGTGAAGTGCTACAGCGTCTGGCTCGCGATGGATGGCTGACCATCCAGCACGGCAAACCGACCAAAGTAAACCAGTTTATGGAAACGTCAGGTTTGCATATTCTGGATACCTTAATGACGCTGGACGTGGATAACGCGACCAACATCGTTGAGGACTTACTGGCGGCTCGTACTAACATCAGCCCGATTTTCATGCGTTATGCTTTTAAAGTAAATAAGGAAAACAGTGCTCGTACCATTCACACTGTGATTGAATCGTGTGAAGCGCTGGTTGCGTCTGAATCCTGGGATGAGTTTATCGCCTCGTCACCTTATGCAGAGAAGATTCTCCAGCAAGTTAAAGATGACGGTGAGAAAGATGAAGAGAAACGTCAGCAACTGCTGCTGGCTAAAACGTTTAACTTCTACGATTACATGTTGTTCCAGCGTCTGGCGTTCCACTCAGGAAACCAAATTTACGGCCTGATTTTTAACGGCTTGAGAAAGCTTTACGACCGGGTAGGCAGTTACTACTTCTCTAACCCGGAAGCGCGCCAGTTGGCATTGCGTTTTTATCGTGATCTGCTGGACGTATGTGAGAGCGGTGATCGCGAACAACTGCCAAATCTGATTCGTCAGTACGGTATTGCCAGCGCACAGGTCTGGAACCTGATGAAGACCACGCTGCCATCGAGCTTTACAGAAGATGACAGCTGAGTTTATCTGAGCTGTCATCGATACACATAATAAAGCCCGCGATCAACGCGGGCTTTTTGTTTTGGTTTACGCACATCGATGCCGCGCAGCTAACGTTGCGACTTTGAAGACGATTAAAGGTCTTCACTGCCGCCGGCGGCCATAAACCAGTTTTTGAGATGGTTTTTCAGATCTTTCAGTTCATCCGGGCCAATCAGTGCCAGGCCGAGATCTTCGGCGCGGGTGATATCGTTATAACGCAGCGGGCGGAAGCTGACCAACATGGCTCTTGCCTGCAGACCTCCAAGCAAATCACGCAGCGATTCCAGTTTATACAGGGTATCGTCACCGTCATCACGCATGCCTTTAGTCTTACATTCAATGATGTGCAGCTTATTGTTCACGACAGTGGCGACGTCGAGTTCGTTGCGTACTTCGCGTTCTCCAAGCTGGCGATAGACCTGCACGTTGAGAGAGCGATCCTGAATGGTTGGCAAGTCGTCCTGAATCTGGCGTACCGTGCTGTGAACCAGGGTTTCCAGCCATTCACCGTTAGAGAAGCGGCGGGCGTCTTCGTTCGCAAAGGTCAGAATGCCATTCTCATAGGTCGCGATCTTCGCCTCGACCAGATCGGTCAGCAACATGTTGAGTTCACGATAGCCTTGTTGCTTTTCTGATAACTCGACATCGAGGCACTGCTCTTTACGACACGTGGTGGCAAGATAGTTAAGTGTGGCCAGGCCCGGACCCAATTCCAGTGCGTTGCTCGCCCAGCGTTCGCCCAGTTCATACAGCTTCTGGTCAAGTTGCGGAGGCAGGTTGTGCTCGCTGAATTCGCCGCGCGCACCAAAGATGGTCAGATAGTCAGAGATGGTGATCCGATCCTGTACCTGGGTATCTTTGTTGCCATCCGGATAGAGCCAGCACAAACGGTCGCTGCTTGGTTCGACAACAAAAATCGGCCAGTGATAAGTGCGGAACACTTCATAGACGGATAAAAGGCGGTGGCGTAAGCCACAACTGGCGTTAAGCCGGACTTCCAGATTGCGTTGTTTAAGATCTTCCGCTAAGTGTTTAATTGAAGCCTTGATTTCGGAGATATTAGAGCCGTTGGAAATTTCAAAGAATTCAGACGTGATGCCGCGTTGAGTTAATACGGCGTGCAACCGCTGATACATGGTTTGTTGCGAATTGTCGCCAATAAAGACGATATGACGACTCTGGGTTCGGTTATCCAGTAAAGGAGTGATCAGGCGAACCGGATCCTGATCTATGATGCCAACATGAACGGCCATACGTTATCCTCATGTTTGGCTTGCGAAATTTTTGGAATAGGTAGAGCAAAAGCGTGATGCAAGCCATACTATTCATATAACGATCCCCCACACAAAAAACAAGGGTGACTGCGGATAAAAGTCACCCTTGATAGCGATAATTGACCTGGTCCTTACAAAACCAACGGGGAATTGTCTAAAGCTTGAATCTGTGCACCAGATGACTTTGCTGCCCTGCCAGTTGGGTGAGATCGCCACTGGTGTGTGCGATGTTGCTCATGGCCTGCAAGCTTTCGTCCGCAATATGATTGATATCCTCAATGCGTTGCGCGATATCGCTGGTGGTATCACTCTGTTCCGCCGCGGCCTGGGAAATGTGGGTGCTCATCTGGCTTATCTCCATGATAAGAGCCTGAATTTCTTCCATGGTGCTGTTGGCGTTGGAGGCCTGATGTACCGATTGTTCCATGCCTTGTTTACAGCTTTCAATCACCTGGCTGGCTGCATTCGAACTGCTTTGTAACCGGCTGATCATGTTTTCGATTTCAGTGGTTGAGTCGGTAGTGCGTTGCGCCAGTACCCGTACTTCATCAGCCACGACGGCAAAACCACGCCCTTGTTCACCCGCGCGCGCTGCTTCAATCGCCGCATTAAGAGCCAGCAGGTTGGTCTGTTCGGCTACGCCGCGAATCACATCCAGAATGGAACCAATCTGGCTGCTCATGTTCTGCAACTCGGTCACTGCTGCCACCGAGTCATTCAGGCGGACCTCAAGCTGCTTGACGGTACTGATGTTATCACTCATCACCTGACGACCGGACTGGGCCGCGTTTTCGACTTGCTGTACCATCTGCAACGAGCTTTGTGCACTTTGTGCGACTTCTTGGACTGAGTGCGCCATCTGGGTCATTGCCGTCGCTACATTGGCGGTTTGTTCACGCTGATTGTTGAGTTGCGATTGCGCGTGCTGTGAGGTGGCCTGGTTGTGTCCTGCCGTTTTGGTCAGGTTATCGGACGCGTCATTGAGCTTAAGCAGAATATCTTGCAGGCTGTCAGCCAGCGAGTTGATATGACGGCTCAGGCGCGCGAACTCATTATTATGCGTGATGCGAATGCGCTGAGTCATATCGCCTTCTGTCAGGCTTTCCAGTGTGGTCAGGATCTGTTTGAGAGGTGAACGAACGCTGCTTGCGATGTGGTAACCGATAGCGCCTGCCACCAGGACCACAAGCAAACCGATACCAACGGCTTTGTAAACGCCTTGCTGATAGACTTGGCCGGCATCAGCCAGGGCCCGGTCGAGATCCTGTGACGCACTCTGGTTAAAGCTGTCGAGCAGTGCCATCGCATTGTCGACTTCCCTGGCCAGGTTGGTGATATTGGCGTATAGAGCCGCACGGGCTTTGAGATATTCGTTGTGCTGGTCAAGAACACCACCTTTCTCACCGATATCCTGAGTGAATTTTTTTACCGGCTCATCAAATACTTTTTTAAGTTCAGGCAGTTGTGAGGTCAGTCCGCGATAGGCGTAGTTAAGGTGACTGACGGCTTTATTATTTTTTTGTACCGCACTGTCGACAAACGCCATATCTGAACTGGCCAGCGCATCAGACGTGATCAGCTCGGCATCTTTGAGTTTGATGAAATAGCTTTTGGCCATCACCTTAACGGAAATGCTGCTTTGATCATCCACGTATTCCTTCATACCAATGCTCAGCTCTGAATGCAGGCGCTGGAATTCACGCACCGATTTTTGCACTTTGCTCTGAGCGGCAAACATGGCCTGATAGTTGTTCATCGCATCATTGGCTTCACTGAAGTAACGGGTTTCCAGCGCATTGAGAGCATTCATTTTTTCCTGCAGATCAGGGTGACTGGCGCTGGCCTGTTCCAGTTGCCCCAATACCTGACTGAAAGCCTGTTTGGCTTTATCGAAATCCTGACGCATGCTGACCATGCGTCCGGCATCCTGGGTCGTCAGAAAATCTTTGAAAGATTTGTCGGCAGTCAGCAACTGAACACTGGTTTTATTCGACAGTGAAACTAAAGGTAAGGCGGTTTTGGACACGCCCTCAAAATTGGCATGAATCTGACTCATACCGCTCATCATAATGGCGACCGTGACGGCAAACATTACAATGATGATTGCAAAGCCGGCGTACATGCGCCTGATGACTGAACCTTGCATACGTCTCTCCCTTGTTACATTCATGTTCTGAAGTCTCACAAAGACAGAAAAACTGTCTAAAAATTAATAAAATGAGTCACATTCTATGAATTGAGACGCGCACATTTCATGATCGGGGCGACAAAAGCAGTTTTTTGTGTAAAGCAATCTCGGTTTCTGTTAACTGAACAGTGTTTATTATTGAGCTTTGATCCGCCTTGTCGCATACTCATTCCAACAACGATTATTGCAAACACGTCTGGTGGAGACCTTCATGGCTGAAGAAACAATTTTTAGCAAAATCATTCGCAAAGAAATTCCGGCTGATATCCTGTACCAGGATGATTTAGTGACGGCGTTTCGTGACATCAATCCGCGCGCACCAAGCCATGTGCTGATCATCCCGAACAAATTGATCCCGACGGTCAACGAGGTACAGGAAGCTGACGAACTGGCGCTGGGCCGTATGTTTACCGTGGCAAAAAAAATTGCCGAGCAGGAAGGCATTGCCGAAGATGGCTATCGCCTGCTGGTCAACTGTAACTCACACGGTGGCCAAGAGGTTTACCACATTCATATGCACCTGGTGGGTGGCCGCCCGCTAGGACCGCTATTGATGAGCTAATTCCGGCCGGTTACCCGTACCAGTCGGGTAACCGTCTTCATTTCCTAAAGCGGAGTGTGCAGTGAAGTTTGATTTACGACACCTGACGGTTTCGCTTAGCTGTATGTGTCTCAGTGCCTGTGCCAATTTCACCGCCGGCAATCTGTTCAGTCATTACAGCGCGCAAAATTCAGATCTCTACCAGTCATTGCAAGCGGGTGATTATCAGCAGGCGAGCGAAGAGCTGCCTGATTATGTCGCCGGTGGCATTCTGGACAACCTGGAAAAAGGCCGGGTTTATTTTCTTAACCAACAGTATCCGGACAGTCAGGCGGCATTAGAGCTGTCGGATCAGGCAGTCAGAGAGCAGCAGGAGCAAGCCACCATTTCACTGAGTGAGAGCGCCAGCAGTATTGGGGCTCTGGCGGTGAATGATAACTTGAATAGCTACACGCCGGCTGATTATGAACTGGGTTTTTTGCATCTTTATTTGGGTTTGAACTATATTCAAAACAACAGTTTAGAAGATGCTCTGGTGGAAATGCGCCGCGCTAACCAAGTGCAGGAACAAGCGCGTAAAACTCGTGAAGCCGAACTTGAGCAGGCACAGCAGGAGCTGGAAGAGAAAGGCGTTACGCCTAATCTTGGTAGTGTGCTGGCCCGTTATCCGGATGGTGGTAAAACCTTGCAGGCGGTACAAAACGCTTATTTGCTCTATTTATCGGCGCTTTTGTACGAGGCTGCGGACGACCCGAATAACGCCTATGTTGATTACCGGCGCGCACTGGCAGTCGCACCCGATAACCGAGCGGTGATCGACGGCACTTTGCGCGTGGCCAGGCGCTTGGGTATGCAGCAGGATTTGCAACAACTCAAAGCACGTTATGGTGATGTGTCGTCCTTGTCGCAACAACAGGGCCGGGTCATTGTATTGGATGAACAAGGTGTGGTGCAGGCACTCGACAGCTGGCGTTTATCTTTACCGCTTTTTGACAGCCGGGGCAATACCGCGTTGTACTCTATAGCGTTACCGTATTATCCCAAGCAGTCACGGTCTCAATTTGCACCGCTAATATTGAATAAGCAGCCGCTGAACAGTGAGCGGCTGACCGACGTGGATCTGATGGCGCAACGTGATTTGTCCGAACGCATGCCCAAAATGGTGATTCGTCAGGCATTACGCGTGGTGGCCAAAGATCAGGTTCGTAAAGAAACGACCAAGGGTGACGGCCTTGGCAATCTGCTCTTTAACGTCTTCAACACGCTAACCGAGCAACCGGATACGCGTAGCTGGCTGACGCTGCCTGCGGCAGTGAATGCGACAGAGCAAACTGTTGCGGCTGGTGAGCAAGTTCTCGAGGTGGAAGGGCGTACCTATACTTTCAATGTACCGCAACAGGGTACAACCTTGGTGTGGCTGTCGCGTCAGGGGCGTAACGCCACAATATGGCATAAACAACTGGGAAGATTGTGATGAAAAATTGGTTTGTCAGTGTATTGGCCGCTCTGGCTCTACTGGGCTGTGCCGATAATACCGCAGGTTTACGGGTGGACGGCGCGACTCAGCGAGTGCTGATCGGAGATAACGTTCTGGCCGGACGTCTGCATATCGAAGATATCTCATCCAGCATGGTTAACGGGCATACCCGGGGTGTGGTTCGTCTTTTGAGTAATTACCGGGGTGATCAGAATCTGCAATACCGCTTTTACTGGTATGACGCTCAGGGATTGGAAGTGAACACTCAGCCTGGTGCCTGGAAACAGATCGTGATCCATGGTGAAGAAACAGTGTCGCTGTCTGAAGTGTCGGTTAAACCGGACGGTACTCAGTTCCGGGTCCAAATTCGTGCAGCAAATGATTAATTTGTAGTTTAAGTTTAGAGGAAGCGTCATGAAAAAAAGTGTTATTGCATTGCTGGGTCTGGTAATGCTGTTAGGTGGCTGTGCTAACCGAGTCAGCTATGGTGATGCACAAGCGGTTGAAACCGTTACTGCGGATTTTGGTTCTACCGATCTGCAAAAAATAGCGGCGGACATGGTCGACAGCATGATGATGTCAGGCTCAGTGGCCGCCATTACCCGTGATTCCCGTCCGATTGTGTTTGTTGAACGGATTAAGAACAAAACCAGTGAGCATATCGATACCGAATCTGTGACTGACACTATCAGCACTAAGCTTCTCAACTCGGGTAAATTCCGTTTTGTTGATATGGGCCGCGTCGAATCAGTTCGTGATCAGCTCAAGTTCCAGAACAATGATGAACTGGTCAACCAGAGCACCGCTATCCAGTTTGGTAAAATGGTCGGCGCGGAATACATGCTGTACGGCAACCTGTCGAGCATTGTGAAAAATGCTGGTAGTGACAAAGACGTTTACTACAAAATGACCATGCGTCTGATGGATCTGAAGACTGGCCTGATTGAATGGGCAGACGAAACCGAAATTCGTAAACAGCAGTCTAAGAGTCTGTTCGGACTGTAAACCGTCAGTAACCCGGTGACTGAATACTATGAGGTGAGTCATGGCAAGAATGTCATGGAAAGAAGCATGCAAGCTGGATCCGACCCTGCAAGGGTTGACTCATTTTTTTAGTTTTCCGCCTGAATACGCGCAAACGCTGACAGGCGGCCTCACCAATCGCTGCTGGAAAGTGGTCTGTTCGCAAGGCAAATCGTATGTCTGGCGGCCGACGACACTCATCACCAAAGCCTTTTCCATTTCCCGTTATCAGGAATACCAAATTCTTAAAGCTATCCAATCCAGCCAGCTCAGTCCGGCCGCAATGCTGGTCAACGAGTGGGGATTGCTGGTGGAATGGATAGAAGGTGACTCGCTTACCGATAAGCCCTCCTTTGATGGCCTGCTGCGTATGCAGGCGCGTATTCATGAACTGGCCATCAATCATATTCCGGTGGTGCCGTTTAGTTTTACCGCCCGGGTTGATCACTACTGGATGCAGATAAAGCCAGAGCTGAAAACGGAGCAAGTCCGGGCCTTATATGAGGACTGGCGTAATCCCCCCAATCTGGCTGAGGTTGCCCAGTGCCTGTGTCACTTTGATCTGGCGGGCTATAACATGGTCAAAACCGAATCGGGTTACAAGGTGATTGACTGGGAGTATGCCGGGATTGCCGATCCGCGCCTCGATTTGGCATTAAGCATCAATGTGGCAGGAGAGAAGATACTCGATGCGGTGTTCCGTTATTGCCAGCTGCGTGAAATTGAAGATGTCGATAAGTGGGTCAGCGGGGTGAAAGCCTGGCTGCCAAGAACCAATATGATGGCTTTGCTGTGGTATCTGCTCGCTTACCAGTTGTGGGGTGATGAAGAGTACTACCGACAGGCGTGTCATTTGCAGGAAACGTTCTGTTGATAGGATCACGCTTTGCGGGCTTTGCGGGCTTTGCGGGCTTTGCGGGCTTTGCGCCGTCAATCCGGTAAAAGATTCATCAAAGCCTTACTTTTCGTGGTAGATTAAAACCTTAAGGGAATTGGGGGATAGTATGATTATTTATTTGCATGGGTTTGATTCAACCAGCCCGGGAAACCACGAGAAAGTTTTGCAACTTCAGTTCATCGACGACGATGTACGTTTCATCAACTACAGTACGTTACATCCCAAACATGATATGCAGCATCTGCTCAAAGAGGTCCATAAAGCCATCGAGCAGTCGGATGATCCGCATCCGCTCATTTGTGGTGTTGGCCTGGGGGGCTACTGGTCTGAACGTATCGGCTTTCTGTGTGGTATTAAACAGGTAATATTCAACCCGAATCTGCATCCGGAACGTAACATGGTCGGTCGTATTGATCGTCCGGAAGAGTACGACGACATCGCAACCAAGTGTGTTGAGCAGTATCGGGTTAAGAATAAAGGTCGCTGTCTGGTGGTGCTGTCACGCAATGATGAACGACTGGATAACAGTCAGACAGCCGCTGAATTACAAGATTACTATCAGATCATCTGGGATGATGCCCAGTCACACAAATTCAAGAAGATTTCCCATCATCTCCAGGCGATGAAAGCGTTTAAAAATGCCTGATGATATTGAGTTGCAGCGGTCCGCGTTATGGGCCGCTTTTTGTTCTAGTCGTGTCGCTTTCGAGCTGTGATTATTGGCTTGCGTGGCGCATTTAGCTCTATATAATGTCGGACTAACAAAAAAATTTGATAGCCGTCAAAAAAATACAGCAAGAGCAAGAAAGCAAACTTGCCCGAAATTCGCGTCCCGAGACGCCTTTTAGCCGATATTCAGGCCAATATTTGTGTCGATAGAACACAGTGAAACCTCAGACAGGCATTGATACCCAAACGACAGTTTAAACAGATTCCGCTCGGTATGAGTTTTCGTGCCGAACCATAAAAATTGATCTATGTTTTTTGAGGATTGTTGTTGTGACACGCATTATCGTAGTAGGCGGTGGCGCGGGTGGTCTTGAGCTTGCAACCAAGCTGGGACGTACCCTTGGCCGTAAAAACCGCGCAGAAATCACGCTGGTAGACCGTAATTCAAGCCATCTGTGGAAACCTTTGTTACATGAAGTAGCCACGGGTTCTCTTGATGAAGGCGTGGACGCACTGAGTTACCGTGCGCATGCTAAAAACCACTGTTTTGATTTCCAATGGGGTAGCCTGGAAGGCATTGACCGGGACAATAAAACCATTCAGTTAAGCGAACTGCGCGACGAGCACGGTGAACTGCTGATGCCAACCCGCAAACTAAGCTATGACCTGCTGGTGATGGCGATCGGTTCCACTTCTAACGACTTCAACACGCCGGGTGTACGTCAACACTGTATTTTCCTGGACAGCCCTGAACAAGCCCACCGTTTCCGTACCGAAATGAACAACGAGTTCCTCAAGCTGCATGCGAAGAACGGTAACGGTACCGTCGATATCGCGATCGTTGGCGCAGGTGCGACTGGTGTTGAATTGTCGGCGGAGCTGCACAACGCGGTGAAAGAGCTGCGTACCTATGGCTTTGGCGATCTGGATTCCAGCAAGCTGAATGTTAACCTGATTGAAGCCGGTGAACGTATCCTGCCTGCACTGCCGCCACGTATTTCTGCTGCGGCTCACAGTGAGCTGACTAAGCTTGGAGTGACCGTGCGCACTGCCACTATGGTTACTCAGGCGGACGAAGATGGCCTGACGACGAAAGATGGCGAGAAAATTTCGGCGCAAATCATGGTGTGGGCGGCAGGCATTAAAGCTCCGGATTTTATGAAAGATATCGCCGGTCTGGAAACCAACCGCATTAATCAACTGGTGGTGAAAGACACATTGCAGACCACACGTGATGACAATATTTTTGTTATCGGCGATTTGGCCCAGTGCACCCAGGCGAACGGCTCATTCGTTCCGCCTCGTGCTCAGGCTGCGCATCAGATGGCGTCTCAGGCGTTCAGAAATATCGTGGCTAAGCTCAACGGGCGTGAAATGAAAGCGTACGTGTACAAAGACCACGGTTCTCTGGTTTCTCTGAGCCGTTTCTCCACAGTCGGCAGCCTGATGGGTAACCTGACCAAAGGTTCGATGATGGTCGAAGGCCGCATTGCCCGCGTTGTGTACATCTCGCTGTATCGTATGCACCAGATGGCGCTGCACGGTGTGTTTAAAACCGGCCTGATGATGCTGGTCGGACGCATTAACCGCGTACTGCGACCAAACCTGAAGTTGCATTGATGGCTGAAACGTAAAAAGCCCCGGAAGGGGCTTTTTTTATATCCAAAATTCTTAAGTTCATAGGTTATTATGTCTTAAGCTGCTCTTGGTTCACTCTGGTTGCAGTAAAGAGAATGACGGCTTCAGGGGATCAGGGCAAACACAATGCCATCTCTGGGCTGGCCGTTAAACAGGTAGCGGTTATGGGCCAGGCTCTCTTGTTGTGCGCCACAGGCTATAGCCAGACGCTGGCTGGGGACATTGTCCGGGTCACAGACGATTTCCAGCCGGGTCAGTTTCAGGTGACTGAAGCAGTACTCAATCAGAGCGTTCAGCGCCTCACGTCCGACGCCTTGTTGCTGATGATGGTCAGCAACCCAGTAGCCAAGGCTGGCCATATTAAAGGTGTGATAGAACTCGTTAATGGCGACCATGCCAAGCAACGTTTGCTGCCGTTTGTCGAAAATACCAAAGCCGTAAGAATCGGCCTTAACCCAGTTGAGGCGGGTCGCCAGCACAAAGCGCTCGGCTTCCTGAGCAGAAAAGTCAGCACTGCACCAGTCTACCCACTGATGCAGCGACGGTGACTGGCGCACACACTTGGCTAACTGCTCAGTTTCATCGAGTGTGATTAAGCGCAGTTGCAGGTGTTGGGTGACTATCTGAAAATCAGGGCTCATAGTGATAACCTGGTTTTGTGCCGATAACATAAACGCCCGCATGGGGCGTTTACACCGATATCTTTACTGGCTGTCGGCGACTTTACGTACCTGAATGATCATGCCCATCAGTGGGTGATCCAGATAGTGGGTTTCGCTGCTGCGCATGCGGCGCTTCTGGTCCATGCGGTAACTTTTCAGGAAAGACTCAGTTTCTACCTGCGGAGAGACGGATTCGAGATTACCGGACTGCACGGTCGCGCCTTCGTCTTGCGGGTTTAGTGCCAGGCTTAACGGCGCGTCTTTGATGACAACGTCACGTACACTCGGCTCTTTCAGATCGAGAGTGGTTTCGGCGTACAAGTAATGCTGAACATAGATCTGCAGCGTCCCATCGAGTTCGTACAAAGGTTTAGCGACGCTCTGTTCGATGACATCATTAACGGGTATTGCCGCATTTCTTTGTCCCGCCAGGCTGCCGTCTGCGCGAAACTGTTCTGAATAGTCGCGGCCAGCACGGATATGAAACACCGGTGCGGCGGAGCGTCCTTCATCACCCTGACGCCATGCTGTGTGCATCAGCACTTTAAAACCGGCGTGGTTTTTCAGGCGCTGTTCCTGATCATTGAGCTGATATTGCGAAGCAGGCAGCATGGTCACGCCTTTACTCTGGCGATAACTGGCGTCGTTAAAGCTGCCAGCACGTTTCATGCTAATTTCTGGCAGGTCATCCGGCCAGGATTCACTGACTTTCTCTGCATCAACTGCCCGTTTGAAAATGATCACTTCAATATCAAACTGTCGTTGAGCCAAGCTTGGCATAGAGACAAGCAAAAGCAGTAGTGGGATCAGTTTTTTCATTATGACTCCGTCATTCAGTGCAACGCACTTGGTTCATTATGCGTCCGGCGCTTGCGCTGCGCCGGTACGTTTAAGCTGCTGGTAGCAGATTTTGCTGAAACTCTTCCAGCATATTTGCTACGAACTGAATTCGCTCTCGGCGATCGACCAAAGGTATGGCAAATTTGAACTTGGTCGGCCCTTCCATCGAAAATTGTTTCGGTTGAGACTGCAATAGTTTAACCAAAAACATCGGGTTAATGTCAGCATTCGGATAGAACTCAATGTAGCCGCCTTTCTCGTGTGCTTCAATTTTACGGATTTTCAGCGTGGCTGCATCCAGTTTCAATTCGGCAACCGAGAGCAGATTCATTGCGGCATCAGGTAACTTACCAAAACGGTCGATAAGCTCGACTTTCAGCTCGGCCAGTTCATCACTGTGGCCGACGCTGGCGATCTGTTTATACATCGACAGGCGCGTGTTGATGTCCGGGATGTAATCGTCCGGCAGCAGGGCCGGGATGCGCAGTTCCACTTCGGTTTGCTCACGCAGCAAATCATCCAGCGACGGCTCTTTGCCTGACTTCAACGCTTCAACCGCTTGTTCGAGCATTTCCATGTACAGCGTGAAACCGATCGACTGAATCTGGCCGCTTTGTTCATCGCCGAGCAGTTCACCGGCACCACGAATTTCCAAATCGTGCGTCGCGAGCGTGAAACCGGCACCGAGATCTTCCAGTGAGGCGATCGCTTCGAGGCGTTTCTGCGCATCCTTGGTCATCGCTTTCGGATGCGGTGTCAGCAGATACGCGTACGCCTGGTGATGCGAGCGGCCAACCCGTCCACGCAACTGGTGTAATTGCGCCAGGCCCAGTGAATCCGCCCGATTCATGATGATGGTGTTGGCGGTCGGAACATCGATACCGGTCTCGATGATGGTGGTACACACCAACAAGTTAAAGCGCTGGTGGTAAAAATCGTTCATGACCCGTTCCAGCTCGCGCTCGCGCATCTGGCCGTGGGCAATGGTGATACGCGCTTCCGGAATCAGCTTCTCCAGATCAGCGGCGACTTTCTCAATCGTCTCGACCTGGTTATGCAGGAAGTAGACCTGGCCGCCGCGCATGATTTCACGCAGTGCAGCTTCACGGATGACGTTATCGTCACTTTCCCGGACAAAGGTCTTGATCGCCATGCGGCGCGCGGGCGGCGTGGCAATGATAGACAGATCGCGCATGCCGCTCATCGCCATATTCAGCGTACGTGGGATCGGCGTTGCGGTCAGAGTCAGAATATCGACATCGGCGCGCATCGCTTTGACTTTTTCCTTCTGGCGTACGCCGAACCGGTGTTCTTCATCCACGATCAGCAAACCCAAATCGGCAAATTTGATCTCGCTGGAGAGCAGTTTATGGGTACCGACCAGGATATCGACTTTACCATCGGCTACATCCTGCAGAATGAGCTTCTGCTCTTTGGCCGATTTAAAACGCGATAGCACCTCAACCCGGATGGGCAGGTTCGCAAAGCGGTCCCGGAAGTTTTCAAAATGTTGCTGGGCGAGCAGGGTTGTCGGTACTAACACCGCAACCTGCTTGCTGTTGTCGGTCGAGACAAAAGCCGCGCGCATCGCCACTTCGGTTTTACCAAAGCCGACATCGCCACACACCAGACGATCCATCGCTTTTGGTTGGCACATATCTGACAGCACCGCGTTGATCGCCATCGCCTGATCGTCGGTCTCTTCAAACGGGAAGCCGGATTTGAAGGTGGCGTACTGGCCGCGGTCAAGCTGGAATTTATAGCCTGGCTTGAGCTCGCGTTTGGCGTAGACATCAAGCAGTTCAGCGGCCACATCGCGTACTTTCTCTGCCGCTTTACGGCGCGCTTTAGCCCAGGCTTCGCCACCCAGTTTATGCAGCGGCGCAGCCTCTTCTGCACCGCCGGAGTAGCGGCTGATGAGATTGAGCGACGACACCGGCACATACAACTTGGCATCGTTCTGATATTCGAGGGTGACGTATTCGGTGGTCATGCCGCCCGCTTCCAGTGTCTGCAGACCAACGTAACGGCCGATACCGTGGTCGATATGCACCACTGGCTGGCCAGGCTTAAGTTCGGCCAGATTACGGATGACTGCATCGCTGTTGGTCGCTTTGCGCTCTTTTTTACGTCGTTTGGCAACGCGATCACCGAGAAGGTCGCTTTCGCAAATCAGCGCCAGTTGCTGATCGCCGAAAATAAAGCCGTGTTCGGCCGAGCCCTGAATCAGGGCAAATTTTTCATCGCTATGGCACGCCGTGGCAAAATCAGGCTGGCTGATCGGGCGTAGCTTGATACGTTGCAGCAGCTCCAGCAGTGCTTCGCGGCGACCTTCCGACTCAACCGAGAAGATGATTTTGCCGGCAAACTGTTCACTGAATTGACGCAGTGCAGCCAGCGGCTCCTTGTGCTGATGTTGTACGGCAACATCCGGCAGCGGGCGGATATCCGGATTGACCCGGCCCGCTTTCTCTTCCACCACATCAACCGAAACGGTCAGTTGCGGCAGGGTTTTAAAGCGCGCAAACAGTTCGTCTTTTTTCAGCCACAGTTCGTGCGGCGGTAACAGCGGACGCAGTGGGTCAATTTTGCGCTGATCGTAGCGGTAATCAACATCGTTGAGGAAGTGATCCACGGACTGTTCCAGCGCGCCGACGGTGATGAGCTGACTGCCCTCGGGCAGGTAATCAAACAGGGTTTCGGTATGCTCGAAAAACAGCGGCTGCCAGTATTCGATACCGGCCGGCCAGGTGCCTTTCGATACCTGCATGTAGACAGATTCGGGTTCGCGGCGCGCCTCAAAACGCTGGCGCCAGCGGGTGCGAAACTCTTCAATGGCCTGCTCGTTGGATGGAAACTCATGCGCCGGCAGCAGACAAATCTCACGGATCTCTTCGATCGAGCGCTGGTTTTCCGGATCGAAGGTGCGGATGGTGTCTATTTCGTCATCGAAAAAGTCGATCCGGTATGGATCGCTGCTACCCATTGGGAACAGATCCAGGATTGAGCCGCGGCTGGCGTATTCACCCGGCCCGAACACCTGATCAACATGGCGATAGCCGGAGTTATCCAGTTGCACACGCAGTTTGTCGAGCGAGAAACGGTCACCCTGTTTCACCATCAGGGTGTGTTGCAGCAGGAAATCACGCGGTGACTGGCGTTGCAATAGAGTACTGACCGGAACGATGGTGATACCACAGCTTTGCCCCGGCAGTTGGTACAGGCGAGAAATACGCTCCGATATGATCTCCTGATGGGGAGAAAAACTATCGTAGGGCAGGGTTTCCCAATCCGGGAACAGCGCCACACCGGCCTGGCAGAATTGCTCGATTTCTTGTTGCAGTTTTAGTGCTGTTTGCGGATCAGGCACTGCGAGCAGGGTATGGCCCGGATGCTGGTTGGCCAGTTCCGCGATCGCCAGCGCCAGACTGGCGCCGTGCAGATTACCAATGTGTTTTTTATCGCCCGCCCTAGTGGCCGACGGCAAAGAAAAAAGAGTATGTGTAGTCATGTTAACAGTTATGATTTTTCTCGGTCTAAGGAGCGTTGACGCAGCAGCTTCTGTTGTTGATGCAGGGCCGCTTTAATCAGCAGGTCCTGGTCCGTGTCGCGCAGTAGGGTGTATTTTACCGTTGCCATAAAGTGGTCGTCAGCCGGTTCGCAGGTCACTATCTGGCCATAACAATAAATGGCGGCAGCCGGATATTCCAGAAACAACTTAGCACGAACCAAGTGGCCCGGGTTGACGGCTTGAGGGCTCTTATAAGTGAACTGACTGGCGCCAAAGCCGGTAGTATGAGTACGGAAGCGCGAGTCATCCTGCTGTGACAGCATAAAACTCAGCAACAGATTGAGTTTAGAGTTCTGAGTTTCCAGTAACTGGATGACATTTTTGAAATCGCTGTTTTTCAGTTCCAGGCGCGCCGCTTCACTGAGTTGATCAAGCTGGCTGAATTCACTGGCAACAACAAAAGGTGCCGGAATTTCCGCTTCGAAATCGGTGGGAGAAGGCAGGTCATAGTCCGCCGCTAACGGCTCAACATTGATTGTCAGTGCGTGGTGTACGGTAAAATATTCTTGTTCTGTCATAGTCGGTTCCTTCTCACCTCTGTGTTGATTATCGTCATACAGTCCAACTAATCAAGGTATGTCATTGTTATTGGTGTGAAATAAGCGCGCTCTTACAGAGATTTAGCAAAGAAAAACTACAACCTTGCGCGGATTATCGTTACAGTAGCGCCATCCTATTTGATTGGTTTTAATTATGTTTCATCCGATTTCGACCTTTATCGGCCTGCGTTATTTGCGTGGTCGCTCCGGTGACAGGTTTAGTCGATTCGTCTCTTACATGTCCACTGCCGGTATTACGATTGGCGTGATGGCCTTAGTGACCGTGCTTTCGGTGATGAATGGCTTCGAAGCGCAGTTGAAGAGCCGTATCCTTGGTGTACTGCCTCAGGCGGTGATTTCGCAGCAGCAGGATAAAACTGCGCTCACTGAGCAGGCACCTGAGTTTATCCGTACCTTGTCTACGCAACGCGAGCCCGAACCTGTGGTGCGCAGTGAAGCTGTCATTCAGAGCGCGTCTGAGCTCTCGGCCGGGTTATTGGTCGGGATTGCACCGGATCAGGACGACCCGATTGGTGATTTCCTGATCGCAGGCCGTCTGGCGGCGTTGCAGGAAGGTGAGTACCGGGTTTTCCTCGGTCACACGCTGGCACGCAACCTCGATGTGTCGGTGGGCGATAAAGTGCGCCTGATGGTGACCAGCGCCAGTCAGTTTACACCGCTTGGGCGCATTCCGAGCCAGCGTAATTTCACCGTTGCCGGGATTTTTAATACCGGTTCCGATGTGGATGCCCAGCTGATGATCGCACATTTGCATGACGCGGGTAAATTGCTGCGCTTTGATGATCACACCGTTTCCGGTTGGCGTTTGTTCTTCGATGACCCGTTTGTGGTTGGCGATCTGGCCCAGCAACCCTTACCCGAGGGCTGGCAGTGGAGCGACTGGCGTGATCAGCGAGGTGAACTGTTCCAGGCGGTACGGATGGAAAAGAACATGATGGGGTTGATGCTGGGGCTTATCGTTGGCGTTGCCGCATTCAACATCATTTCTGCGCTGATCATGGTTGTGATGGAAAAGCAGTCTGAAGTCGCGATTCTCAAAACTCAGGGCATGACGAACCGTCAGGTGCTGACCATCTTTATGGTGCAGGGCGCCAGCAGCGGCGTGATTGGCGCTATTGTAGGCGGTACCCTTGGGGTATTACTGGCCAAAAATCTTAACGCAGTAATGGAATCGACCGGGGTTGCGCTGTTCCCGATGGGAGGCGAACTGCCGGTGGTGATTAATCCATTGCAAATCTGTATCGTGGTGGTGCTGGCGATCTGTCTCAGCCTGCTGGCGACCTTATTCCCTTCTTACCGGGCATCTTCTGTTAAACCCGCCGAGGCTTTACGTTATGAATAACCTTTTACGTTGTCACCAAGTTTGCAAAACCTATCAGGAAGGGGATCTGGCAACGCAAGTGCTGAAAGGGGTCAGTTTTGAACTCAAGCGCGGCGAGTTGGTGTCGATTATCGGCTCATCCGGCTCGGGTAAAAGTACCCTGTTACACATTCTGGGCGCACTGGATGACGCGTCCGAAGGTCAGGTCGAGTTTCTTGACCAGCAGCTCAGTACGCTGAGTTCAAACAAACAGGCGAAAATTCGCAACCAGCATCTGGGTTTTGTCTATCAGTTTCACCATCTGCTGGCTGATTTCACTGCGTTGGAAAATGTCGCGATGCCTTTGCTGATCGGTGGTAAAAAAGTGGCGCACGCGAAACAGGAAGCGGAAGCTCTGCTGGCCCGAGTCGGTTTGTCACATCGTCTTGAGCACCGCCCGTCCGAGCTGTCCGGTGGTGAACGCCAGCGTGTTGCCATTGCGCGCGCGCTGGTCAACAAGCCGGACCTGGTGCTGGCAGATGAGCCGACCGGTAATCTGGATCATAAAACCGCGCTATCGATTTACGATCTGATGCGCGAGCTGAATCGCGAATCAGGCACCGCATTTCTGGTTGTTACTCACGATGGTGAGCTGGCGGCCAAAATGGATCGCCAGTTGCACATGCAAGATGGTCTGTTGCTCAATGCAGAGGGGGCGTGAGTGTTTCGTTCTCTCTCTCTGTTTATCGGTGGCCGTTTTAGCCGTGCCAAGCAGCGCAACAAGATGGTGTCGTTTATCTCACTCTCATCGACGATTGGGATTGCAGTCGGTGTTGCCGTGATCATCATTGGCTTATCGGCGATGAACGGTTTTGAACGTGAGCTGCAAAACCGGGTGTTGTCCGTGATTCCGCACGGTGAATTTGAAGGCGTGAAAGGCCCGATCAATGACTGGCAGACACTGGTGGCTCAGGCGACCAAGAGTCCGCAGGTGGTGGCCGCCGCGCCTTATGTCAAATTTACCGCGCTGGCGGAAAAAGGCACTCAGCTTAAAGCGATCGAAGTGCGCGGCGTGGATCCGCAGCGTGAGCGGGCGGTGTCTCGTTTGTCCGAGTATGTGACTGATGAGGCCTGGGTGCAGTTTGCTCCCGGACAGCAGCAGGTCATTCTCGGTAAAGGTGTGGCCGATCAGCTTGGCGTCGGTGTCGGTGATTATCTGACTCTGATGATCCCCGCCAGTGACGGCTCGGCCCGAGTGCAGGCACCGCGCCGGGTGCGGGTTCAGGTCAGTGGCTTGTTGGCGCTCAATGGTCAGATTGATCACAGTCTGGCTCTGTTACCGCTGCAAGATGCGCAGCAGTATGCCCGGATTGGCGATGCTGTCTCGGGAGTGGCGATTAAAGTTACGGATGTGCTCAATGCCAGCCGCATTGTGCGCGATGTCGGTCAGACCCTGAACGAATATGTCTATCTGCGTAGCTGGCAACAGAAATTCGGCTTCCTGTACCGCGATATTCAGATGGTGCGTACCATCATGTATCTGGTCATGGTGCTGGTGATTGGCGTCGCGAGCTTTAATATTGTTTCGACGCTGATGATGGCGGTCAAAGATCGGGCCGCAGAAATTGCGATTTTGCGTACCATGGGCGCTTCCGATGGCCTGGTAAAACGGATTTTTGTCTGGCAGGGAGTCTTTTCCGGTGTGCTGGGCAGTATTGTCGGCAGTATCCTAGGGGTACTTGTCGCCTTTAATCTGACCACTTTAATCAAAGGACTGGAGTCACTGATTGGTCACCACTTCCTGTCCGGCGACATTTACTTCGTCGATTTCCTGCCATCACAGGTACAAAGTGGCGATGTGCTGCTGGTTTCCGGTACGGCGATTGTCCTCAGTCTGCTTGCGACCTGGTATCCGGCGAAACGGGCCAGCAAACTCAATCCGGCCAGTGTACTGAGCAGTAAATAATTATTTACGGGTCAACAGGCACAAAAAAAGGACCTTTCGGTCCTTTTTTTGTGCCTGTTAGTCAGCGCTGAATGGAGTGACTGCTGGTTATATCCGCTCACTGTGTAATGGCGAATACCATTTGCCTAACCGGTTCGCGCTTAACAGGTCTGGTTCAGCAAGTTTTTCTCAACAAGCGTTGCAGAGCAAAATGCCTGCTCGGTCGTACCCCCGGCAAAATCACGCCAAGCCAGCTGCAAATCAGGTTAGATTTTGCGGCAGTTTGGTGACGCGGCGTTTTTGCCAGCTGCGCACCACAGAATAACGCCACAAACCGCGGATACCAAAGTAGCCGATGATTGATGACACCACAGCGCATACACCACAGCCGAGTAAAAACGGAGGTCCAATGGTACTCATCTGTTGCATGATGAAGTCCCAATTGAGTTCAAAATGGAACGGCTGGGGGGGTACGTTCATTAACCAGGCACCCAATTTATACGCAAAATAAAAAATGACCGGCATGGTTATCGGGTTTGTGATCCACACCAGAGCGATAGACAGTGGCAGGTTAACGCCACAGGCGATGGCAAGTCCGGCGGACATAATCATCTGGCTTGGAAGGGGCACAAACGCCATAAACAGGCCAACTGCAAACGCACCAGCCGCTGAGCGTCGGTTAAGACACCACAGGTTGGGGTTATACAGCACATTGCCAAAAACTTTTAATGCCTTTTGACGTCTGATGACATCAGGGTTAGGCATGAACCGCTTAATGTATTTTCTTGGCATCGGGGAACATGACTCTCTTTTCGAATTACTGGACGCTCGCTTCGTTCTCGCTCACCATACTGTCAGCGCCTTACTGGCCGTGGATGCCGGGATGGGGCGTTGCACTTTTATGCCTTGCATTGTGCTTTGCTGCTCTTACTCTGCCACAATGGACGGGCAGATTGAGAGGAGTGGGAGGGATTGCGTTCGCCGTGCTGGTTATCATAACACATGCACAGTTAGTGAGATCTCAATCCAACACTATTTTTCAAGCAGGGCAAGATATTACCATAAAAGGCGAAGTTGACAGCTTTTTTAAACAAATTACTTACGGATATGAAGGAAGTGTGGTAGTCAGATCAATAAATGGTCAAGCTTTGCCCGAGTATCAATATCCAACTATACGCTTAATATCGCCCGTGCTGCTTTATCCGGGCGATGATTTTGAATTTTCTGTGACGGTAAAGCCTGTGTTCGGCCGCCTGAATCAGGTCGGTTTTGACCTCGAATCTTTCTATTTGAGCCAGGGTTGGGTTGCCCGGGCAACGGTGCAACGGGCATCCTCATTTCGTATCGTGTCTAATGCCAGTTGGCGCTCTGAGCTTTATCAGCAAGTACGGGAATGGATGGAGCACAGTCAGGCTAAGGGCCTGGTGCTGGCACTGACATTTGGCGAGCGTGACCTGATTTCAGACCAGCAGTGGCTCTCTTTGCGTGACAGCGGCCTGATTCATCTGGTGGCGATTTCCGGACTGCATATCGGTATGGCGTTTGGCATCGGTTACCTGCTTGGCCTGCCTCTGATGCGTATTCATCGCCATCTGTTGTGGAGCCCGATGCTACTTGGTGCTTGTCTGGCTCTGGGGTACGCGTGGCTGGCCGGTTTTACCATCCCCACACAACGTGCGCTTATCATGTGTTGGCTCAACGTAGCGTTGACGCTCAGCCGGGTTACTATTACGGCCCCGCAGCGTCTGCTGCTCACTTTGGCTGTGGTTTTGCTGCTGGTGCCATTCTCTTCGCTCAGTCGCAGCTTCTGGTTATCGTTTCTCGCGGTCGGTATTGTGCTTTATCACGTGTGCGATGCGGCTTCACAGCGTCCCTGGTGGAAAAAACTGCTCTATAGTCAGTTCAGCCTTACGTTGCTAATGTTACCGGTTTCCGCGTTTTTCTTCGCCGGATTCAGTCTCAGCTCAGCCCTGTATAATCTGGTGTTTATTCCCTGGTTTACTCTGGTGATTGTGCCCGGACTGTTTATTGCGTTACTGCTGAGCCAGATACTGCCTGACAGCGTATGGATATGGGATTGGGTGGGTATCAGTTTTATCCCGCTCGATTATGCTTTGGATTGGGTTGGGCCGAGTTGGGTCTCTGTCAGCCAAACCAGCAGCTTACTGCTGCTGACCGGCTTAGTGTTGTGGGCCATACGTGAAGTGATCAGTCGGCGCTTGCTGCTGGCTATCGGTGCGCTGTTTGCGACTCACTGGTTGTCGATACCGCATAAGGACGGCTGGCGGGTTGAAGTGCTCGATGTGGGGCATGGCCTGGCGGTAATGATAGAGCGCCACGGACATTATCTGCTGTATGACACCGCACGTAGCTGGCCCGGCGGCAGTTTTGCGCGCAGCCTGATTGAGCCACTGCTGGTTTACTGGCAGGCCGGGAAACTCGATGGGGTAATCATCAGCCACACTGACAATGATCACGCCGGAGGCCTGGCCGATGTTATTGAGCGTCTGCAGCCTGGCTGGATTATTGCCAGTCAGCAGCATCCTGACTGGCTGGCTTGTACGAAAGGGCAGCGCTGGCATTGGCAGGGGCTGGAGTTGACGGCCTTGTGGCCTCCTGCGCAAGTATCGCGGGCTGACAATCTGCATTCCTGTGTGATTCGGATTGAAGATAAAACATTTGGTCACTCGCTGCTGCTGTCCGGTGATGTGACGGCTGTCGGTGAGTGGTTACTTAGTCGCGAGCCTTCGGTGGTAAAGAGTGATGTGATGATCGTACCACATCATGGCAGCCAGACTTCTTCCAGCTCCGGCTTCATTGAACGGGTACAACCGAAGATTGCGATTGCGTCACTGGCTAAAGGCAACCAATGGAATCTGCCTCATCCACGGGTGGTTGCCCGCTATCAGGCGGCCGGTGCACAATGGATTGATACCGGCGCGAGCGGCCAGGTTTCATTGATATATCGCGCACAAACTCGCCACTTATCGACTATGCGCCAAAGTACAGCTTCGACTTGGTATAGGCAGATGCTGCGTAAAGAGGTAGAATGAGCGCCAATATTGTCATCAAAATAAAGCCTATCTATGTCACTGAATTCTGACGAAACAACCTGGCAAACCTTTAAACGTTTGTGGACCTACATTCGCCTGTACAAGTCAGGGCTCGTGGTTGCTGTTATCGCACTGGTTGTTAATGCGGTCTCTGATACTTATATGATTTCCCTGCTGAAGCCTCTGCTGGACGAAGGTTTTGGCAACAGTGAGTCCAACTTTCTTAAGACTCTGCCATTTATTATTCTCGGCCTGATGTTTGTGCGCGGTATGAGTGGTTTTGTCTCGTCCTACTGTCTGAGCTGGGTGTCAGGCAACGTGGTGATGCTGATGCGTCGCCGGATTTTTAATCAGTTTATGCACATGCCGGTCAGCTTTTTTGACCGTGAATCGACGGGCGGTCTGCTGTCGCGCATTACTTACGACACTGAACAGGTTGCAGGAGCAACCAGTAAAGCGCTGGTCAGTATTGTGCGTGAAGGTGCCAGTATTGTCGGCTTGTTAGTACTGATGTTCTGGAACAGCTGGGAGTTATCGCTGGTCCTGCTGGTGGTGGCTCCTCTGGTTGCGGTCGGCATCCGTGTGGTCTCGAAACGTTTTCGTAAGATCTCGAAAAACATGCAGACCACCATGGGCCACGTCACGGCATCGGCTGAGCAGATGCTCAAAGGCCATAAAGTGGTGCTGAGCTATGGTGGTCAGGATGTTGAGCGCAAACGGTTTGAAGCGGTCAGCAATAAGATGCGTCAGCAAACGATGAAGCTGGTTTCTGCCCAGGCCATCGCCAACCCTGTGATTCAGATGATCGCGTCGATGGCGCTGGTTGCGGTGCTTTATCTGGCAAGTTTCGACTCGATTCGTGACCAACTGACTCCGGGCACCTTTACCGTGATTTTCTCGGCGATGTTTGGCTTGATGCGTCCACTAAAAGCACTGACCAACGTTACTTCAGATTTCCAGCGCGGTATGGCGGCAAGCTCGACGCTGTTTGACCTGATGGCGCTGGAGACAGAACGTGACAACGGCTCTTTCCACACTGAAAAAGCGCGTGGTGACATTGCGGTGAACGATGTGACGTTTACCTACCAGGGTAAAGAAAAGCCGGCTTTATCGCACGTGAGTTTCCATATTCCGCAAGGCAAAACCGTGGCTCTGGTGGGGCGTTCGGGATCGGGTAAATCAACCATAGCGAACCTGTTTACCCGTTTTTATGATGTCGATTCTGGCTCCATTGAGCTCGATGGGCACGATGTACGCGATTATAAACTGACTAATCTGCGTCAGCACTTCGCGCTGGTTTCGCAAAATGTCCATCTGTTCAATGACACCATTGCCAATAACATTGCTTATGCAGCGGAAGGTGAATACAGTCGCGAGCAGATTGAAGCGGCGGCGCGTCTGGCGCATGCGATGGACTTTATCGATAACATGGCCGATGGTCTGGACACTATGATTGGTGAGAACGGGGCCAGCTTGTCCGGTGGCCAGCGTCAGCGTATTGCAATTGCCCGTGCCTTACTGCGTGATGCGCCGGTACTGATTCTGGATGAGGCGACGTCTGCGCTGGATACTGAATCAGAACGTGCGATTCAGGCGGCGCTGGATGAACTGCAGAAGAACAAAACTGTGCTGGTTATTGCGCACCGTTTGTCTACTATCGAACAAGCAGATGAAATTCTGGTTGTGGATGAAGGTGAAATTATTGAACGTGGTAAACACGCCGAGTTATTGCAACAAGACGGCGCTTATGCACAACTGCACCGTATCCAGTTTGGTGAAGGCTAAGCGCTGGCTGGTGAACAGAGCATGATCGAGAAAATTTGGTTTCACCAACATCCGATGCGATATGTATTGTGGCCCCTGTTGTGGCCACTGAGTCGGGTGTTCGGCATGATAAGCCGCTCACGCCGTCGCGACTTTGAATCGGGAAAGAAAAAGCGTTATCACGCGCCGATTCCTGTGATTGTGGTGGGTAATATCACCGCGGGTGGTAACGGTAAAACACCGGTTGTGATCTGGCTGGTGGAGACGTTGCAAAAGTTAGGCTATAAGCCGGGTGTGGTATCACGCGGTTATGGTGCCAAAGCACCGCGTTATCCATTGCTGGTACAGAACACGACGCCGACTGCGCACTGCGGTGATGAACCGAAACTGATTCAGCAGCGTACCGGAGTGCCGGTTGCCGTCGATCCGGTGCGGGCCAACGCGGTGAAAACCTTGTTGGCCCAGGGTGTGGATATAGTGGTGACCGATGACGGGCTGCAACATTATGCCCTGGAACGTGATATCGAATTTGTGGTTGTGGATGGCGTACGCCGGTTTGGCAATGAACAGATGATCCCTCTGGGACCACTGCGCGAATCCTTGCGACGCCTGAAAGAAGTGGATTTTATCATCACCAATGGCGGTGAAGCGCAGGATGGCGAAATTGCCATGACACTGCAGGCAGATTTAGCCGTCAATCTGGTGACCAAACAGCAGTTGCCGGTGAGTGAGTTGGGTAACGTAGTGGCCTGGGCCGGTATCGGTCATCCACCACGATTTTTTAACACCCTGCAGCAACTGGGCGCGACGCCTGTAGTCACGCACAGTTTTGCCGACCATAAGAATTTTGATGTCTCCGAGCTGAAGGCGCTCGCCATGCGCGGAGACAACGTCATAATGACAGAAAAAGATGCCGTGAAATGCACCGGCTTTGCCCAGGATAACTGGTGGTATCTACCGGTATCTGCGCAGATTGCCGCCGAAGATGAACAGTGCATTGTGGAAACTATTAAAGAGGTAATGGAACAGTATGGATCACCGTCTGCTTGAGATTGTCGCTTGCCCGGTATGTAAAGGCAAACTGACTTACGACAAAGATAATCAGGAACTGATTTGCAAATTAGACCGCCTGGCTTATCCAATCAAAGAGGGCATCCCGGTCCTGCTTGAAACTGAAGCGCGTACCATGTCGATGGATGAGGGACGCTAATGTCTTTTACGGTCGTTATTCCGTCTCGTTACCAGTCAACCCGTTTGCCGGGTAAACCACTGGCGGACATTGGTGGTAAGCCGATGGTGCAGTGGGTTTACGAACAGGCAATGCAAGCTGGTGCGGAACGTGTCATCGTCGCAACAGATGATGAGCGGGTGAAAAGTGCCGTTGAAGCGTTTGGTGGTACGGTGTGCATGACCTCTGCTGACCATCAGTCAGGCACTGAGCGCCTGGCAGAAGTGGTGCAACTGATGGGCATCGAAGATGATCACATCATTGTTAATGTGCAGGGCGACGAGCCACTGATCCCGCCGAGCATTGTGCGCCAGGTCGCGGATAATCTGGCTGCCAGCAGCGCGCCAATGGCCACGCTGGCCGTGGAAATCAGCGATGCGGAAGAAGTGTTTAATCCAAACGCGGTTAAAGTTGTCACTGACAAGGATGGCTATGCGCTGTACTTCAGCCGTGCCACGATTCCCTGGGATCGCGATAATTTCGCTCAGGACAAGAACATTGTGCAACCGCTGATGCGCCATATTGGTATCTATGCTTACCGTGCAGGCTTCATTAATACCTATATAAACTGGCAGCCGAGTCAGCTGGAAAAAATCGAAAGCCTCGAGCAGTTGCGGGTTCTCTGGTACGGCGAAAAGATTCACGTAGCCGTGGCCCTGGAAGCCCCTCCGGCGGGGGTCGATACTCCGGAAGATTTGGCCGCAGTACGCAAGATAGTTGCTGGTTGAACGGTCTTTGACGGCAATTGACCTTTGTGGTTACCTGACAACTCGACCTAATAAATGCAAAGCCCCAGAATCCTGGGGCTTTGTTATTAAAGTGAGTGTTAGATGTTGTGTTTTTTGCCCAGATCACACGTTACTGTCGTGATCATTCTTCTTTGGGCAGGTTGAGAGGATCTCTCGTCTTCCTGTTTCTTTGACCTCCTCTAGTTTGACTTCAAAACCCCATAGACGGTGCATATGTTTCAGCACCTCCTCGTAGCTTGGATCTAAAGGAATTCTATCTTGTGGAATGTATTGCAGCGTGAGCGAACGGTCACCTCTGACATCCACGTTGTAGACTTGAATGTTTGGTTCTAAGTTACTGAGATTGTATTGGGACGCCAGTTTTTCTCGGATCTGGCGATAGCCCAGGTCATCGTGGATGGCACTCACCTCGATAAAGTTTTTATGGTCATCATCGCTGATCGCAAACAGTTTAAAATCGCGGATCAGTTTGGGTGATAAGTACTGACTGATAAAGCTTTCATCTTTGAAGTTATGCATCGCAAAGTGCACGGCGTCCAGCCAGTCACTGCCGGCCAGATCAGGAAACCATTCCCGGTCTTCATCAGTGGGCTCTTCACAGATGCGGCGGATGTCGCGGAACATAGCAAAACCCAGTGCATAAGGGTTGATACCGCTGTAGTAAGGGCTGTTATAAGGCGGCTGCGCCACCACACTGGTGTGGCTGTGCAGAAACTCCAGAATAAACTTATCTGAAACCAAGCCTTCGTCGTACATATGGTTGAGGATGGTATAATGCCAGAAGGTCGCCCAACCTTCGTTCATTACCTGAGTCTGTTTCTGAGGATAGAAATACTGGCTGACTTTACGCACGATGCGCACGATTTCGCGCTGCCAGGGCTCGAGTAGCGGTGCATGCTTCTCGACAAAATAGAGAATGTTTTCCTGCGGTTCACTCGGGAAGTGGCGCTGGACTTCTTCTTCCTGGGCCTTTTTCGGCACGGTGCGCCACAAGGCGTTAACCTGGGATTGCAGATAGGCCTCACGCTCTTCCTGACGCGCTTTTTCTTCCGCTATCGAGATCTTTTCCGGACGTTTGTAACGGTCGACACCGTAATTCATCAGCGCATGACAGGAGTCGAGCAGTTTTTCTACGTCCGCGACACCGTACTTCTCTTCACATTCGGCGATGTAATTTTTCGCGAACAGTAGATAGTCGATGATCGAACTGGCATCGGTCCAGGTCTGGAATAGGTAGTTCCCTTTGAAAAACGAATTGTGACCATAACAGGCGTGGGCCATAACCAGTGCCTGCATGGTGACCGTATTTTCCTCCATTAAATAGGCAATACACGGATCGGAGTTAATTACGATCTCATAAGCCAGACCCATCTGGCCATGTTTGTAGTTTTGCTCGGTCTGGATGAACTTTTTACCGAATGACCAGTGGTTATAGTTAATCGGCATACCAATGCTCGAGTAGGCATCCATCATTTGCTCAGAGGTGATCACCTCAATCTGGTTCTGATAGGTGTCTAACCGGTAATGTTCTGCCACCCGTTTAATTTCGGTGTGGTAACGCTCCAGCAGGTCGAAGGTCCAGTCCGGACCATCCGGCAGCAGCTTACTTTTTGGCTTACGCTTCGGCGCGGCTTTGGTTTTCGTCGTCATATGCGCTCCCCCTTATGCCGTTTCCTTGTGGAACAATTCTCTGAACACAGGGAAAATGTCTTCCACACTGCGGATATTTTTCATGGCAAAATTACCAAATGAAGGCTGGAGTTTTTCGTACTCGTGCCAAAGTGTCTGATGTGAACGACGCGTGATCTCGATGTAAGCGTAATACTGACAACACGGTAACAGCTTATTGGTCAGCAGCTCTTTACAGCGCGGCGAGTCATCGGCCCAGTTATCGCCGTCCGAGGCCTGTGCGCCATAGATGTTCCATTCACCAAGCGGATAGCGTTCCCGGATGATTTCATCCATCAGTTTCAGTGCGCTGGAGACTATGGTACCGCCGGTTTCCTGCGAGTAGAAAAACTCGTGTTCATCGACTTCTTTTGCTTGGGTGTGGTGGCGAATAAACACCACTTCCACGTTTTCATAGGTTCTGGTCAGGAACAGATAGAGCAAAACATAAAAACGTTTGGCGATATCTTTGGTCGCCTGATCCATTGAGCCGGAAACGTCCATTAGACAGAACATCACTGCCTGGCTAGAGGGTACCGGGCGTTTCTCATAGTTCTTAAAGCGTAAGTCGAAGGTGTCAATGAACGGGACACTGTCGATTTTTTTGCGCAGATCCTCGATCTCCTGCCTGATGCGACGCTCTTCAAGTAACTGTGCCGGTTCACTGTTTTGAATGCGATCCAGCTCAAGTTCAAGTTCACGCATCAAACGGCGTTTGCCTGCCGTCATCGCAGTACGACGGGCCAGCGATTGCTGCAGTGACCGCACGATAGCGATATTGGCAGGCACACCTGCTGTCTGGAAACCTGAGCGATGATTTTTCCACTCGGTAATCTTGTTGAGTTGGTTTTTTTCCAGGTTAGGCAGTTCCAGATCTTCAAACAGAATATCGAGATACTCATCTTTGGAAATCTGAAATACAAAATCGTCCTGACCTTCGCCGTCCGGGCTGGCTTCACCTTCACCCGAACCGCCTCCCTGGCCACTTTTTGGCCGTTCAATTTTGTCACCGCGGGTGAACTGGTCATTGCCGGGGTGAACGCGTTCTCTGTGCCCGCCTTTGCCTTGATGGAAAGAGGGCTCTTTGATGTCACGGTTCGGAATCGAGACATCTTCACCGGTTTCGGTATTGGTGATTGAGCGACGATTAACGGCATCGGCAACCGATTCCTTAATCTGCTCCTTGTAACGGCGTAAGAAGCGCTGTCTGTTGACTGCGCTCTTGTTCTTACCGTTCAACCTTCTATCGATAAACTGCGCCATGAGATTCTCCCTGTAAACATCCCTCAGTGAGCAATCACTTGCTCCTACCGCCTGGGGCATTCCCTGAACTCATGGATGAGGGACGGTTGTGCCGTCACCATCATCTGACCGGAGTCAGGTGAGGCGCTTGGGGCGCCGTCACCTTTTTGCTCAGGGGTGGCTAGCTGTTAAGAGGATTTACGCACGCGTAAATACCACTCAGACAGCAAGCGTACTTGCTTCTCTGTATAGCCTTTCTCCATCATACGAGCGACAAAGTTGTCGTGTTTCTTCTGATCTTCAGAAGAGGTTTTCGCATTGAAAGAGATAACAGGAAGTAACTCTTCTGTATTGGAGAACATTTTCTTCTCGATGACCGTACGCAGTTTTTCGTAACTGGTCCAAACCGGATTTTGGCCATTGTTGTTGGCGCGGGCACGCAATACGAAGTTAACGATCTCATTACGGAAATCCTTCGGATTACTGATACCGGCGGTTTTTTCAATTTTTTCCAGTTCACTGTTCAGGGCTGAGCGGTCGAATAGCTGGCCGGTTTCCGGATCACGGTATTCCTGATCCTGAATCCAGAAATCAGCATACGTCACGTAGCGGTCGAAGATGTTCTGACCGTATTCGGAGTAAGACTCAAGATAAGCGGTCTGAATCTCTTTACCAATGAACTCGACATAACGCGGTACCAGATAACCTTTCACAAATTCCAGGTAGCGATCGGCGGTTTCCTGCGGGAATTGTTCGCGTTCAACCTGTTGTTCAATCACGTAGAACAGGTGGACCGGGTTTGCGGCCACTTCGATTTGGTCGAAGTTGAACACGCGCGACAGGATCTTAAAGGCGAAACGAGTCGACAGGCCGGACATCCCTTCGTCAACACCAGCGTAATCGCGATATTCCTGATAGCTTTTCGCTTTCGGGTCAGTGTCTTTCAGTGTTTCACCGTCATAAACCCGCATCTTCGAGAAGATTGACGAATTTTCCGGGGCTTTCAAGCGTGACAGCACACTGAATTGGGCGAGCAGATCCAGAGTGCTTGGCGCGCACGGCGCGTTGGACAGTTCACTGTGGTCGAGCAGTTTCTGATAAATTTTCACCTCTTCAGACACACGCAGACAGTATGGCACTTTCACAATGTAAACCCGGTCGAGAAATGCTTCGTTGTTCTTGTTGTTGCGGAAAGTCTGCCATTCCGATTCATTAGAGTGGGCCAGAATCATGCCGTCAAACGGCAGCGCAGACAGGCCTTCGGTACCGTTATAGTTACCTTCCTGTGTGGCAGTCAGTAACGGGTGCAGCACCTTAATTGGCGCTTTGAACATCTCGACGAATTCCATCAACCCCTGGTTGGCACGACACAGCGCGCCTGAGTAGCTGTAGGCATCAGGATCGTCTTGTGAGAAGTGCTCAAGTTGACGAATGTCGACCTTACCGACCAGAGATGAGATGTCTTGGTTATTTTCATCGCCTGGTTCAGTTTTCGCCACGGCAATCTGGTCGAGAATGGAAGGACGTACTTTGACCACTTTAAATTTGGTGATGTCGCCGCCAAATTCATGCAGGCGCTTAGCCGCCCAAGGAGACATAATTGAGCGCAGGTAACGTTTTTCGATACCATACTCTTTTTGCAGCAGGTCGCCGTCTTCGTTGACATCGAACAGACAAAATGGATGGTCGTTGACCGGACTGCGTTTACCGTTGACTGACAAGACGTAAATCGGCATCTGTTGCATTAATGCTTTCAGTTTTTCAGCCAGCGATGACTTACCGCCGCCCACCGGGCCGAGTAAGTACAGAATTTGTTTGCGTTCTTCAAGGCCTTGGGCCGCATGTTTCAGATAAGAAACGATTTGTTCAATGGCTTCCTCCATACCGTAGAAGTCTTCGAACGTTTTATAGCGCGAAATGACCCGGTTGGAGAAAAGTCGGCTCAGGCGAGAGTCTTTGGACGTATCCACAAGCTTGGGTTCGCCAATGGCCATCAGTAAGCGCTCGGCAGCATTGGCGTAAGCACTTTTGTCTTCTTTACACAGAGCAAGAAATTCCTGAATGGAAAGCTCTTCGTCCTTGGCTGCTTCGTAGCGTGCCTGAAAGTGGTCAAAAATACTCATAGTAATTCCCCTCTAAAAATGTCGTAGTGACATACAACCGCTTAAAAACACAATTCCCTAACAACTTAAGCCTAGTTCGGTATTGTCGATTTTGCTTAGAGATTATGTATTTATTTCAATTTCGTGATTGAAATTACGTCTTACGCTCACAATGTTTTTACGATGAATAGGAACTAAATGTTCAATGGTTATGCTGGATATATCCTCAGCAAAAGCAGTGCCATGAAGGGGCGGTCAGGATGAGAAATCACCGGATTGGGGCGGAAAACCGAGAAAAAACGGGGCAAAGATTGTGTCTGCACAGGGCAGGATATATCATCGTTAGCTCTTAAACATATGCAACGAGTTCACAAAGTATGCGATTAAACTCTACTTCGTTAAGCGTGGCTGCGGCTGCGTTGCTGATGGCTACAGCAGCTCAAGCCGACACTTCTCCGTGGTCTGTAGGGGTGGCGGCGGCGTACTCGCCAGCGGTTTATAAGGACACAGACTCGGATCGCACGGTGATCCCTGTGATTGGCTATGAAGGCGAACACCTGTTTTTGCGCGGCTTCAATGCAGGGTACCGTCTGTTCCCTCGCGGCTCACAGCAAAATATCATTTTCCGCCTTGCTTATGATCCTCGTACATTACAGCCGGAAGATTCGGATGATGCGCAGATCCGCCAGCTGGACAAACGTAAGTCCACCGCTCTTGGTGGGGTCAGTTATCAATTGCGCACCCTGGCTGGTGTATGGGAAGCGACCTTTGGTGGTGACGTGGCCGGGCGGCACAATGGTTTGTACGGTGAACTTGCGTGGCGCATGCCGTTCAATTTCGGCAACTGGGGCCTGACCCCGAGTATCGGTTACTCGTACAACTCGAGTCAGCTTAATAACCATTTGTACGGAGTGTCGAAAGCGGAATCGGATCGCACCGGGCTGAGAGAATTTGATGCCGGATGGGACGGACAATACTTTATCGGTGCTTCTGCCTATTGGCAGGTGACGCAGAATATTAAGGTTAACGGTGGTATCCGTTATTCGAACCTGGACAGTACAGTATCTGACAGCCCGGTGGTCGGTTCCAGTGCTGCGACCATGGGTACGATTGGTATTATGTACCAGTTCTGATATTGGTATTATGTACCAATGTTGATAGTGACAAGGCCGGAATTTATCCGGCCTTTTTCTTTATTCTGTATAGCTCTTAAGACAAGGGTGTTCAGGCACTGACGATCTGACGCAGCTCAGCCGCGGATAAATGGTACTGACGAGGGCAAGTATGCCATGTCACCAGCATACGGCGATATTTATCCAACATCGGTACCTGGCTGTTAAAGTGGTGGTCGCCTTGTTCAAATTGTGGGTACAGTCCTTCTGAATTCACCAGAAAGCGCACATAATTGACCAACGATGCTTCGGCTGCGAGATCAAAACCGAGGAAGTTCAGGCGACGGCTATCCACGTCAGCGCGCTCGGCATCTTTGAGCAGGTTATGGGATTCCTGCATCGCGTGATACATCTCCATAATATCGATGACTTCACGGCATTGTGCTTCAGACAGACATCCGAACTCTTTATTGAGTTCACGCATCTGCAGCTCGTAACCACGCTCTACAATGGTGCGCAGACGTTTGTACTGAGCGGCATTGGCCGGATCGAGCTGAGACATTAACTGGTACTGGTTAGACAGGATAAGACGTTGTGCGTTAGTCATTTCCATCGCTGGCCTCACTAAAGTTAAATTGTGTAATTTTGCTAAATTAAGATTACCAGTTTTCATGATTGGTCAATCTTGATCTGACCACCTATCTGCGTCAGAAAATCAAAATTATCTTTCCCGTCTTTGATCAAATTCTGCTTTGGTCCGATACAGGCTACCCAGTCACGCATGCTCTTATTACAGGCACAAAAGGTAACGAAAACAGAGTTGCGGATTACTTGTTGTGATAGTGATTGTAAATGTAATCCCGATCTGAAAAGACTCTCAGCCATTCAGGCTTGAATACCGACAGGATGGCCAGGGCCATGCCGTTAAGTAGCCCCTCCGGAAAAGCGATCAATGGGGCCAGCATCAGGTAATTATCGACGATGGTCGCCCAGTCGTAGCGAGTGAATGTGTATTGATACAGCGAGTTGAACAGCAGGTGCAGCAGCGCGGTAAGACCGCCATTGAAGAAGCCGGCCACGAAAATAAATACAAAAATATTACGTGGCAGATAATGATAACTGAGAGCAAAAACTGCGTAGCTGATTAAAATTGGCAGCAGCGCAGAAATCATCAGCGTATGCAGGGCGTCAGCAGCACTGAGGCTGCCAACTGTCATCAGGGCGCCAATCACAGGGATGGTTAGGAAATAAGCACAGCGCCAGCCGTACATCATGGTTAATGTTGTCAGGGCGAGAAAATGAATGTGCAGGTCTTGCTTGACGCTGGCGCGCGCTGACCAGAGCAGAAACAGGGCGAAGATGACAAAAAAGGTCAGATGCTGAAATGATTTATCAGCGCTAAACTTGGGCCAGAAATTGGTCCGCACATCGCGCAAGGCAATGACAACAAAGGTCAGGGCGATGATCAGAGAGAAGACAGTTTCAGGCGCCACGTAAACTCCAAAACAATACCAGCATCAGGCTGGTATTGTTTACGATTCGCGGCGCAGATTAAATCAGTATTTTACGTTTGAGTGATACTGCTCAAGAACTGCTACGATGTTATCCATGGTTTCTTTGCTCGGCGGATTAACGCCTTCAAGCGGATACTCTTCGCCCATCGCTTCCCATTTGTGTGCCCCCAGTTTGTGATAAGGCAGCAGTTCAATTTTCTCTATATTGTCCATATCTTGGATAAACTGGCCAAGCAGGTGGGCTGACTCTTCGTCATCGGTATACCCCGGTACCACGACATAACGCAGCCACGTGGTTTTACCCAGTTTATGCAGATAACGGGCAAAATCCAGGGTACGTTTGTTGGAGACTCCCACCAGATTCTGATGAATTTCATCCTGCATCTGTTTGATGTCCAGCATCACCAGATCGGTTGCTTCAAGTACTTCATCAATAACAGGCGTGTATTTACGAATATAACCGTTGGTATCGAGGCAAGTGTGCATGCCCTCAGCCTGAGCTGCGCGGAAAAAGTCACGCACAAATTCAGGTTGTAGCATAGATTCGCCACCGGAACAGGTGACGCCACCGCCGGATGCGCGCATAAAGTGGCGGTAGGATTTGGCTTCTGTGATGATTTCATCGACCGTCACTTCCTTGCCGACATGGGTATCCCAGGTATCGCGGTTATGACAATATTTGCAACGGAATAAGCAACCCTGCAGAAAAATAATGAATCGGATTCCCGGACCATCAACGGTACCGCAAGACTCAAAAGAATGGATACGACCAGTAGTAGACATAAGCTGCTCTCGTTTGCTGACTGTTTTCGTTATTTTATTACAAAAAGGGGGGTGAAAATAGCTTTACCTTACCTTAAGTGAGGTTAAATTTGCGTGCGACATCTCGCCACTGAGGGTGCATTCTCAGTATTGAACTTTTTATGAATCAGTAGGTTGTTACTTTCACTGCGTTAAACAAATCTCCGGGCGCTGCTGTTGTTGGTATCGAATACAGAGCGCAGGCGGTGATGCCTGTTGATAAGAAAAAATCCCCGCTCCAGGAGCGGGGATTGCGCATTAACAGAGTGTGTTAATCAGCTCAGCGATTACAGTGAGTCAGTGAAAGTACGAGCGATAACGTCTTGTTGCTGCTCAGTAGTCAGAGAGTTAAAGCGCACTGCGTAACCGGATACACGGATAGTCAGCTGCGGATATTTCTCTGGATGTTTCACTGCATCAAGCAGCGTTTCACGGTTCAGTACGTTCACGTTCAGGTGCTGACCACCTTCGATACCCGCTTCGTGGTGGAAGTAACCATCCATTAGACCCGCCAGGTTCGCTTTCTGCGCTTCAGTATCTTTACCCAGTGCATTTGGTACGATAGAGAAGGTGTACGAGATACCATCTTTCGCATCTGCAAACGGCAGTTTACCGACTGAAGTCAGAGAGGCGACGGCGCCTTTCTCATCACGGCCGTGCATTGGGTTAGCACCCGGTGCAAATGGCGCGCCTGCTTTACGACCGTCAGGTGTCGTACCTGTTTTCTTACCGTATACCACGTTTGAAGTGATAGTCAGGATAGACTGAGTCGGAATCGCATTGCGGTAAGTTTTCAGTGCACGAATCTTGTTCATGAACATGGTGACCAGCTGGCAAGCGATATCATCAACACGAGGGTCGTTGTTACCAAATTTAGGGTAATCGCCTTCGATTTGGAAGTCGATCGCTACGCCGTCTTCGTCACGTACTGGTTTCACTTTCGCGTACTTGATAGCAGACAGAGAGTCAGCCGCAACAGACAGACCAGCAATACCGCATGCCATAGTACGTTTCACGTCCAGATCATGCAGAGCCATCAGAGACGCTTCATAGCTGTATTTGTCATGCATGAAGTGAATCGCGTTCAGTGCAGTAACGTACTGTTTTGCCAGCCAGTCCATGAAGTGGTCCATGCGTTGCATCAGGTCATCGTAGTCCAGAACTTCGGCGCTGATTTTTTCCATCTTAGGGCCGACCTGGATTTTCAGTTTCTCATCCACACCACCGTTGATGGTGTACAGCATGGTTTTTGCCAGGTTGGCACGAGCACCGAAGAACTGCATCTGTTTGCCGACCACCATTGGTGATACACAACATGCAATGGCGTAGTCGTCAGATTCCATGTCCGGACGCATCAGGTCATCGTTCTCATACTGGATAGATGAGGTGTCGATAGACACTTTCGCACAGAACTTCTTGAAGCCTTCAGGCAGGCTTTCAGACCAAAGCACAGTGATGTTTGGCTCTGGAGAAGGACCCATGGTGTACAGGCTGTTCAGGAAGCGGAAGTTAGTACGAGTGACCAGTGTACGGCCGTCAAGGCCCATACCGCCCATAGATTCCGTTGCCCAGATTGGGTCGCCAGAGAACAGTTCATCGTACTCAGGAGTGCGCAGGAAACGTACCATACGCAGTTTCATCACGAAGTGGTCGATCATTTCCTGAGCTTGTTCTTCAGTCAGTTTACCCGCTTCGATATCACGCTGAATGTACACATCCAGGAAGGTTGAAGTACGACCCAGAGACATGGCCGCGCCGTTTTGCGATTTCACTGCAGCCAGGTAGCCGAAGTAAGTCCACTGAATCGCTTCTTGTGCGGTTTCAGCCGGACGAGAAATATCGTAGCCGTATTTTGCTGCCATCTCTTTGATTTGGCCAAGCGCACGGTGCTGTTCAGCCACTTCTTCACGCAGTTGCATGGTCAGTTGCAGATCTTCGCCATTTTCGAATTTCGCTTGCAGAGAGCTGAACTGAGCAAATTTGTCTTTCATCAGGAAGTCGATACCGTACAGAGCGATACGACGGTAGTCACCGATGATACGGCCACGTCCGTAGGCATCTGGCAGACCGGTCAGAACGCCGGACTTACGACATTTGATGATGTCAGGTGTGTAGATATCAAATACACCCTGGTTGTGAGTTTTACGGTACTCGGAGTAGATTTTTGAGACTTGAGGATCCAGCTCACGGCCGTACACTTTACAAGAACCCTCAACCATGCGGATACCGCCGTTAGGGATGATGGCACGTTTCAGTGGTTTTTCAGTCTGAAGACCAACAATCGTTTCCAGATCTTTATTGATGTAGCCTGCATCGTGAGCAGTGATGGTAGAGATAACTGAAGTATCAAAATCAACAGGAGCGTGGGTGGAGTTTTCCTGTTTGATGCCTTCCATTACCTGTGCCCAAAGCTTGTTGGTTGCTTCAGTACCTTCAGAAACAAGGAAAGATTCGTCGCCTTCGTACGGTGTGTAGTTCTTCTGAATGAAATCACGAACGTTTACTTCGTTTTGCCAGTCACCTGCTGCAAAACCTTCCCAAGCTTTAGCAAATTGCTCTGCCATGACATACCTACCTTTTTAGTAGCAAAAAAATATACGTACTGTTTCGCCGTTGAGCCAGCTATCTCTCTGACAGGAGAGAAGCAGTACACTCTTAATAACAATATCTGTATTCAAATTTAATTCGGTATCCTAGTTCACTTCACGAAAAAGATACTCACCTGTTTGAATATAGATATTGGTATTTGTTTCCCTTGATTGACAATTTAAGCTAAAAAAAATCCGCAAACCTTAAACTAAATCAATAAAAGTTAAAAAATTAAAATAAAGTTTGGGTAGTGACTGGCACTACCCAAGAATGTTGCTGAATTCACTGCGGTCAGCCACTTTAAAGTCACAGGCCGAAGCGCTATCAATGCGGTTGATTCATGTTGCCTATCAGTGCAGCCATGCTTGCAAGCCGTACTGGCTCTCTAGCATGCCCACAGCAAGCATAGCCACTAAACAGATAATTAACACACCACCCGGAATGACCACTTTATCAACAAAGGAAAGCTTAGCGGCGCGCTCTTTGTCACCAATCAAACCGTTGTTATCCAGCAGCATCGTCAGTGCCCAGGCAAGAACCGGGTTAACCACGGCTGAGCCGAAAATACAGATACCAGCTGCTTGTGACGATTTAGTGTCTTTAATCATTTGCATGCCTGCTTCCAGCAGGGGCAGGAACACGCCAACCAGCAGGGCACAGCGCATGACCGGTGGCCAGACGGCAACGTCCATCGGGAAGCCAAGAATAGCGATGGTCATGACCAGCAGACCGAGAATAATGGCGCCACCGGGAATCGGACGTTTAGCGATAGCCGCAGGAATCATATAGGTGCCCCATGACGAAGTGATGTTACCGCCACCCAGTGCAGTGCCCACCATTTGACGAACGGAACACATGGTCATGGTGTCATCGACGTCCATCAGCACTTTTTCAGTCTTACGCGGATAGTTGAGCTCCTGGAAGATTCGGTGACCCAGAAAGTCCGGTGACCACATTGCAACGGCGAGGATGGCAAACGGCAGCGAAGCGATGAAGTGTTGCAGATTTGGCAGACCCAGCATCCAGCCTTCTGTCGTTGATCCCCACCAGTAGACCGGGTTCAGGTTTGGCAGACCCATCTGGGTTTCAAAACGCAAATCAAACCCCGCGCCAAATACCATGGCGATCAGCAGCCCGCTCATTGCACAGACCGGGATAGCCAGCCAGCGCAGACTTAACTTGGCCAGAATCGCGTAGATAACGATGTTGATGCCCAGTACGACTAAGCCGACATAGCCCATGCTTCCCGCCACGACATCTGCAGACTGCAGGTTGGTGGCCCAGGTTTGAATCGAAGTAATCTGACTCATGGTACCGGTAAAACCAAGGAAGATGAGCAGACCACCGGCAGTGCCTTCAGAGGTCAGGTTGACCAGCTTGGAGCCACCCTTAAAGTAGCTCAGCAGTAAACCGAATACGCCAAGCAGGATAGCCAATGCAAGAGGGTGGGCACCGGCCAGTGCAATAGAGCCGATAAGAGGGATCATTGGTCCGTGGTTGCCTGCCAGGTTGGCTTTGGGGTTAATAAAGCCAGAGGCCAGCACACAGAAAAACAGTGCTGGCAGCAGCATTTCTACCCGGGAGACTTCGATGGCGAACTCTTTACCGAGGTTAATATGGTCCCAGGCCTGAGTCAGACCATCGGCCCAGGACATCATCACCGCAGAATACATCGCGATAATACCGATAGTACCAGCCAGAGCGGGGACCAGGTCTTCCAGTTCAAAACGAAAATCACGTCCGGGCAAATTGAGACCGAAACGGCGCGGTTTCATGATCTGCAGTTCGTGATCAAGATAATCGGAACGGCTTGCAAACTCAGATGCAGGACGATGGAGCTCACTGTAGCTCTGTGTGTCGATGTCTGAGCGCTCTAGGTTGGCTACGTCTGACATAGATTCCTCATATTTAAAAGTAAGTAATTTTTGATTTAATTTTGAAAAACACGTCGTTGTCACAGGGGGAAACCTTGACCGCACGGGCTGAGAGCCGGTGTGGAGACAGTTAACCCTATAAAGTGGATGGTATTATTAATACTTTTATTAGTGGCGAGTTTAACGTGCTTAAATCGGAGGCTGATTGATCTTGATCAGGTAAAGAACCGAAATGAAAGAAAGCTACATATTGGGAGAGAAATCAGCCACATAACGTTCAGTCATCAGGAAAATATATTTCAGTGTGTAATGTTTACTACCATTTCCAAAGTGGAACACAGACATTTAGCAAAACGTGAAATGTGTTAATGATAAATTTAGTACCAGTTCGTGTTTTTACGAAAATGTTAATGAATCTGAGTGGAATATTGTGCTTGTACAATGTGTTTATATGCGTATTTTGAAGATGAATTGGCTAAAATATGAATTTATACTCAGATAAAACAACTAAATATCATTGTTTTGCAGGTTAATAATTTGTTGCATGTTAAGGGTGACAATGCTAGTTTGTATCGAAAATTAAGAGCGAAAGCTCGACAGATATAAAATTCAGGGAGTTAGAGCGCATGACAGATGTACCAGCGCTGGATATAAAAGACCTGCACAAAACTTTTGGCCAGAATGAAGTACTGAAGGGCATTTCTCTTCAGGCTCACAAGGGTGACGTAATTTCGATTATCGGATCATCCGGCTCGGGTAAAAGTACCTTTCTAAGATGCATTAACTTGCTCGAAACCCCGACAGCAGGGGATATTTGGGTTAAGGGCGAACAAATTCAGATGAAGAAAGACCGTCAGGGTCACTCTTCACCAGCCAATGAAAAACAGGTGCAGCGTATCCGTTCACGCCTGGCGATGGTTTTTCAGGGCTTCAATCTGTGGTCACACATGACGGTACTGGAGAACGTGATTGAAGCTCCGGTGCACGTTCTTGGTGTACCTAAAGCACAAGCTATTGAAAATGCCGAACTATTGCTGAAAAAAGTAGGTTTATACGAACGGCGTGATTATTATCCGGGTCACCTGTCCGGTGGTCAGCAGCAACGTGCCGCGATTGCGCGGGCTTTAGCTGTCGATCCGGAAGTGATGCTGTTTGATGAACCGACATCAGCTCTCGATCCCGAGTTGGTTGGTGAGGTTTTAGGCGTAATGCGGGACTTGGCCGAAGAAGGCCGCACCATGCTGGTGGTGACGCATGAAATGGCGTTTGCCCGCGATGTGTCTAACCACGTGATGTTCTTGCATCAGGGACGGGTTGAAGAGCAGGGTGATCCGGCTAAATTATTTAAGAATCCGGATTCACAGCGTCTGAAGCAGTTTATTTCCTCGATTTACTGAGTTTATTGCCTTCGTACCGACGATAAAGCAGAGGAGTCATGTGGTCTGCACAGGATGTAAGACGGCAGCGACGGACAGTTCACCTATACTAATTTTTTTAATTAAAAATTTTATAAACAAAACAATACGATCACAGGAGTATGGAAATGAAAAAGTGGTTACTAGTGGCAGCATTAGCCGCGACAGCTGCAACAGGTGTTGCACAGGCTAAAGAATGGACAACCGTACGTTTCGGTATTGAAGGCGCGTACCCGCCGTTCAGCTGGACTGAAGCAGATGGTTCACTGCAGGGTTTTGATGTGGATATGGCCAATGCACTGTGCGCAGAAATGCAGGTGCAATGTAAGATCGTCCCTCAGGACTGGGACGGTATTATTCCGTCACTGCTGGCGCGTAAGTACGATGCGATTATTGCGGCGATGTCTATCACTGACGAACGTCGTAAGAAGGTCGACTTTACTCATAAGTACGCGTTGATTCCAAATAAATTTATCGCTAAGAAAGGCGCTAACCTGGATTTTTCTGCTGATGGTCTGAAAGGTGTGAAAATTGGTGTGCAGCGTGCGACTACTCACGACAAATACCTGACAGATAACTACGGTGACTCGGTAGAAATTGTTCGTTACGGTTCATTTGATGAAGCTTACCTTGACTTGGCAAACGGTCGTATTGCCGCTGTACTGGGCGATGCTTCAGCGCTGGAAGATGGCGTGCTGAACAAAGAAGGTGGCGAAAACTACGAATTCGTTGGCCCTTCTTTGACTGATCCAAAATGGTTTGGTGAAGGTTTCGGTATCGCGACTCGCAAACAAGATAAAGATCTGACGGACAAACTGAACGCAGCAATCGACGCGCTGCGTAGCAAAGGTGAATACCAGAAGATCGCGGCGAAGTACTTTAAGTACGACGTTTACGGTGAATAATTAGCCCGCTTGTCTCCAGTGGTAATGCTGGGCTGCCGGCCATAAGGCCGCGCTGAAAGACAAAAGGCATTCCTGGTTGCTGGCTCCTAGTTCGTAGCAGTACCCGGCAACCAGGTGTTTAGGGTCAGGTGATCCTGTGTGACTAACATGACTCTTTCGAGAGAACAGCGAATCCATTGAGTTAACCGGATTGACCCTAGGACTAGGAAACATTTTTTTATGCTGGATTTACAGGGATATGAAGCCTCTATTCTAAAAGGGGCGGTTCTGACCATCGAAGTGGCGTTGTTATCACTGCTGCTTGCGATGGTACTTGGTATGTTGGGTGCACTTGCCAAAATGTCACCTTATCGTTCGGCGCGCGCAGTCGCGACCGTTTACACCACTATTATTCGCGGCATCCCGGATCTGGTGCTGATGATGTTGATTTTCTTTGGCGGACAGATCCTGCTTAACAACAGCTTGTATGCCATCAATGAGTGGCTGAATAACTGGTTCACTTCCAGTGATCCGAATCACGAGTGGGTTTCTTATCTGCCGGATTACATTGATGTCAGTCCGTTTATCGCCGGTGTACTGACGATCGGATTTATCTTCGGTGCCTACATGGCTGAGACATTTCGTGGTGCGATCATGGCGGTCGACAAAGGCGAAATGGAAGCCGCTAAAGCGTATGGCATGAGCTCAGTGCTGGCGTTCCGCCGTATTCTGCTGCCGCAGATGGTACGTCACGCCTTACCGGGTTTCGGTAACAACTGGCTGGTACTGCTGAAAACCACCGCTCTGGTTTCAATCATCGGTCTGGAAGACATGGTGCGGGTCAGCTCGCTCGCTGCCGGTTCAACGAAAATGCCGTTCACTTTTTACATGGCGGTGTCGATCATCTTTTTGGTCTTTACCAGCATTTCTACCGGTTTACTGAAACTGGTTGAACGCAAATTCAGTATTCATATGAGGTAGATATGGACTTTTCATTAATCATTGATAGTTTACCTATCTACTTCAGCGGCCTGTGGACTACGGTATGGCTGGTTGGTCTGTCGTTAATTATCGGTCTGAGCATTGCTATTCCGTTAGCGATTGCACGCAACAGCCGCAATTATCTGTTTAACGCTCCGGCATGGGCTTACATCTACTTTTTCCGCGGTACCCCGCTGCTGGTGCAGCTGTACCTGATTTATTACGGTATGGACCAGTTTTTCCCGGTGAAAGATACTTTGTGGGAAAACGCCTGGTTCTGCGCGCTGGTGTCATTTGTGTTTAACACCTCTGCTTATACAGCAGAAATCATCCGCGGCGCCATCAATGGCCTGCCAAAAGGTGAAGTGGAAGCCGCTAAAGCGTACGGTATGGGGACCTGGAAGATTTATCGCCGCATTATCTTACCAAGTGCATTACGCCGCGCACTGCCGGCCTACAGCAATGAAGTGATCTTTATGGTTCACGGTAGTGCGGTCGCGGGTATCGTAACCATTATGGATTTAACCGGCGCCGCTCGTCTGGTTAACTCGCGCTACTATGCACCTTTTGAGTCTTTCCTGACGGCAGGTCTGTTCTACATGTGCCTGACCTTTATCATCATCTGGTGTTTCAAACAAGCCGAAAAACGTTTTCTGGCTTATTTGCGCCCACTGAGTTAATGCCTATCGGTTAGTGAACAGAAAGAGACAGAAAAAAATAGCCCTGCATCTGCAGGGCTATTTGTATTTGTGCTCACGTGAGGGTTGAACCCAGATTAAGCGCTGAAGGTCGACCAGATCGGCGCGTGATCGGATGGCTTATCGATACCACGCAGCTCATAATCAATTCCGGATTCGCTACATTTCGCTGCCAAGGCCGGTGTCGCCAGAATCACGTCAATCCGTAGTCCGCGGTTATCATCGAAGCCGCGAGAGCGGTAATCAAACCACGAAAACTGGTCGTCGACTGAAGGGTGCAACTTCCGGAATGTGTCCTCAAAGCCCCAGTTCAGCAATGTATGCAACCACTCGCGCTCTTCCGGCTGGAACGAGCACTTACCGGTTTTCAGCCAGCGCTTACGGTTCGGTTCGCCAATACCGATATCAAGATCGATAGGGCTGATGTTGATATCACCCATCACGATTAACTGGTCATCAGGGGTATGGTAATCATGCAGGTAGGTCATGAGGTCGCGGTAGAACTGACGCTTGTACGGAAACTTAGTTTCGTGATGAATGCTGTCGCCTTGCGGGAAGTAACCGTTGAGCACGGTCACTTTTTCACCTTGCTCATTGAGGAAGGTGGCCATAATCATGCGCTTCTGGTGTTCTTCACTGTCGGTCGGGAAACCTTTGCGCACTTCAATCGGCTCTTGCTTACATAGCATGGCCACTCCGTAATGTGCTTTCTGGCCGTGGAAGTAAACTTTGTAGCCCATCGCTTCGACATCCGCTAACGGGAATGCCTCATCGTGTACTTTAATTTCCTGCAGGCCGATCACGTCCGGCTGGTGTTTGTCGATCACCGCCTGCAGTTGATGCAAGCGTGCTCGCAAGCCGTTGATGTTAAAGCTTATCACTTTCATATAAACTGGAACCCCTTGAATGCTGTGGTGGTTTTCTATTAGCCGGAATAGTAACACTTTTCGCTGTTGTTTACAGACAATCGCCGCATTGCGGATGAAGAGAAATGAACGGCTTTTGCATGCATCACTGAATCCGCTGGCATTCGAAAACTGCGGTATTTATTGCTACAGTGCTATCCATTGCTACAGTGATGCCCATTGCATTCTTGGTCCTGAATAGGCGTAATTACAATTGAAGGAAGGTTTCATGAAAGCGTTAACGTTGACTCAACCCGGTGGTCTTGAACAGATAGTTGTCAGTGAAGTTGCCGATCCTGGTCAGCCTGGTCCGGGCGAGATCCGGGTCGCGATCAAAGCAAGTTCACTGAATTTCCATGATCTGCTGGTTGCAAATGGCACAGTACCGACAGAAGCGGATCGTATCCTGATGTCGGATGGCGCAGGTATTGTTGAAGCTATCGGTGATGGTGTGATGGAATTTGCTGTGGGTGACAGTGTGGTGTCGACCTTCTTTCCCAACTGGGTGGCGGGTAAAGCATTTGCGGGTGTTGGTCACTTTGGGCATACGCCGGGTGATGGTGTGGACGGAATGGCGGCTGAGTTTGTTGTGCGACCGGTTAACGCATTCACCAAAGCGCCGCAAGGCTGGAGTCATGCTGAATCAGCCACGATTACGACGGCTGCACTGACAGCATGGCGTGCGTTGGTGGTTGATGGCCAGCTGAAAGCGGGGGCCACTGTGTTAACCCTGGGCACCGGCGGAGTTTCGATCGCAGCGATTCAGATAGCTAAAGCAATGGGTGCCCGGGTAATTGCGACGTCGTCTTCGGATGAAAAACTGGCCAAGGTAAAAGCGCTTGGCGCCGATGACGTGATCAACTATCGCACCCACCCTGAGTGGGCACAAGAGGTCATGCGCCTGACCGGCGGAATCGGTGTGGATCATGTGGTGGAAGTGGGTGGTCCCGGCACCCTTGCTCAGTCAATCAATGCAATCAGAGTCGGCGGTCATATCGCCCTGATTGGTGTGCTGACCGGCGTGCAGGGTGATTTACCGACCGCGACCCTGATGGCTAAACAGGGCCGTTTGCAGGGGTTGATCGTTGCCAGTCGCCAGGATCAGCAGGAGTTTATCACTGCGCTTGAGCAAAATGGTTTGCGCCCGGTTATCGACAAAACGTTCCGGTTTGAGCAACTGGCCGAAGCTTTTGCTTATCAGGCCAGCGGGCAACACTTTGGAAAGGTGTGTGTGGAATGGTAAGTCTGTTGACGGACGTTCTGCCCATAGTGAGCTGAATTACTGACAGTGCGAAAAGCGAGGGTGGCGTAGAGGCTACTCTCGCTTTTTCTTTTTTGACCGCAGGAAGGCGGGTTGTGCTCGTGCCTAAGAACTCTCTGGCTATAAACTCGTTTATCAGGATGACTGAGCAATCTTGTGTTCCAGATCAGCCTTGACGAATTCGAGGGCTTTGAGCGCAACTTCAGGGTCAACCTCATTGCTTTCCAGCAGGTAAATCAAATCAACGGCCAGTTTAATTTCATCCGGTGCATCACTGAGGGGAACATTAGGCTCGTTCATTACTGGTTCTTCTCTCTGTAAGTAATCTGTTTTTCAATTTTAGCTTTGGCATCCTGACAGCGTTTTAGTCTCTGCTCAACAGTCAGCAATGCTGTCTGGGCCACTTGTTTTTGGAAGGCCGGGGCGCTATCGAGGGCGTATTGTTTGTCTCTGACCATCTCCATCAGACGGCGTTCCCATTCCTGGTGCTGGGCAAGCTCCTGATACAGGTCGCTGATGGGTTTGCGATAATAACTGCTGTGTTTCGGTTCGCTTTTGCGGATTGCCTGGGTGGATAACTCGCGCTGAATAGCACTAATCTGGGCCAGAAGACGTTCGGTCAGATACTCAGCGCGCGGCTGAGTCAGTTTACCCGCCTCCTGTTCACGCAAAATAGTGGTCAGGGTACTTTGCGCTTCCTGAACACATGGCGTCAGCAGTTTGCCGTGGCAGTGAAATAGCACCTCATCAAACAGCGGTTGGTGATGCTCACCACGGCGGCGATCTAATTGCGCAGCGTTCTGTTTAAGCTGCTCTAACAGGTTATTTAAACGGGAAAAATCACTCATAATTTAGCTTATTGTCCGTTCAGGTACGTTTTGCGTTCAAGGTGCGTTATGCGTTAAAAGTACGTAATGCGTTCACATCTGGCGTCCGACAAGGGTAACCCACCATTGTACTGTGTCTGTATGAATCCGAACCGATCAATATTCTATTTTACGTTTAAACGGCGGCAAAGAGTCGAGCAGAGACTTACCGTATCGCTTGGAAACGATGCGGCGGTCGAGTAGCACCACTCTACCGCAATCGCGCTCCTTACGCAGCAAACGCCCCACTGACTGAATCAGCTTTTTACTCGCTTCTGGTACGGTAATCTGTAAAAAAGGGTTACCGCCGCGGTTCTGGATGTATTCTGCGTGCGCTTGTTCTACCGGCGAGGTTGGTACCGCAAACGGAATCTTGGTGATAATCAGGTTTTCCAGTAATTCCCCCGGGAGATCAAGGCCTTCTGAGAAACTTCCGGTGCCAAAAAGCACGCTGGTTTTACCTTTTTCGATCAGGTTTTTATGTTTATTGAGAATTTCTTTCCTCGATTTTTCACCCTGAACTTGCAGCGCCCAGCCTTTTTTGATGAATAACTTGGAAACAATCTCCGCGACTTCTTTCATCTGCCAGTAAGAGGCGAAAAGCACCAGATTGGCTTTGCCATCTTGGATGTAAGTGTCGATTTTATCGGCCAGATAACGGGTGTACTCCGGAGCCTGCGGTTCATATTTCATCACTGGTATCAGCAGCTCTGCCTGATTCTGATAATCAAACGGCGAGGCTAAAGCGAGAAATTGCACGCCATCTTCTGCTCTATCACTGATGCCGGCCTGACGGCAGAAAAAACTGAATGAATTGAGTGCGCGCATGGTGGCCGATACCAGGACTGCGCCAACACAGCGGCTCCAGATCTGTTGATCCAGTTGCCAGCCAATCTCTAACGGGGATACGTTGACCACATAGTCCCCCTCGCGTTCCGGGCTTAATTCAAGCCAACGGGCGAGGGGAGCGCCTTTTTCACGTTTTGGTTCCGCCATTAAATGCCATACCTGAGCCAGGTTTTCCAGGCGCTGAATATAAAACCCAAGTTCGGCCAGGGCAGGTTCTGCCAGGCGTGAAGCCAGTTCACCTTCTTTGACCCGTTCGGCAATCAAATCGGCAATTTTAGCCACCGCCTGATTGGCTTTCTGGCTCTGACGCTTGAGCTCTTTTGATTCCTCTTCCAGCCAGGCTGGTAAATCGCCGTGCTCAAACCGATAGCGTTTCTCTTCAAAGGCCATCGGGTCAAATTGTTTGGGCATCTGGGTCAGGGTCGGAATCAGGTGCTGTAAGGCGACCTGGGTTTCATTACGAAAGCGGGCCACGCGTTTCTCGTCTGCCAGACCGGCAAATTTGGTCAGCGTTTGATTGAGTTTTTCCAGCCAGGAAGCGGCACCTTTCATGGTTGCGGCTGCAGAAGCGTGCTCGCGCGCTACGTGAGGAAGGTGGTGGGCTTCGTCAAACACGTAAATCGTGTTTTCCGGCTCAGGCAAGATCACTCCGCCGCCGAGATCGGCATCAGCCATTACCAGGCTATGGTTGGCAATAATGACATCGGTTTTATCCAGTTCTGAGCGCGCTTTCTGGAACGGACACTGACGGTGGGCACTAAAGCTGCCGTTGCAGCTGTGCTTGTCACTGACAATAGTGCTCCAAATCGCGTCAGACAGGGTATCTGGCCATGAATCCCGGTCACCGTCCCATTTACCTTGTGAAAGCTGGCTGTAGAGCTCCTGCAGCGTTTCGATGTCGTTTTGCGATGGCTTGGATTCAAACATCGCCATCTGACCGCCATCGGCTCCGCTCGCCACGGCCAGTTTTTCCGCGCAGCAGTAACGTTGACGACCTTTGGCCAGAATAAAAGAGAAATTTTGGTCTGTGATGCGGCGAAACAGAGGCAAATCTTTGTTTATCAGCTGTTCTTGCAGTGCCACTGTCGCGGTGGAAATCACCACTTTGCGGTTGTTGTTCACCGCGACAGGAATCACGCCCATCAGATACGAGAGCGATTTGCCAATCCCGGTCCCGGCTTCAGCAACCAGCATTCGGGTCGATTTGTGATAATTGCCACATAATGTTTTGGCAATTTCCGCCACCAGAAAATTTTGAGCGCGTCGCGGGACGAAATTGTCCAGCTGACTTTGGAGGTTTTGGTAGCTGGTTTTGATCGATTTTTGAATTTTTGTTGTGAGCATAACGGGACCTGCATATCGGGAGCGGGATGTTAGCACACTTTGCTAAGCGATAAGTAGTTCACGAAATTGAATGCTTTTACATTAAATCTAGATCCCGTTCACAAAAAAAAACTGAACCTTCATACACTTAAATTTAATTTGAAATATGAAAAATATAAAACCCCAAAAAAGGACAGTTGCATGTATATTATTCTGTGTAAGTCTCTATAAACCGCACTTCTTGGTTTTAAATTCTGCAATGTTAAAGTATTTAACATTTAGGCTTTCTTAGTTTTTTGCTTATAAATTGGCCTTTTTTAGATGTGCTTTATCTTTAAATTATTGATTTATATTTATTTTTTTGCTTTTTATAAAATTTTTATAAGCCATTTGACAGCCAGCATTATCTTTTGCAATCTAAACCTCGAAATTAGTGGCGATGGTAAGTGAACGCAGAGTCATGCAACCATCATCAATAAAAACAATAGGGAATCGAAACGGACTTCCCATCTAAGAAAAGGCAGTGGATTAATATGAAAAAGACGCTACTAGCGCTTGCTGTTATGGCAGCAGCCGGTTCAGCGAATGCAGCTGAAGTATACAAAACTGACGACGCAACTGTAGATTTCTACGGTCAACTACGTCAATACGTTGAGTTCTCAGACGTAGATGGCGAAGATGACGCGAAAATCGACAAGAGTTCTTCTCGTTGGGGTCTAAACGTAAGCTACCAAGCAAACGACGACCTGGCTGTTCTGGGTAAAGCTGAAGTATACGTAGACGACGCAGAGCTTCGTCAACACTACATCGGTTTTGCATCTGATGCATACGGCACGATCACTTTCGGTCAACACCTACCATTCTACGATGACATCTACGGTGCGATCTACCCGTACCAATACGATATGTCACCATACGCGAACGACTTCTCAGGTGATGACACTTTCTGGCAATCAAGCGCAATGGCTTACCAACTGTCTACTGATCAGTTCTGGGTAAAAGCTATGTACAACCTGCCAGAAAACAATACGAACGCAGAAATGGGTGAAGCGTACGTAGGTACTGCATTCGGCGACCTGTCTGTACACGTTGGTGGTGCATTCATGGACAACCAAGTAGGTACTCTGGATCGTGAATCTACCTACGCAGAAGCGACTGCTGAATACGCAATCGGTAAAGGCGTTATCGGTCTGACTTACGCGTACAACAAACTGGATGACAACAACGATTCAGCGAACGACTCTGAGTCAAACAGCTTCCACCTGGGTGCTAAGTTCGAAGTTGCTGAGAAAACTTCTGTATACGGTCAGTACCAGTACTGGGACTTCGACGAGAACGTTGATGAAACTCAGAACGTTGTACTGGGTGTAGAATACATCTTCGCTTCTTGGGCTCGTACTTACGCTGAGTACAACTTCCACTCAGAAGAAGGTTCAGACGATTCTAACAAGCTAGCACTAGGTGCTCGCGTATACTGGTAATTCAACCGGTTACTGTTAATATAAAGCCCAGCAAAGCTGGGCTTTTTAGTAGGAGACAAAAAAGTGGCTATTTCTTCTTTGAAAAATATAGGTAGTGCATTCGTAGTAAGTTTGATGTTGTCAGCCACCGCTCAAGCAGCGGTGAAAGTCAATGTTCCGGAAGAAATAGACTTACAAGTGGTGAACCTGGAAAAACCAAAATTAAGCGGCAGTGCATTTGATTCGGTGCGCAGTATTGAACTACCGGATGGTTTAAACCAAGTCGCATTCCGTTATTCACATAATTTTGTTCAGCGTGATAAAGCAGAACGTGTATACAGTAAATTAATTATTATGAAATTCGAAGCCACGGATCAAGAGCTGACTTTCCGTGTGCCTGAATACCGTGATGCTAAAGAAGCTGAGCGTGACATCAATGATTATAACTGGGGTCTGGTTGATGCTCAGACCAACAAAGATATCAAACTGGTCACCGATGAAGTTGAAGTGTCCGGTTTTGTATTTGGCCAAAACTTCAGTGATGAAGTCGAGAGCTACAACAAAAAAGGTGGTAAAGCGGCCGTAGGCCTGACTTACGTCACCATCGCGAATCCAGCGGCCAACATGGCGACCGCTCCGCAAGCGGCTTCTGCGCGTCCTACAGCGGCAGTAAGCACCCAGATCGTAGATACGCAGCCTGCACCACAAGGTAGTGTGCTGGGCGGCCTGCAGCGACTTTACCTGCAGGCATCTAAAGAAGAGCGTAAAGCATTCCGTAAGTGGATGATCGATCAGGAATAATACTGATAAGATTGATAGACAAAGGGCCGGATTATCCGGCCCTTTGTTGTTCTGGTGCAGTCTTTATTATCGTCTGAGGTTAGCCGCAGCACTTTTTGAATTTTTTACCGCTGCCACACGGGCAAGGATCATTACGGCCTGCTTTTACGTTTGGCTTTTGTTGCGGAAATTCGCCGTCGATATAAAACCACAGGCCGTTTTCACGGATAAAGCGCGAACGCTCCTCCAGGCAATAGCTTTGGCTGTCATCGCTAAAATAGGCTTTGAAGTGAACAAATCCCTCGTCCGCATGGCTACCCGGACTGGCGCCGATCACTTCCAGCTTCTGCCAGTCACTATCAATCGACTGGGCGATTGCCTCACGTTCGGACTCGGCTTCACAACTTGGGTGGTAAGTGGCGACAACAAAATCGACCAGGCCGAGGACATGGGCGCTGTAACGGGAGCGCATTAACTGCTCCGGTGTGTTTGCCTGACGGTGATCCTGATGGATCGGCTGGCAACAATCAGCGTAACTGCTGTGACTGCCGCAGTAACATTGAGTCATGTTCTACTCTCTGACGTAACAAAATAATGACGCACAGTGTATGAGCTACCTGTGCGCATGTCGAGAATTGGTGTTTGGTCATCAGTCGTAGGGGTTATTCTGGACTGATATTGAGCAAGTCCGCAGTCCATTTTACGGCATCGTCGTAACAGGCACTCAGTTCTGCATCGGCGATGCCGAGTTGGCTGGCAAGTTCCGACACCTTCTGCCATTGTGCCTGTTCATACGCTTTGGTTAGTGCCAGTATCGTTCCTAACACGCCTTTCTCTTCCAATAGCGCCTCTTTGACTTGAGCTTCGAGCGGGATCTCGCTGACGATTGACTCGAGGGTTTGATCCAGCAGGCTGTCGAGTAGGGAGAACATTCCGGTCAGAAAAGCGTTACCGGTTTCGCCATTCTTGTTAAGCGTGGCGTAGAGCTGCTCGCAGTAACGAGCGCGCTGAATGGACAAGCCATACAGGTAATCCGGTTTGTCTGATTGAGTGGATGCGATAGCCACCAGTGAGACAAACTTGCGTAGTCGCTCTTCACCCAGATAAACCAGTGCCTGTTTAAAAGACTGAATTTTAGAGCTGACCACGGATGAGGAGTTCACCAGAGCAAGCAGTTTGTAAGACAGGGTGACGTCTTGAACGATCAACGACTCAAGCTTCTTGTAGTCAATTTCCTCGCTGGCGACTTCTTTACACAACTGAACCATGGTCCAGAAAGCCGGTTCTAATGCTTTGCGCTGTACCACCTCGGGCTTACTGAAAAAGTAGCCTTGGAAATAGCTGAATCCTGCCGCTTTTGCTTGCTCAAATTCCTGATAAGTTTCAACTTTTTCCGCCAGAAATACAATCTTGGACTCACGCAGTTTATAGATAAACTGTCTGGCCTTTTCGATCGGAACAATCCGGATATCGAACTTGATGATAGAAACGTAGGGCAGAAAGGGCTTCCACTCAACACTTGGGACAAAATCATCCAAGGCGATTTTGTAGCCCATGCGTGCCATCTTGCGCACCGCTTCTAAAAGCTCAGGAGTCGGAGGGCAATCTTCCAGCACTTCGACCACCAGGCTATTGGTTGGGAACAGCGTCGGCACTAAGTTGATCAGGCTTTGATAAGGAAAATTAACAAAGCCGAGATGCTTACCCAGGGTACTGTAATGGGTGGAAAGAAAGTGATCTGACAGCAGTCGGCTGGTGGCTAAATCCGGATCGATCTCCGGAAACGTATTCTTAGGCCCATCACGAAACAGCAGTTCGTAACCAATGGTTTTTCGGTTGCTATCAAGAATAGGCTGACGTGCGATATATGAATTGGCCAAGGCAGCATTTACCCCAAAAATTGACGTTGTCGAAACTAGGTTGAACTTAATCCAGGCAGAATATAATAACGTGTTACTACTGCAATAAAATCGTGCCAGCGGCGACAAACTTCAGAAACGATTGAGGCCAGAAACGATGTTGAGGCGCTGGCGATTAGGGCGACGATTGCTGAGTGAATAACCGATTTTCCAGTGAATAACCACTGTCAGAATAGACCAATACTGAGCCCTGTGTGTACCAGTCGCCTAAAACGATCCTGGTTTTTTGCGGGTCATCACTTAACTGATGAATGGCCGGACGGTGAGTATGACCATGAATCATCAGGTTTACCTGATGGCGCTCCATCACGCGGATAACCTCGTCTGGGGTCACATCCATAATCTCCATCGCTTTCTGACTTTTATCACTGCGGATGTCTGTCTGAATTTTCGCCACAATACGCTTTTTAACCCAATAAGGTAAGCGGTTAAACAGCCACTGTAGCCAGGGCTGATGGACTTTTTCCCGAAATGCCAAATAGCGCACATCGTGAGTACATAACGTGTCGCCATGCAGAATAACGGCTTTGGTACCATAAAGATCGATGGTGGCTTCTTCGTCAAGTAAGGTGACGCCTGTTTGTCTGGCGAAGCGACGGCCGACCAAAAAATCACGATTACCGTGGATAAAATAACAGGGTACGCCATGTTGAGTCAGACGTTTGAATTCCTGCCTGATTTGGTTGGCAAAGTCGGTCGGGTCATCATCACCAATCCAAAAATCAAACAGGTCTCCCAGCACGTAAAGCGCATCGGCATTGACGGCTTCGTTACGCATAAACTGAATGAAACAACCGGTAATGTCCGGGCGATGGGGGGTCAGGTGGAGATCTGAAATAAATAAAGTATGCATAGAGTTTGATTCGGAGCGCCGCGGGCGGCGCTCCTGTGTCGATTATTCTTCGATGGTGGTGCCAGTAATGACCACTTCATCCAGTGGTACGTCCTGGTGCATGCCGTAAGAACCGGTGCTTACACCTTTGATTTGGTTAACCACGTCCATGCCTTCAACCACTTCACCAAATACACAGTAACCCCAACCATCCAGGCTTTCTGAGCGGAAATCCAGGAAAGTGTTGTTGTTTACGTTGATGAAGAACTGAGAACTTGCAGAGTGCGGTTCCATGGTACGCGCCATTGCCAGCGTACCAACTTTGTTGCTCAGGCCGTTATTCGCTTCGTTGCGAATCGGTGCACGAGTTGGCTTTTCACGCAGACCAGACGTCATGCCGCCGCCCTGAACCATAAAGCCATCGATAACACGGTGGAACAGAGTGTTGTCGTAGAAACCGTCACGGCAGTATTGCAGAAAGTTTGCGCTGGTTTCCGGCGCTTTTTCCTCGTTCAGTTGAATTTTAATGTCACCAAAGTTTGTGTGAAGGGTGATCATGTGCATTACCTTTGCTTGTTTTGTGTGAATAGGCGATTTTAGCCTAACTTTTTGTCCATTCAAAACATCAAATGGATGACCAGACGATAACAGAGTTGTTATACTGTGGCACTATTTTGGTTTTAACGGTAATTAGATAGCGATCATGTTGAAGATTTATAACACACTCACGAGACAGAAAGAGGAATTCAAACCCATCACTGCCGGTAAAGTTGGCATGTACGTGTGTGGAGTCACAATATACGATCTCTGTCATATCGGGCACGGCCGTACCTTCGTCTCATTCGACGTGGTGTCCCGTTACCTGCGTTACCTGGGTTACGACCTGACCTTCGTGCGTAACATTACCGACATCGACGACAAAATCATCAAGCGTGCGGCGGAAAATCAGGAATCCTGTGATTCGCTCACAGAGCGCCTGATCGAGGAAATGTACGCAGACTTTGATGCACTGAACATCAAACGCCCGGATGTTGAGCCGCGCGCAACGGCTTACATCGAAGAGATCATTGCTCTGGTTGAACGTTTGATTGAACGTGGTTTCGCTTATGTTGCCGACAACGGCGACGTGATGTTTGAAGTCAATAAGTTTGATCAGTACGGCAAGCTATCAAAGCAGGATCTGGATCAGCTGCAAGCTGGTGCCCGTGTGGACATCGAAACCGCGAAGCGCAGCCCGCTGGATTTCGTACTGTGGAAAATGTCCAAACCGGGTGAGCCAACCTGGGAATCGCCTTGGGGCCCGGGTCGTCCGGGATGGCATATCGAATGTTCAGCGATGAACTCGTCGATTCTGGGTAATCACTTTGATATCCACGGCGGCGGTTCTGATCTGCAGTTCCCGCACCATGAGAACGAAATCGCCCAGTCTTGCTGCGCGCACGGCACTCAGTATGTTAATACCTGGATGCACAGCGGCATGGTAATGGTGGACCGTGAGAAGATGTCTAAATCACTGGGCAACTTCTTCACCATCCGTGATGTTCTGAAACATTACGATGCTGAAACGGTACGTTACTTCCTGATGTCCGGTCACTACCGCAGCCAGCTCAACTACAGTGAAGAGAACCTGAATCAGTCTCGTGCTTCACTGGAACGCCTGTACACCGCGCTGCGTGGTCTGGACATGACGGTTGCGGCGGCCGGTGGTGAGGAATACCTCAGCCGCTTTACCAGCGCTATGAACGATGATTTCAATACTCCGGAAGCGTACTCAGTGCTGTTTGATATGGCGCGTGAAGTTAACCGCCTTAAAACCGAAGATATGGATAAAGCCAGCGCTCTGGGTGCACTGATGCGTGAACTGGCTGATGTTATCGGCATTCTGTATCAGGATCCTGAAGCCTTCCTGCAGGGTGATGCAGGCAGTGATGATGAAGTGGCTGAAATTGAAGCTCTGATCAAGTTGCGTAACGATTCGCGCGCTGCCAAAGATTGGGCGAACGCGGATATGGCACGAGATAAACTCAACGAGCTGGGCATCGTCCTTGAAGATGGTCCGGACGGTACGACCTGGCGTCGTAAGTAACAGCTGTATAAAGTGGGCGTTATCGCCCACTTTTGCTTTTAGTTCCGGGCGAATAGTTCCAGGTGAATAGTTCCAGGTGAATAGTGCCGGGTGAATTACAGTCAGCCGATTGGTTATCATTAGAACGCTTCCGCTATCACTAAAACGATACAGTGATTATCATAACGATTCAGTCATCAATCATCGTATTTACCGGGCTCTCTGGTTGCAGCCGGTAAAGTCTTCAAGCTTGTGCGGGGCAGTGCAATGCAATGGCGCTTATCCGTACAACTCTCAACCAACAACATTGTGACAACGATTGCGAGCACGCACAAACGTCACCAGTCATGACACCAAGCAGTAAGGAAATCCTATGGCAGGTCACAGTAAGTGGGCAAACATCCGACATCGCAAAGCGGCGCAAGACGCCAAACGCGGTAAAATTTTCACTAAGCTGATCCGCGAAATTGTGGTATCAGCCAAAGAGGGCGGTGCAGAGGTCGAAAATAACCCGCGCTTGCGTGCAGCGATAGACAAAGCGCTCTCCAACAACATGACCCGTGACACTATCAACCGAGCGGTCGCGCGTGGCGCTGGCGGTGAAGGTGATGAAGGTATGGAAACCGTCATTTATGAAGGTTATGGTCCGGGCGGCACGGCGGTAATGGTCGAGTGTCTGACCGACAACCGCAACCGCACCGTGTCCGGTGTTCGTCATGCCTTCTCCAAAGCGGGCGGTAACCTGGGTACCGACGGTAGTGTTAATTACCTGTTCGACAAAAAAGGCGTCATCTCTTATCTGCCTGGACTGGAAGAAGATGAGGTGATGGAAGTGGCACTGGAGAGCGGTGCAGAAGACATCGACACCGCAGCAGACGGTGCGATTGATGTGTACACCACACCGGACGAGTTTGGCGCGGTGAAAGACGCACTGGATGAGGCCGGTTTTGCCGCCGACAACGCTGAAGTGACCCTGGTTCCTGCAACCAAATCTGAACTCGATGAGGACACAGCCCCTAAATTGCTGCGCCTTATTGATGCGCTGGAAGATCTCGATGACGTGCAGGAAGTCTATCATAACGGTGATATCTCTGATGAGATTGCCGCAACGCTCTCGCTTTAGGACAGGAAGACAATATGTCGATTATTCTGGGCATTGACCCGGGTTCACGCATCACGGGTTACGGTGTGATTCGTCAGCAAGGACGGCATCTGCACTATCTCGGCAGTGGTTGTATTCGAATGTCGGAAAAAGAGCTGCCGCTGCGCCTCAAGCAGATTTATGCTGGCGTAAGCGAGATCATCACTCAGTTTCAGCCGGATGTATTTGCCATTGAACAGGTGTTTATGGCCAAGAACGCCGATTCAGCGCTCAAACTCGGCCAGGCGCGCGGCAGTGCGATTGTGGCTGCCGTGAATGCCGAATTGCCGGTGTTTGAATACGCAGCCCGTCTGATTAAACAGGCGGTGGTGGGAACTGGTGGCGCCGACAAAGCGCAGGTCCAGCACATGGTGCAGCAGATGCTCAAGTTGCCGGCTAAGCCGCAGGCCGATGCCGCGGATGCGCTTGGGGTGGCAATTTGTCATGCCAACACCAATAAAACCCTGGTGGCACTGGCCGGACATGCGACCAGTGCCCGACGCGGCCGATACCGTTAACTCTCGTTTCCAGCCTTGATAAAGCCGGCGTCCCCAGCGCCGGTTACCTATCTTTCACTGGCTATCCATCCAGTTATTGATTATCATCGTTGCCATTCGTACTGATAAAAAACCAAGGATTTTCCCTGTGATTGGACGTCTTCGTGGCACCCTGATAGAAAAACAACCTCCTCAAGTATTGATTGATGTCGGTGGCATCGGTTATGAAGTTCAAATGCCAATGAGCTGCTTTTACGAGCTCGACAATGTTGGAACCGAGGTCGTGATTTATACCCATTTTGTCGTTCGGGAAGATGCACAACTTCTGTATGGATTCAATACTGTCAATGAACGAGCACTGTTTCGTGAAGTGATAAAAGCGAATGGCGTCGGCCCGAAAATGGGGCTGGCGATCCTGTCTGGCATGACAGCCAGTCAGTTTGTCGCCTGTGTTGAACGGGAAGATATTTCAACCTTGGTCAAACTGCCTGGCGTAGGTAAAAAGACCGCCGAACGTTTGGTGGTCGAAATGAAAGATCGCCTTAAAGGATGGGGCGCGGGTGACCTGTTTACTCCGGCAACCGATGCCGCACCGTTAGATTCTGTGTCTGGTATTGCAGACCAGAGCGCCGAGGAAGAAGCGGTGAGCGCGCTGTTGGCGTTGGGTTACAAACCGGCACAAGCCTCGAAGGCGGTCTCTCAGGTAGCGAAACCAGAGATGAGCAGTGAACAGCTGATCAGAGAAGCACTAAAATCTATGGTGTAGCCAGAAGACTGAGTGAAACAGAAAGCGGCTGGAAGGGCCGCTTTCTGTTTCGACGTCTGTTAACTTTTACTGAGATGATGGTCAAAGTCATCATCTGTGTGCCGACAGGAACTCTGTAATGATTGAAGCCGATCGCCTAATTGCTCCGAGCAACCCTTCATTTAAAGATGAAGAAGTTATCGACCGCGCGATTCGCCCTAAGAAACTGGCTGACTACCGAGGTCAGGATCACGTGCGTGATCAGATGGATATTTTTATCCAGGCTGCGCAGCGTCGTAGTGAAGCGCTCGACCATTTGCTGATATTTGGTCCTCCCGGACTGGGGAAGACCACGCTGGCCAACATTGTCGCCAACGAGATGGAAGTCAATATTCGCACCACATCCGGCCCGGTGCTGGAAAAGGCCGGTGATCTGGCAGCGCTGCTCACCAACCTGGAAGAGAACGATGTGCTGTTCATCGACGAGATTCATCGTCTTAGCCCGATGGTGGAAGAAGTGTTGTATCCGGCGATGGAAGACTATCAACTGGATATTATGATCGGTGAGGGACCCGCGGCACGTTCGATTAAAATTGATTTGCCGCCGTTTACCTTGATCGGCGCCACCACGCGAGCCGGTTCGCTGACCTCACCGCTGCGTGACCGCTTTGGTATTGTCCAGCGCCTTGAGTACTACAAGATCGAAGATTTGCAGCACATTGTGCAGCGCAGTGCCGATTGCCTGGGTTTATCCATGGACGCCGAAGGCGCGCTTGAGGTAGCACGCCGTGCGCGTGGTACGCCGCGAATTGCTAACCGTTTGCTGCGCCGGGTGCGAGATTACGCGGAAGTGAAAAGTGATGGTCACATTAGTGCCGACATCGCCGATAAAGCGTTGAATATGCTGGATGTAGACCATCAGGGCTTTGACTATATGGACCGTAAACTGCTTTTGGCGATCATGGAAAAGTTCAGCGGTGGACCGGTCGGGCTGGATAACCTGGCAGCGGCCATCGGTGAAGAAAAAGATACCATTGAAGATGTGTTGGAGCCGTTTTTGATCCAGCAGGGTTATCTGCAGCGTACGCCGCGCGGACGGATTGCGACAGACCGTGCTTACCTGCATTTCGGCTTGGAAAAATAAGGTTACAATTAAGTTTACTAAAGACTAAGAACGTCAATGTGTGGATCTAGATCACATTTTGGTATTTTCCCTTAATGAGTAGGGGTTAGTTATTTGGGGGTAGTTGTTAACCCTTTGTTTTCAGATTCGTGGAACCAAGGGCGTATTTTACCTATTCCTAACAAGATATTTTGCCTTTCATTGATCTGCATCATTTTGTGTGATTTCTGTACAGTTTTGGAAGGCAAAAATTGATTAGTATCAAGGCGCTTTCTTCCTATAAACCTTTTGAAACAAGAGGTTTTTGGCAGTAATATCACCGCAGCTATATTAGCTGATGCTTAAACAATTAACTAACCACAATGGTACATAATTGCAACAACTTACGTGGCATAACTAACAAATGTGATTTGTTATTAACCAGGTAAGTTATGGTTGCTTTATGTCGAAAGTGTCACTCAGCCGACACAAAGGAGTTACCATGATTGACGTAGTTGATCTGTCGCGATTGCAGTTCGCAATGACCGCGATGTATCACTTCTTGTTCGTTCCACTGACTCTAGGCATGGCATTCCTGCTTGCCATCATGGAGTCTTTGTATGTAATGACTGATAAGCAAATCTACAAGGACATGACCAAGTTCTGGGGTAAGCTGTTCGGTATTAACTTTGCTCTGGGTGTGGCCACCGGTCTGACCATGGAGTTCCAGTTTGGTACTAACTGGTCATACTATTCTCACTATGTAGGCGACATCTTCGGTGCTCCTTTGGCGATCGAAGCCCTGGTTGCGTTCTTCCTGGAATCGACATTTGTTGGTTTATTCTTCTTTGGTTGGGATCGCCTGTCAAAACGCCAGCACTTAGCAGTAACCTGGCTGGTGGCTCTCGGCTCTAACTTCTCTGCGCTGTGGATCCTTATCGCCAACGGCTGGATGCAAAACCCGGTGGGTGCGAACTTCAACTTTGAAACCATGCGTATGGAAATGGTCAGCTTTGCGGAAGTGGTGTTTAACCCGGTTGCCCAGGTTAAATTCGTTCACACCGTTGCAGCTGGCTACACAACAGGTGCTATGTTCATTTTAGGCATCAGCGCATACTACCTGTTGAAAGGCCGTGACATTGCCTTCGCCCGTCGTTCATTTGCTATTGCCGCGTCATTCGGTATGGCTTCAGTGCTGTCGGTTATCGTACTGGGTGATGAATCCGGATACGAAGTCGGTGAAGTTCAGAAAGTGAAACTGGCTGCGATTGAAGCCGAATGGCACACCGAGCCAGCTCCGGCGGCATTTACCCTGTTTGGTTTGCCGAATCAGGAAGATATGCACACTGATTATGCAATCAAAATTCCTTACCTGATGGGGATTATTGCCACACGCTCTATTGATACACCGGTGACGGGACTGCGTGACCTGCGTGAAGAGCACGTCGATCGTATTCGTAACGGTATGTACGCTTACGAACTGCTTGAGCAACTGCGCGCTGGTAATAAAACACCAGAAAACGTCGCGGCATTCGATGAAGTGAAAGAAGATCTGGGCTACGGTCTGCTGCTGAAACGTTACACCGACAAGGTGACCGATGCTTCAGAAGAGCAAATCCAGGCTGCTGCTGACGACTCTATTCCTACAGTATGGCCGCTATTCTGGTCATTCCGTATCATGGTTGCCTGTGGATTTATTATGCTGTTGGTGTTTGGCGCTGCGTTCGTACAGACCTGTCGTCAGAAGATCACACAGAAGAGCTGGGTCCTCAAAGCGGCGCTATTCAGTATTCCACTACCATGGATCGCAATCGAGACGGGTTGGTTTGTGGCTGAGTTTGGTCGCCAGCCTTGGGCGGTGGGTGAAATTTTGCCGGTTCATGTTGCTGCTTCTGCATTAAGTGCAGCAGAGCTGTGGACATCACTGATTGCGATTGTGGCACTGTACACTGTGTTCCTGATTGCAGAAGTGTACCTGATGGTGAAATTTGCGCGTAAAGGTCCAAGCAGCCTGAAAACAGGTCGCTACCACTTCGAGCAGGCTGGTAACAGTGTCGAAGACAAAGTTAGCCGTCAAGTCGAAGCGTAAGGCAGGGAGATAAGATTATGTTTGATTACGAAATCCTACGATTTATCTGGTGGGTGCTGATTGGTGTGTTACTGGTTGGCTTCGCCATTACCGATGGTTTTGACATGGGTGTCGGCGCACTGCTCCCTGTGATCGGTAAAAACGACAATGAACGCCGTGTGATGATCAACTCAATCGCACCGCACTGGGACGGCAACCAGGTATGGCTTATCACCGCCGGTGGTGCGCTGTTTGCTGCATGGCCGCTGGTATATGCGACGTCATTCTCAGGTTTTTACCTGGCGATGATCGTGACTCTGGCTGCGCTTTGGCTGCGCCCGATTGGTCTGGACTACCGTTCTAAACTGGAAGACGCGAAATGGCGTCAGGTGTGGGATATCTGTATCTCGATCAGTGGCTTTGTACCGCCAATCATTTTTGGTGTGGCCTTTGGTAACTTGCTGCAAGGCGTACCGTTCCAGCTCAATGAGTTCTCTATGCCGTCGTACCATGGTTCATTCTTTGGCTTGCTGAATCCGTTTGCACTGTTGTGTGGTCTGGTCAGCCTGGCGATGATCCTGATGCAGGGCGCGACCTGGCTGCAGATGAAAACCACTGACGCCGTGCATGTCCGTGCCCGCAACGTGGCACAGGCGATGGGCCTGCTGACGGTGATTCTGTTTGTTGCGGCCGGTTTCTGGGTGCAGGGCATTGAAGGCTATGTGATCACCAGCGTGATCGATACGGCTGGCCCGTCGAATCCACTCAGCAAAGAAGTGGTGCGGGAAGCTGGTGCCTGGATGCATAACTTTGAGCAGTACCCACTGCTGTGGGCGGCTCCGGTGCTGGGCGTAGTGATGCCGCTGCTGGCGGTGATTGCTTCCCGAGTTGAGAAAGGCGGCCTTGCATTCCTGGCGTCCAGCCTGGGTAACGCTGGCGTGATCTTCACGGCCGGCCTGGCGATGTTCCCGTTTGTGATGCCTTCCAGCCTGGAGCCAAGCCATAGCCTGACCATGTGGGATGCGACTTCAAGTGAGATGACGCTGAACCTGATGACTGGTGTTGCGTTTGTCATGGTACCTATCATTTTGGGTTACACCACTTGGTGTTACTACAAGATGTTCGGTCGCCTGGATGACAAATTCATCGAAGAAAACAAAAACTCACTGTACTAAGGAGCCTGATTTATGTGGTATTTTGCGTGGATTCTGGGTGTATTGCTTGCCTGCGCGTTCGGCATCATCAACGCTCTTTGGTTAGAGCATTCAGAGATGATGGACAAAGACAGTGAGTAACTGGTCGACACAACTGGCCAATCTGCACGCCCCGGTGGACAAGACGTTAATTAAGGTTTTGTCCCTGGTACTGGGTTTCTATCACGTTGCTATGGTGATGTGGGATCCGGCGGCGTACAGCAGCAGTATTGGTGGTTTTAACGCTTTTGTCGCCCCGTTGCTGATATGGGCCGTGTGCTCCAGCATGGTGTTCGGTGTTGGCTTTAAACCGCGCAGCTGGATTTGGCAGTTAGTGTTCAGCCCTTACATTTCACTGCCGATTTTGCTGTATCTGCTGGGTTTACGTCTCAGCTGATACAGGCATATTGTTGATGATTTATCTGAATAAGCGCTTTCTCTCTGAGTCAGCGCTTATTTTTTTAGCAATTGTCCGTGAAATTTTAGTCCTGAGCCGCTAAATCTGGTTCAGGCCCTTGTACTAACCGCGATCAGATGCGTTATAGTAACCTATTGATCAAACATCGAGTGACTCGGTATACGCCCATTATGCAAGTATTTCACTGGCCCATTACCATTTATTATGAAGATACCGACGCCGGCGGCGTGGTGTACCATTCCAATTACCTCAAATTTTTTGAACGTGCCCGAACCGAAATGCTGCGCGCCATCGGCGTGTCACAGCAGGTTTTGCTGGAACAAAGGGTAGGTTTTGTTGTCCGACATGCTGAGATCGACTTTAAGCAAGGCGCACGTCTTGACGATCAACTGACCGTCGTAACCTCAATTGCTGACTTAAAAAAGGCCTCTCTGACCTTCTGTCAAGAGCTGGTCAATCCTGAAGGGCAACTATTGTGTAAAGCAATAGTTAAGGTAGCATGTATCGACAATGAGAAGATGAAACCCAAGGCGATGCCTCAATCAATTATTTTGGAGTTAACCCATAGTGACTGCTGATATTTCAATCCTCGACCTATTTTTGCAGGCCAGTTTCCTGGTGAAAGTGGTGATGCTTATCCTTTTGGGAATGTCGATTGTGTCATGGGCCATGATCATCAAACGCAGTAAGGTGCTTGCACAGGCTACCCGCAGCGCGGAAGCATTTGAAGATAAATTCTGGTCTGGCAGTGATTTGTCGGTACTGTACCAGGATGTCAAAAAGCGTCGTGATGAACTGTTCGGAACCGAAGAGATTTTCTATTCAGGTTTCACCGAATTTGCCCGCCTGCGTAAAACCAACGCAGCTCACCCTGATTATGTTATGGAAGGCACCGGCCGCGCGATGCGTGTTGCCGTTGCGCGTGAAGTGGACGAACTGGAAACCAGCTTGCCGTTTCTGGCGACGGTTGGCTCGATCAGCCCGTATATCGGCCTGTTCGGTACTGTATGGGGCATCATGCATGCGTTTATCGCACTGGGCGAAGTGAAGCAGGCGACGCTGGCGATGGTCGCACCGGGTATTGCTGAGGCGTTGATCGCGACGGCAATGGGACTGTTTGCTGCGATTCCCGCGGTGATGGCCTACAACCGCCTGAGTAACAAAGTCGGCAAACTGGAACACGGTTACGCCACGTTCTCGGAAGAGTTTCACAGCATCTTGCACCGTCAGGCGATGGCAGGTAAGGAATAAGCGATGGCAGGTTATCAACCGAAAAAACGGAAGATGACGGCTGAGATTAACGTCGTGCCCTATATCGATGTGATGTTGGTACTGTTAATCATTTTTATGGTCACATCGCCTTTTATTACCCAGGGTGTCGACGTTGAACTGCCAAAAACTTCCACCGCCAAGCCGGCCTCGGAACTCGCTGGTGACAGCGATGCCAGCTTTATCATTGTTGAAATTGATAAAGACGGCAATCTTGGCCTGAGCGTGAACGATGAAGATGTGCAACGTGGTTTGTCGCTGCAAGATGTCATTGTGCGCATCAAGGCGGAACGCTCCATCAATCCGAATTCACCGGTTGCGGTCGGTGGTGATCGGGCGACGCCGTACGCGGATGTGGTCCTGGTGCTGGATGAATTGAGTCAGGCAGGTATCCCGAAAGTGGGCTTGCTGACGGATATCAAGGAATAGGCCACAGACTGCCCATGAAAGAGAACAAATCGAAAAACAACGATTTCAAGAAACCGCTGGTTGTTTCGGTTGCATTACATGCGGCATTAGTCGCGGCGCTGCTGTGGGGCACTGATTTTAATATGTCCAAACCTGAGCCGAGTGGCAACATGGTTGAAGCTGTGGTGATTGACCCAAATCTGGTCAAACAGCAGGCGCAGCAGATCCGCAACCAGCGTGAAGCGGCAGCAAAACAGGAGCAGGAGCGCCTGGACAAATTGCGCCGTGAAAGCGAACAACTGGAAAAAAGCCGCAAAGCGGAAGAAGAACGAATTCGCCAGTTGAAAGAGCAGCAAGCCAACGAAGCGAAAGCGGCCCGTGAGGCTGAAAAAGAGCGCCAGCAGAAAGAACAGGAACGCAAAGCAGCGGCCGAAAAAGCCCGAGCTGAGCAGGAACGTGCTGCAAAAGCAGAAGCTGATCGCAAAGCCAAAGAACAAGCTGCGGCCAAAGCCGAAGCAGAGCGTGCCGCTAAAGCGAAAGCCGCTGCTGAAGCAAAAGCCGCCGCTGAAGCGAAAGCAGAACAAGAGCGCATCGCGCGTGAGAAAGCCGCAAAAGAAGCGGAAGAAAAAGCGCGTCGTGAGCGTGAAGCTGCTGCCGCCAAAGCTGAGCAGGAACGATTAGCGAAAGAGAAAGCCGCGAAAGAAGCGGCTGAAAAGGCTCGTCTGGAGAAAGAGCGGGCGGCGCGTGCCGAACGTGAGCGTAAAGAGCAGGAAGCGGCTTTGAATGATATTTTCTCCGGCCTGGAATCTGAAGCACAAAGTAACTCTGCAGCTCGCTCACAATACGTGACCAGTGAAGCACAGCGTTGGGGAGCCATCTACACTCAACTTATCCAGCAGAACTTGTTGTTGGAAGATAGCTTTAAGGGCAAGCAGTGTAAGGTGAATCTGCGTCTGATTCCGACCGGGACCGGCGCGATTGTGGGTGAACTCAAAATTCTGGATGGCGATAGCCGGTTGTGCTCTGCAACCAAGCGTGCTGTCGCTCAGGTAGGGACTTTCCCGCTACCGAAGAAAGATGAAGCTGACATCATCGAAAAGCTGAAAAACATTAACTTAACTGTAGTACCAGAGTAAAAGGAAAAGCTTGTGTTTAAGCGACTAATATTAGGATGCCTGCTCGTGGTCACGAGCAGCGTACAATTTGCCAATGCGGCACTGGAGCTGGTGATCACCGATGGTATCAACTCAGCACGTCCAATCGCGATTGTCCCGTTCAAATGGGAAGGCGCCAATCGATTACCTCAGGATGTCTCGGGTGTGATTGCCTCTGACTTACAGCGCAGTGGTAAGTTCAGTCCGATTCCGACCAACAAAATGCCGCAAACCCCATACACCGAGAGCGATGTAAAATTTGATGCCTGGAGTGGTCTGGGTGTGGACGCACTGCTGACCGGCAGCATCAGCCAAAATGCGGAAGGTAACTATGTGATTCGCTACCAGCTGGTCGATGTGGTGCGTGGCCAGCTGACCCAAGGTCAGAGCCGCGCTTTAAGCGCAGACGGTAACCTGGTGGAGTCTAAAGATCATGTTCTGCTGAACAAGGTCGCGACGGTTCCGGCGCAGCGCATGCGTGAATACGCACACCGCATCTCTGATCTGGTCTACGAAGAGCTAACCGGAGAGCGTGGAGCGTTTCTGACCCGTATTGCTTACGTGGTTGTCAACGATAAGGATGACTACCCGTACCAGCTGCGTGTGGCAGACTACGACGGCTACAACGAACGCCTGGTACTGCGTTCTAAACAGCCGCTGATGTCACCTTCCTGGTCACCGGACGGCAAGACTCTGGCGTACGTGAGTTTCCAGAACGGCCAGGCCGAAATCTTCATGATGAACATCTATACCGGTAAGCGTGAGAAACTGACTTCATACCCACGTCACAATGGTGCACCAAAATTCTCACCGGATGGTAAAACCATGGCATTGGTGTTGTCGAAAACCGGAACCCTGCAAGTGTATACTCTGGATCTGGCGACCCGTAAGCTGACTCAGGTCACGCATGGTCGTTCGAACAATACCGAACCATTTTGGAATCCGAATGGTCAGTCATTGATATTTACTTCGGATCGGGGTGGTAAACCACAGATTTATCAAGTAAATTTGGCTGATGGTTCGACAAAACGTCTGACTTGGCAAGGTAGTCAAAACTTGGGTGGTCAAATTACACCGGATGGTCGATTCCTGGTTATGGTGAATCGCAGCAATTCCGGTTTCAATTTGGCAAAACAAGATCTTGAGACCGGTTCGGTACAAATTCTGACCAAGACGCTGTTGGATGAATCGCCAAGCATTGCACCGAATGGTGGCATGGTCGTTTACAGTTCTATCTATAACAAAACAAACGTATTGTCGATGGTTTCAATAGATGGACGATTTAAAGCTAGATTACCGGCAACAAACGGGCGCGTAAGAGCTCCTGCTTGGTCTCCGTTTTTATAGCAACTAACTATTACATAGTAAGGAAAATAAGATGCAACTTAACAAAGTTCTTAAAGGGCTACTGATTGCGCTACCTGTTCTAGCAGTGACTGCATGTAGTTCAAGCGACGAAGCAACAGGCGCCGCTGGTTCTGAAACCAACCAAACTACATCAGGTTCAGCAAACAACATGGACACCACGGTTGTTTCGCCAATGGATGAGAATGCACAACTTTCTGAGCAAGAGCTGAAAGAACAGGCTCTGCGTGAAACTCAAACTATTTACTTCGCATTCGACAACGCAACTATCGCGAGCGATTACGAAGACATGCTGGCTGCACACGCAGCATACCTGAGCAAAAACCCAGGCATGAAGGTGACTATCGAAGGTCACGCTGATGAACGTGGTACGCCAGAGTACAACATCGCACTGGGCGAGCGTCGTGCACAAGCCGTATCTAAATACCTGCAGGCGCTGGGTGTTCAGGCTGAGCAAATCTCTATCGTAAGCTACGGTGAAGAGAAGCCACTACTTCTTGGCCAGAGCGAAGAAGTATACTCTAAGAACCGCCGTGCAGTTCTAGTGTACTAATAATCGAGGATGAACCTCATGTTCAGTAACTTAAAGCGCGTATTCACGCTTACGTTACTGGCAAGTGCAGCGAGCGCTTCGTTCGCTGCACCAGCTCCAGTATCGGACCTTAGTAACAGTAGCCAACTTTCCTCCACTCGTTCGGCTTCGTCCGAAAGCGATGTGCAACGGTTAGAGCGTCTGCTGGATAACCGCAATCGTGTTCAGTTGCAAATGCAAAAGCAATTGGACGATATGTCCCTGGAAATGAACAATTTACGCGGTCAAATCGAACGTAATAACTACGATATGCAGCAGATGCAACAGCGCCAGCGTGAACTGTTTGTTGAGCTCGACAAAGTTCGTAGTGAAATCAAATCCCGACCAGCGCCTGCTGCCGCCGCTAACAGCGCGCAACAGGAACTTGTGGATGGTACGTTCAGCAGCGATGCGGATGAACAGGCCGCTTATCAGAACGCCGTCGATTTGATTTTGAAAAAGCGTGATTATGCTGGCGCAATTGCCGCGTTTAAAAAATTTCAGAGCGACTACCCTGACTCCTCATTTGCGCCTAATACGCACTATTGGCTGGGACAACTTTACTTTGCCAAGAAGCAAGACACCGACGCCGCGAAGAGCTTTGGCGCTGTGCTAGCCTACAAAGACTCAAACAAACGTGCGGATGCGATGGTGAAGCTAGGCGATATCGCCAAACGTAATAATAATGCAGAGCAGGCAAACAAATATTACCAGCAAGTTGTGGATGAATATCCCGACAGCGCTTCGGCCAGCCTGGCCAAAGAAAATCTTAAGTGATGCTGATTTGTTGATTCTGCGAAGGCCGCGTATGCGGCCTTTTTGTTATCTGAATATTGTGAATTATTGATTGCCTGAATTGCCAACCCAGGCCGGAATCACTTTTGCCTATCGCTGAGGTTACAGTGTACAATGCGCGGATTAAAGGAAGTTGCGTAGAGCAGAGCAATGAGTCATATACTGGATAAAATTGATACGGTTTACCCGTTCCCACCAAAACCGATCCCGTTAACAGATCAAGAAAAACAGACCTATATCGCGAGCATCAAACAGCTGCTGCAAGAAAAAGACGCTGTGCTGATTGCCCACTATTACACGGACCCTGAAATTCAGGCTCTGGCGGAAGAGACTGGCGGCTTCGTCGGTGATTCTCTGGAAATGGCTAAGTTCGGTAACCGCCACCCGGCCAGCACACTGATTATTGCCGGTGTGCGTTTTATGGGTGAGTCGGCAAAAATCCTGACTCCGGAAAAACGGATCCTGATGCCGACGCTTGATGCCGAGTGTTCACTGGATCTGGGTTGCCCGGCGGACAAGTTTACCGAGTTCTGTGATGCGCACCCTGACCATACCGTTGTGGTTTATGCCAACACCTCAGCCGCAGTGAAAGCGCGTGCGGACTGGGTTGTTACCTCGAGCATCGCCCTGGAAATCGTTGAGCATCTTGATGGCGAAGATAAAAAAATTATCTGGGGCCCGGATCGTCACCTGGGTTCTTACATCGCTGATAAAACCGGTGCTGACATGCTGTTGTGGCAGGGTGAGTGCGTGGTGCACGATGAGTTCTCCGCTGACGCGCTGAAAAAAATGAAAGCGCTCTATCCGGATGCGGCAATTCTGGTTCACCCTGAATCACCATCCAGTGTGGTCGAACTGGCGGACGCGGTTGGTTCAACCAGCCAGTTGATCAAGGCGGCTAAATCACTGCCACAGCAAAAAATGATCGTTGCTACCGATAAAGGCATCTTCTTCAAGATGCAGCAAATGGTGCCGGAAAAAGAGCTGATTGAAGCCCCAACCGCCGGTGCCGGCGCGACGTGCCGCAGCTGTGCGCATTGCCCCTGGATGGCGATGAACGGCCTGAAAGCGATTGAGAAAGCACTGCGTGATGGCGGCGAAGAGCACGAAATCTTTGTTGATGAAGCGCTGCGAGTGAAATCGCTGATCCCGCTGAACCGCATGCTCGATTTTGCTGAGCAGCTCAACATGCAAGTCAAAGGCAACGCCTGACTTGATTTGTTATCGCCGTGACACAATCTGGCGCGGCATCTGACTGCCAGACAGCAAACATTATCTAGACAGCAAACATTATAAAGCCCGCTTTTGTTGAAGCGGGCTTTTTCTATGATGCGCAGTCTTAAAGCAAAAACGCAAAATAGCCTGCTAGGCCGGAGCTTACATTTGTTCTGCCAGCGCCACGCCACGCTGGGTCAGGCCGCACAGCATGACCGGAATGGCGTGGTAAATTTCTTCGAATTGGTCGAGACCTTCCAGACCTTGCTCAGACAAGGTCGCCAGCGAGGTTTCCGGATCGAACAGCATGCTCAGTGACAGCAGGACACCACCCAGCAGCGCGTTGTCCTGGCTCTCTTGTGGCATCAGCACTTCCCAGTCGTCACGGGTTAATTGCCAGCCTTGCAGAACGCCTTCACACAAATCACGTGCAGCCTGATTTACAATCTCAGCTTCGTCCAGCTCACAGCCTTCCGGCCAGGCCCAGCTGCCTTCCAGCAGTGCCGCGCGATACAGATTCCACATATCGATGATAGTTTGAAAATAGCTTTCCATCAGTTCAGCATCTTTGAACGGTGCGACCTCTTCGCCGCCCCACAAAAATGGCAACCACTCTTCCGGTGGCAGAATATTCGGCGCGGAGGCCATTGCGGTGACAAAACCACGGGTTTTCGCTTCGCCCAGCAGGCGGCCTTCAAGTTCAGGTAAGGAAAGAATGTCGTTTAGGGTCAAAATAGAGTTCCATGCTTATCTGGTGGAAATAAAGCGCCCATATTAACCTTAAACCACCGCTTAACGCGAGTGAGTTTGGCCTTGCGGCGACGAACGGCAGGACAAGTAAGCACTGCTTTAGTCACGAATTCAGATCCAGCCTGGTATAACTGAGGCAGTTTTTCACTATACTGGTTGCAGGATGCCAGCCTCAAACGGAAATAATTCAAACAGTTATGCAAATTCACTCCTCACTCAAACGCAAAAGTATGATAGCGCTGGCGGTGTACCTGTTTCTCTTTCTGGTCACCGCCGGCTCGGTAACGTATTGGGTTGTGGAAGCGCCGTTGCGCCAACAGGCGCAACAAAATTTTGATTTACGAACCCAGATGCTGGCGACGGAGATTCGCCAGCCACTCGAGAGCTCGCTCGGTGTACTGCAGAGTATTGTCAGTATTGGCCAGAGCGGGCGGGATCAAAGTGAGCAGGGACGTATGCTGCGCTCTCTGTTTGAAGTGCTGGACGGGGTTGTGATTAGCGGTGGAATCTGGCCAAAAGCGGGCACTGTTTCTACCAATAAGGAATTTGCCAGCCTGTTTTTTAACAAAGCGGCGGACGGCCAGGTCGATCAGCTCATTTCCTGGAATAACCCCGCCGCTGGCGGTTATAGCGGGGAAGACTGGTATTTGTCCGCAGTCGATAAACGTCCCGGCAAGGTTGTTTGGTCACCAGTCTATGTCGACTCTTACACCCAGGTGCCGATGATCACCGCTTCCATGCCTTATTACGTACAGGGCGAATCTGCCGGAGTCGCAACGGTTGATATTTCCCTGGAAGGCTTTACGGATTTCATCAAAGCGCAGACAGAAGAGTATGGTCTGGGAGTCAGGCTGCGCGATGCGATGGGCTCGATTATCACCGAGCATAATTTTCGCTTACGTGAAGATGCTTATATCACCCACTACCCATTCAGTGAATATGATTGGCATCTCGATGTGGTCAATGCCGATAGATTAATTAAGGATCAAGTGTTTGAACTGGTCACCCGGGTAGAGCAGGGGCTGATCCCGTTGTTGTTGTTGTGCGTCATGCTGGGCTATTACCTGATCAATCGCTACCTGATTAACCCGGTGGTGGTGATTGCGCGCCAGGTCGATGAATCCCGCGAGGGGGGAATCATAGAGGTGAACTACAACAGTCAGGACGAGATTCGCTATCTGATCGATACATTTAACCAGAAAACCGTGTATCTCGAGGCAGAGCGAATCAAGGCCCAGGCTTCAACGCAGGCGAAAAGTGCCTTTCTCGCCACGCTCTCTCATGAAATCCGTACGCCAATGAACGGAGTACTGGGCACCGCACAGATCCTGCTAAAAGGCGATCTGCAACCTCGCCAGCGCCAGCAAATGAAAAGCTTGTATGAATCAGGCGAGCACATGATGACGCTGCTGAACGAAATTCTGGATTTCTCAAAAATCGAGCAGGGGCGCCTCGAGCTCGATTACAGCGCCTTTTCACTGGAATCGATCATAGGCAGTATCACCAGTGTTTATTCGACCCTGTGTAACGAAAAAGGGCTACAGTTCAAAGTCTATAACCATATAGAAGACAATCGCTGGTATTACTCGGATAAAGCCCGCCTGCGCCAGATTCTGTTTAACCTCCTCAACAATGCCGTGAAATTTACCCATCGCGGCCTGGTTGAAGTGACGTTTACTGAAGAGCAGCAACATGAACAGCTCTATCTGAGTATGCAAATTCGTGACACTGGGATCGGGATTGCCAAAGAGGCGCAGGACAAAATCTTCAAGCCGTTTGAACAGGAAGAGTCTTCCACCACCCGGCGCTTTGGCGGCACCGGACTTGGGCTGGCCATCGTTAAACAAATCGCCGAGGTGTTGGGAGGCAGCGTCAGCGTTATCAGCGAAATCGGCATCGGCAGTAATTTTATCGTCCGGGTCGCCGTGGATAAGGCAGAGCCTCAAGTCGCGGCAGATAAGCCCTCACGCCATATTCACTGCACCGGGTTGAGCGTGCTGATCGTTGAAGACAACCGCACCAACAGCATCATTCTCGAAGCCTTTATGAAGAATAAAGGTTTCGACTGCACCTGTGTGGATAATGGCGCTCTGGCGATCAAAGCGGTGCAGGAGCGCTGCTTCGATTTGGTGTTAATGGATAACCATATGCCGGTCAAAGATGGCATTTCCGCCATTGATGGTATCCGGCGTCTTAATGTCCGACAGTCTGGTGTGCTCATCTTTGGTTGCACCGCTGATGTGTTTCGTGAAACCCGTGAGCAGATGCTTAATGCCGGTGCGGATGCCATTATCGCTAAGCCTATCGATGAGAACGAGCTGGATGATGCGCTGTACCGATTCACCAACAAACTGTATCAGTTCCGCTCTGGTGCCAGTTTACCGACCTTCTCTGGGAACACTGAAGAGCTGCTGGTTCAGCTCTATATTGCGCTGGATAACCGTTCGACCGAAGAAGCCGTCAGCATACTGCACAACTTGCAGCAGTCGCTGGAACTGCCTGACAATCATTCTCTGTCGCAGAGTATACAGTCTTTGCTTTCTCACCTGTGTCGGAAACGCCTGCCTCCAGCCAAAGAACTGGACGTTCTGACCGTACTGCTGACGGATTTTTGTAATTAAATTACATAACCGGCATTTAGATAAACGATTGCTTGTTAAACGCTTGTAAAATCAGCGTTAGATGCTACTTCGTGCTTTCTTTTTGGTAGTTTATTTACCATTCGAATTTAAAAACGGAACCTAAAACTATTATTGTTGTGATTTAATAGCGCCATAAACTGGAATAAAAATAATATCCAGTAATATGTTTTACAAAAGTCGCAATTTTATAGTTTTATGTTTTATTTGAGGATGTAAATGAAAGCACGTGGTCCTTTTTGTATCAGGCACGCGGCGGCGGACACTTTCGCTATGGTGGTGTTTTGCTTTGTAGCCGGCATGATCATCGAAATTTTTGTTTCCGGGATGAGTTTTGAGCAATCCCTGGCTTCACGCACCTTATCCATTCCGGTCAATATCGCGATTGCATGGCCCTATGGTGTGTTTCGCGACTTTTTCCTGCGTCAGGGGAGAAGGCTGTCTGAGGGTAGCGTTATGAAGAATATCGCGGACCTGGTGGCTTACGTGCTGTTTCAGTCCCCGGTATATGCCGCGATTCTTTATACAGTGGGCGCATCGACTGACCAAATCATCACGGCGGTGGCGAGTAACGCGGTCATTTCATGCGGTATGGGTGTGTTGTACGGCCATTTCCTCGATCTATGCCGCCGCTGGTTTCGCGTGCCTGGCTACTATCAGAGTGTGTAATCGTCGTTTAATTGCACGAATCAGACAATTAGTAGACAAACAAACCACTAGGGGCGATTTTTTTTGGTTTTGCACTTGACCATTCCCAGCATAATCATTAAATTAGCGCCTCGTTAGCCGATGAGGTTAACGCACCGGTGAGTTGTCCGAGTGGCTGAAGGAGCACGCCTGGAAAGTGTGTATACGGCAACGTATCGAGAGTTCGAATCTCTCACTCACCGCCACATTCTAAAAAAAGACGTCCTAGGGCGTCTTTTTTGCGTTTTATCGCCTGCTAAATCGACTTGTCATACTTCGCTGATGAACCGGTAGAAAATTTCACCATAGATAGTTTTTTTCTTTTATAAATTATTTATCTATAAATCTTTAGTTTTAAACTTAATGATTAAGTTGTCATTAAACTCCGCCTATTAAGTGAAGCAAGTCAACACTTTTGAGCCTTTTTTAATTCTTTGTGGATATCATTTGACGGGAGCTTTATTATCGGATCTCCGTAAATAATGCTTTGAGTATCGTTATTGCGCCTAAATGTAGCCTTGTTTCACATTTGATTTTATTACTATTGGCGAAGCTCTATGAATTTATCCCAAGCGTTGAGTATCCTATCGAAATCCTCTCCTTATGCAGTAAGTACAGAGAGAGATGAAGAGCATGACATACTAGCTTCATATAAAGAACATATTTATATAAAAACTGATATAGAAGCTGATTTTGCAAAAGCACTTACCTCGGCAAAATTGAACGAAATTATCTTTCTGTGTGGTAGTAGTGGCGATGGAAAGTCAGAGATTTTGACTCGATATAGTCAAAAATATAAATCCACACATGATTTTCATCTAGATGCAACTCACAGCTTTAATCCAAATCAAACGGCAATTCAGACTTTAGATGATCGATTTAGTGAATTTGACGTTTCAGACAAGCCGTTGGTCATAGGTATCAATATCGGAATGATGGCGAACTATGCTCAAGAGGGGAGTGAAAAGCATAGATATATTAAGCAGTCCATCTCCGCATTCTTGGAAAACCGAAAAGAAGATATTCCTGAGTCTCACATATATCTAGATTTTGAGCATTACCCTAAGTTCACACTAGATTATGATGAAAATACGTCCAAGTTCGCTTCGCTGCTACTTTCTCGTTTGACCGAGGCGTCATTAGATAATCCGTTTTATGCATTGTACGATAGTGAAGTAAAAAAAACGGGTCATTCTAATCTCACCGCAAATTTTGCTTTGCTTAGTTTGAAGTCAGTACAAAGTACTCTGATTTCATTATTACTCAAAGTACGCTTAGTTAATGAACAATTCCTAACCGCACGCACCTTCTTAGACTTCGTTTTTCAACTTTTAGCGATGGACGGCTATCTTTTTGATAATTTGTTTGAGGGGAAAGACAACGAACTACTTGAACACCTTTATCGCTTTGACCCAAGCAATATTCATACTCGCAAGATTGATGAGTTTGTTCTGCAATTTGGTTTAGGCATTGAAGAAGAGGGCTTTACTCAGTTGAAAGAACAAGTAAAGCCGCTCGGTGTATTTGACGTATCAAATGCTGCTTCTTACCTGCGAATGGTTTACTTGCTCAAAGATGAAGATCAGTTTGCAAATGAGTACATCAACGAGCTAAAAGTCGATTTTGATAACTCTTTAGTGAATAAGTACGCAAATACTTGGTTGCTTCATCGTGAGTTTGATGGCTCGGCAAAGCAGAGAAGAGATCTCAACAAGTTCTATAAAGACATCCTCATTGCGGCTATCCACCGTTATTGCAACCGTAATTCCCCAACGCTTGATAAAGACCAGTTTTTTATCTCGGAATACAATGGATTTAAAACAGCGGCAGAGTTAGAGGTCAAGCCTGATTTTGAATCGATTCAGAAGCAAGGCGTGACTAAAATCGGGGCGTTCAATGCTCACATTAAAGTTGATGATAACTCTCTTATTCCTATGCCAATCAGTATCAACTTACTCGAGTTGCTAGAAAAGATTAACCTGGGGTATCGACCTAACAAGCACGATAAAAATGCGGTGCTTTTGTTAGATGAGGTGGTTGAACAGATCATCACTGTTGCAAACGAGAAGAACACCCTGTTTATCCTGAAAAATGATAAGCGCTACAAGATCGTCAATGAAGATGACGAGTATTTCGAAGTGAGTGGTATTTAAGATGACAATGGATCAATACATCAAACCGTTTAATCCGAAGTTGCCACAAACGGCGGAACATATACCCAATAAAAACAGCTTGAACAGCTATTTGCCAATTCGTACCAAAGGTAATGATTTTGATAGCGATGCAGTGATTGGTCTTGTATTGCGTGGGTTATTACGTAAGAAGATTGAAGGCTACAAATACGAGGATTTTGTCTCTGATTGTCAGTCTGCGTTTGAAAAAAAATTAGGCGAAGAAGAGTTTTGGGATGTATTAAGAGAGATGTACTTTGATAACAAAGATATCTTTTCTGTTAGTCCTGAGCTTTTACTATTTCGTGCGCAAAAAGGTGAATTTGCAGCAGGTGACTCTCGTGTTGCTTCTATGTTTACCAATTTACTTCAGAACATGCGTGTTGAAGTGTTTGATGCAAAACTCAACTTTATCGAGCGAGAAATGCTTTCAACTCTGCGTGGCAAGATGAAAAGCGATTCATCGATGCAAGCAAGTGAGCATCCATATCTGCCATATCTATCTAAAGCATTTCGTGATGATTTGAAGTTTTTGGCAAGTCGCCCTAAGTACCTGTTAAGCGAGATTGAATCCTTCTTGTCTTTTTATGGTTTTGCTTACACCGCTCAATTAAGCCTTTCGCTCACAGATTGGCGTTCTGGTGAGGAGCCAACTGCGAAGCCATTGTACTTCATCATGGATCATGAGCGAGCTAGTAGTGAACGTACCCACATCAAAAATCATGGTTACAAGCTTTTCAATGAATCGGCGACTCGTTTGTTTCCAATGCTAACAATGCTAGAACTTCTCCAACCTGGTACGGGGGATAAGAATACCGCCAAAGTACCACTGTGGACGATTTCAAAAGGCATTCAAGAATCGCACTATGAACATCTCAAGAGTGACTTAGAGCACTTTGCGCGAGCATTTAAAGCACAGCGCGGACTTGATACAGCACTTGATGAATCGGAGTATGCGCTGGACTGGCTTGGTAACATTATGAATTTGGCTATGGCACAGTTTAGTGTCGGCGAGCGATTTAATATCAACAAAAAATTCGTTTCTGAGGTAGAAAAGTATCTCGCTGCTCACTTTATTCAAAGTAGGGGCCGCAGTGGCCGAGTGCTGGTACTTAACCAAGACTACATTATTTTATTAACCAACCTTGTTGTTGGAGAAAAGGACAAACTCCGTTTCCATGAACTGATTGCCGCATTTAAACAACGTGGCATTTTCGTTGATAAACAAACCGAACAAGAACTAATTAAATTCTATGAGCGCATTGGTAACGTTGAGCGCATGAGTGATAGTGGAGACGCAGTTTATGTCCGTAAAACAATTTGAGACCTTTCTAGTTGAGCAGTTTCTAGCGAATGCTGAAACTCACATCAAGGCAGGCTTCCGTTATCAGTTCAAGTCACCAGATAGCGAAAACAGTGTGCGTTTGTATCAAGCTATGATCGCACATTCACAATATAGCATTAGTGCGAGCAACGGTATTGAGCTGCCATTTATTCAGTTGTCTCACTGTAAGATCGTACCTGTTATTCATAGTGAAGACTCTGCTGAGTATCAAGGCTTTACAGAAAACTATATCTCCCATCTACGTGATGAAGTTGCAAGCCAGTCAGGCTACTTGAAGGGCTGCGCGCTGGTGGTGATTCATAATAGCTTGTTGGATACCTTGATTAACTCGGCAGATGATCTGGCTCAGCTTGGTCAGGTGTGGAGCCCAAGCAAGATAAAAACGGCGATGAAAGGGCTGATTGACCAACAAGACAAAGGCCGTGATGTGTCTAATTGTCTTTTGGATGACCAGTTTGATGCGATCCTTGAAGATGGTGCGACCATGTTCGGTTTTGAATCACTATATAAAGCAGTGGAAGATGGTGATCTGCGCTTTAATGAACTTGGTATGTTTGAAGATCCGCTTGTTGCAGAGATGAGTGGTAATCCGAAACAAATAAAAAAACGTTTGGAAGACAACCGTGCACTCTATGAAGAACTTTCTTTTGAAGTGGAACACTTCGGTGATCAGCTTCAGGACCGTTTGAAGTCGTTTAGTGAAAAATTCATTAACGAAAACTTCTCCGAAACTGATGTGTGGAAAGATGTTGAATTTGAAGCGTTTCTCCAAGAGAAAAAACGAAATGCACAACAGCAACTTATTCTTGAAGAAGAGCAAGCTAGTGAAGGTATGACTCTCACTGCGCGTAACCGTGCAGAAACTAAAGCCGGTATGCGTGATCGTCATCTTATCATTGAGCTCGATGAAGGCGTCAATGACTTCGAATTGAAACTAATTTTCCAAGGTGCAAGCAATCTGGAAAAAAGCCAGTTTAAAATTCAGCCAGCCAAAGCACTTGGTAATCGAGAAGTGATTTCAACGCTGAATGGCCTTAAGACGACACGAGCCAGCTTAAAAGGTACTTACAATAACGAGCCCTTGTTCTTCACTTTGGCGTTGAAACGCGAGAATAAATCCGAGGCTTACAACTTCCGTTGTCTCGTTGTTCGCAAAGGTGAGTTTTACCTCGAACCGTTTAAAAACATCTTTTTAGTCGAGCCAGCACCTGCGAAGCAGCGTTTAACGTTGAATATGGAAGAGAACAAACTTCAGATTCGAGATGAAGAGGGTATGGCTTGTTCTTTGACAGATGCAAAACAAGTCGTAGACGTAGCAGAGTATTCTCTGGTGGACTTTGAGGCGCTTGCCAATGAAGCGGATGAGATTGACTTCGCTGTTAAATCAGGCGATAACCAGCTTAAGTTCAATGTTGAAGGAGCAGTAGCGACAGACTCGTTGAGCTTGCCATTGTTGCTCAATCGAGGCCGCTACCACAAGTTATTCAAAGATGAATACAATGGCGAGTTCTACTCCCAAAAAGGTAAAGTTGGCATCGATAACAGCGAATTTGTTGTACCTGGTGTTCGTTTAAAGCTGCTGCGCTGGGAAGAAGCCTTCATCAATGACAAAGTCGTGTCTATTTCTGACTCCGACACAATCAAGTTGGATGACGTACGAGCCATTGATGACGCTATACATTCATCCTATGTCGAATTGTATTATTACCTCGAACAGTGTCGTAGTACACCATCCCTAGCTTCTTGGGGGGATGATTTCACGGCACTTGTTCAAAATGTAGTAGATGCCAGCCTTGCTTATTTTGAAGCGATTCCAACGGGTAGTATGCTGACCAAAGAGCAAAAAGCCGCGCTGAAAATTGGTTTGGTTAAATCTGAAGGCGAAGAATATTACTCTCCGTTCCACCCGCTAATCTTGGCTTACTACCTAAATCTACGCAACATGATTTGTAAAGATGAAAGCTTCGCTCGTTTGCCAGATGTGACGTTTGAGCGGCTATCACCAAAAGGTTTGTTGCCATACGTCTATCATCCTCGGTACGAGTTTGCTTACAACCAACAAGTGAAAGAAAACGCGTTTTGGCTCAAGAGTGTCCCTCAAGAGAAGAGCTCACTGACATTCGTTCGTAAACTCGTCAAAGAAAAAATCGACGAGTTCCAAACCGCATTTAGTCAATTATTCACAGGTTCTGAAAAAAGCATCATCATTAATGCAGTGAATCAAGACAGCGCTGAAGAGCTGTTTATGGGGCTGGTGGATTACATCCGTAGCAATCAAGAACAAGCGGCTTCGATTCACATTAACCTTTATGATGACAAACTGACGTTCAATGCTTTTGATCGCTTTGCAGAAACTGCCAATTACGACGAACTGAAAGAGTGGTTAGAGCTGAACAAAGGCAGAGTACGTGAAGTGGCGGATACCATCATTGATATTCTTCGCACTCGTTTAACCTACAGTAAGTTTACCAATGAGCAGGCGAATAAAGACGGCCAGTCATACGCGCATCTCTCGTTCTTCCGTAATAACGACAAAGTGGATTGCTCAGACATTGCAATCGAAGACATGGCTTCTGGTATTGCATGTGATGGCCTATTAACGGGCGAGGCGTCTGAGAGTAAATCTGGATCTTACTTTACTGGTTTTGGTTTGAAGGACACGGATTATCAAGACCATCCACACCTGATGATGGCCAAATACGTTGGTGCTTTACTCAAGCCGGCGTTAAAACCAAACACGCAATATCACGGTGCAAACGCAGTTGCGCTTGCAGTGAGTGAAGATTTTAAAGGCTTACTAGAGCGCTCATACGACAGCTCCATATGGACAACCATCATTGATCCAAAAGTGACGTTAGACTTCTTCCATAGCAATGAAGATGTGGTGTTGATTCACTATTCCGATCAGTACACCAGCTCATCGAGCTACGATGCGATTACCGTCACGGCGCAGCGTGGTCTGTTCGAAAAAGTCATTAAGCAGGGGGATGGTGGGCAAATCAACGAGTTCAATGCCTTTAATGGCGATTGGCTGTTGAAGATGATGACCTGCTCGCCAACCATCAACAAAGAGCGTAAAGGTGTCATTGGGGCTTATAAGTTTGTGACCAGCTTAGTGCATAACTCAGACATCACCTGGGTTCCGCTTTCTGTGGCAGAAATGAACCGTGTTTCAGGTAACATTGGCCTGAAAATGTCAGATAGTGAATTCTCGCGTAACGTTCATGGCTACAAAAAAGGTGAGATTTCTGATGATGTATTACTCGTTGGCTTTAAAGGGCAAGACATGTACATGCTGCCAGTGGAAGTAAAAACGGGTTCAATTCCTGACTACAAAAAAGCCGTTAAGCAATCAAAAGAGTTGTTGCGCTATCTGAGCGAAGATCTGCTTGGTAATGACAACCTTGCAAGCAAACTTTACCGCGGTCTGTTCATGCGTCAAGTGCTAATGCAGGTAGACAAGTACCGCTTGTACAACGTGTTCGCTCCAGACTACTTCGACGCACTGCTAGACAACAAAGAAGAGTGGCTGAAAGGCGATTACTCTCTAGCAAAAGTTGCTGATTACCCAGATGGATTTGTTGTCAGCCATCTTGAGGGCGCAAGTTGCTTGCAACCTGAATACCAAATGTTGGAAGGCGTGCTAAAAGTCAACCTTCCGATGGGTTTGCTTCCTTGTTTGGTCGAAACGCCATTGCAAGAAGTGCTTAACGAGTTAGATATCGTTAAGTTATGTCACGTACCGACTGAATATGTCCTATGTGGTAAAACTCAAGCAGAAGTGATCGAAGCTGACAGTAAAGTGGACGATACGAGTGATTACGTACCCAAAGAATCAGGTGACTCTGATATTGGGCTAGACACCGAAGCTGAAGAGCATTGCACTGAGGTAGAAGAAGGAAAAACAGCTCCAGAGAAAGACGTTTCGGTGCAAGGTGCTGAAGCAGTAGATACCTTCAAGTCACAACCATCGAGTACTAACTTAAATGTACTCTTTGGTCACAATGCTTTGACGCAAGCACCGCTGAACTGGGAGCCAACCAATACGGCTAAGTTTATGAATACCAATACTGGTATCATAGGCACTATGGGTACGGGTAAAACCCAGTTCACTAAATCGGTGATTACACAGCTTTATCGCAATCGGGCAGACAACGTAAATGGTGCGCCAATTGGTATGCTTATTTTCGACTACAAATCCGATTATGTAGACGACAAGTTCCAACAAGCGACAGCGGGTAAGAAGTTTAAGCTTCATAAACTGCCATATAACCCATTGAGTTTATTTGGTGATACGCCAATGTTGCCTGTGCACACCGCACGAGGCTTCTCTGAAACCATGGGTAAAGCTTTTGGCTTAGGTCAAAAACAGCAACTGCGTTTACGTAAGCTGGTGGGTGAAGCTTATGAGTTGGCTGGTATTCGCAAGGCGGATCCAAGCACTTGGACAAAACCAGCGCCAACAATCGCAGATGTTTGGGCGTTGTTTATTGAAACTGATCCAGATGAAGACTCATTATATGCGGCACTTGAAAGTTTGTATGAGCTGGAGATTTTCGAAGACGACAACACCAAGTGTATGAGTCTTTTCGATCTTGTCGATGGCATTACAGTTGTTGAGCTGGCAGGGTACCCGTCAGAGATCCAAAACCTCGTAGTAGCATTAACACTGGATTTGTTCTACTCACAAATGCAGAAGAAAGGTAAGCCAGAAGTACAAGGCGATTTCCGACAAATAACTAAGATGATTTTGGTGGATGAAGCCGATAACTTCATGTCTCAAAACTTCCCAAGCTTGCGTAAGATCTTAAAGGAAGGCCGTGAGTACGGTGTTGGTATGATTCTTTCTACCCAAGATATCACTCACTTCCAAACAGGCGAGAACGACTACTCAAGTTACGTACTGACATGGGTAATCCATCGCGTCGCGAAGATTCGCCCGCAAGAGCTTAAAGCCATGTTTGGTGTAAACGAGAAAGCCGAGCAAGAGAAGCTGATGGAAACCATCAATAAGCTAGAGAAGCACTATAGCCTTTATATTGATGGGGCTAAGAAGATCGTTAAGATGCGCGATAGGGCGTTTTGGGAACTACTGTAGCAAAACTTTGATTTAAAACGCCCTTTTAGGGAGTTTTTGACCTTACTAATACTAATACTAATACTAATGCATTAAGTCATATGTATAATCGGATGTCACTAATAAAATGACACATCAGAATAGCGATAAAGTACTGTCTAAATGACTAGTAGAACATTTTTCAAGTGGATGTAAACATAAAAATACACTTGATGTCATGTTGGATTTGATGGGTGTTCCCTTTAAAAATATGAGATTAAAATGAAAAATAAAATAATTCCTTCGCATTTTTTTACGGTAAACGAGCAGAGCTTAGTGTCGATGTTCTGTCAAGGAAAAAAACGATTCGTAATTCCATACAACCAAAGACCATGGAGTTGGAAGAATAAGAACATTGATGAACTATGGCAAGATATTCTCAAAACTTCTAACGGATACTTTCATGCATGTGATGAGAATGATAGTTGGGAAGAAAGAGAAACTCCGATTAGTGACCCTCATTTTATTGGTGCTTTTGTCTTCGAAGAAAAAGATAACAATTATTATGTTGTTGATGGGCAACAGAGAATTACATCTATATCAATGGTTGTAGCTGCACTACGAAATCAATGTGAACAGTTAAAAGATAATACGACAGGAAAACTAAAACGAACTGTTGGTCACCATTTGGATTCGTATAAAGCATGGTTAGTGGCTTCCTTCGATGATGATCAACTTTTAACTCGTCTTCAAGTTGATAAAAACATAGAGGAATTTTTTAGTTTTTATATTGTTGAGAGTGTATGTGAAATAGAACGACAAGAGTACTTAGAAGAAGCTGGTATCGATTTAGATAATGAACCTAATATAAAGGCAATAAAGAAGTCTTTTGACTATGTAGATAGTAAGGTAAGTAATTTTTTTGATAAGTTTTCGGACCCTGCTCTCAAATATAAAGCAATTAAATCAATATTCTCGACAATTGAGGAGTGTTTTATATGCATTTCTTCTAACGTCAAAAAAGAATCATTCTCTTACGAAGTTTTCAAATGTTTGAACGCAAAAGGCCTTCCTTTGAGTGAGGCTGACAAATTGAAAAATGAATTATTTACCCAAAGTAAACTTTCTGAACATGAAGAAATAAAAAATGCTTGGTCAGAAATGCAAGGGAATATACCAAATGGTGCAGTTGCACAGTTTATACGACTACGGCATGTTGCGTTGTTTGGAGAGTGTGGTTCAACTAAAATGCATAGCATTATTACCGAGAAAGAACTCGAAAATGCTAAAGTTCCACAAGTGGTCGGTTTATGGCGAAGTGATTCTGAAATATACTCTCGAATTTCAATGCACAGAATGGAAACAGGAAATGCCGCTTATAAAGAAGAAGAGGTTTCTATCCTAAAAAACATTAAAAGCTTAAATGTTGGATTATCTGAAATACTTTTATTTTCGGCGCATAAATTTCTATTTGAGACTAGAAGAGAAGACTTTCTTGAAGTTTTAAGAGTAACTGAAAACTTTTGTTTTAGAAACTTGACAATAATGAAAAGAGATACATCTCAGCTGGAAAGTTACTTAGGTAAAGCAGCTAGGGACATTAAGGATGGAAAACCAATAAAAGAAGTCAGGAAGTATCTAAGAGATAATAGTTCTCCAACAGATTTTTATCAAAACTTTTCTCTATTTAGTGCGAGAAACGCGACTTTACAGTTTTACATCTTGTCTAAAATTGATAGTTACTTGTTGAAGTCTTCGGGCTTGAAGATTGCTAAGCACAGTCAAGAGTTTAATGTTGAGCATATTTTGCCTAAAAATCTGGCAACAGATAAACGTCCAGGTGAGTGGGAATGGGCTGCAAAAGAGCCAGAAAAACATAAACAAATGGTAAATAGGTTGGGTAATCTCTGTCTTTTAGAGGGTGATATCAACCGAGATGTATCGAACTTTGATTGGAATGCTAAGCGATTTGGTGAGTATCCAGAAAAATTGGCTAAACGTAAAGATGGTACAATCAAGAAGTCTTTCAAAGATTCAGAGTTACCTATGGTTAAGGAACTTTTTGTAGAAGAATCTTATTCATCATGGAGCTTTGAAATTATTGAGCAAAGACAGCGACACCTAGCTGAATATGCGGCTGAAGTATGGAGAATATAACTAAATACCTCTGATATATTACCAGAGGTATTATAAGCAATATAGCTATATTACTATATTCAATAGACTGCCTATATCTTTGGACTTTTGAAGTAAATAAGATATACCTCGATGAAGGTGAAGCTTAAAGTGATAACTAAGCTCATCTTCATCGATTTTGTCAAAATCTGCTTTGATTCTCTGACGTAGCATCGCTAGATAGATATCTGAAAACTCCCCACCGAACACTTTCCAAGTCATTTCAACATTACTATTGGTAACGATATCTTCATGTGGTGGGATACTTTCCTCTTTCAAGGAAAGCATTAATGCCCAACGGCAAAGAACATTCCAGTTATCGATCTTGGTGTTCTTTTTGACCGTGATGAGCTGCCCTTTAGCCTTCTCTGATAAGCGAACTGTCTCTATGCTCATGCTAATTCTCCAAAGTAGCCTTCAGTAATAGTTGATGTTTTGGCTGCCTCTTCATAACTAATATGGTATTCCTTAGCTACGGAGCGCTTTAGTTTTTTGAAATACTGTCCAGCGATCTCTTCATCAGTGGATAGTAGAATTACTTGACCAGCAGCTTCTGGGAAATAGTTTTCAACAAGTTTTGTTCTATGCTTACCATCTAATCTGCCCATAGGCGTATCAATGATGGTTGGAATTTCCTTACCTGAAGCGTCTGCCAGTGCCCAGAGGATGGCAACTGATAGCAACTGGCGCTCACCAGCAGAAAGCCGCTTGGTATCTAGGGGCAGACCATCTACGCCTAAAAGCGTGAGGTTAAACGTCATTGGATTGATGTTTACTTTTGCAACAAGTTCGGATTTTCGCTCTAGCGAGTCAAATTTACTCTTTATACGTTTTTCGAGTGTTGAAATGTTTTCTTTGATCAGTTGTGCTTTAAATGCATCAACAATATCTTTCATTTCAACAAGGTGTTCCGCAACTTGTAGATTTCGTTTATTTTCGAAGTCTTCAGCATTTTGTTGGATCAAAGTTGCGTCTAGACGTGCTTCATTTTCATTAATTTGGGTTTTACATTGAGCTAGTTCTTCCATTAGGGATTCTAATGTTGTTTTAGAGTGGGCAATCGACGCTTCAATCCTGCCTTTTGCCTCAATTTGTTCCTTAACTGACTCTGAGTCCGGCACGGCATCTAGCTTCTTATCTAACAGAGCTAGTGTCTCTTGTAGTTCTCTTTTCTGCTTTAATAGTTCTGCACTTTCTGTTGTATCTGACTCTATCGCGCTCTCGGCAAAGTCAAATATGACAGGATTAACGTTTAGGTACTTTTCTTGGTTTAAACAATCTTTAGACTCTTGCCATATTGAACTAAGTAGTTTGTTTACTTGCTCGGCCATATCGTCTGTTGTCGAAGCTTTTAAACGTTTAATAAGCTCATCATTGTTGGCTTTGATATGTTTCTGTGCATTATCAAAACCAATAACTTCATCTTCTAATAAAGCTTGTTCTTTCGTTTCCTTCAGTAAGCTGTGTGCAATAGCCAGTGGCATCGCGCCAGCTGCTAGTTTGATAAGGTTGTGATCAATCGCCTCTAGCTTGGAAGCCACTGCCTTTCGTTCAAGCTGAATGTTATTAACATCGTCTAGCAAATTTGCACCAGAGGTTTGCATTTGGACCTCGATGTCTTTTAACTGTTTCGCTAGATCGTTCTCATCATCTAGAATTTTCTGAATATTCTCTTCGACACTTAGCAGATTATTTTCTAGAAGCTCTTTTCTTTGCTTCAGCTCATCAACCTTTTTACTCGAAGAGCTATCTAAGTTACGTTCTTGACGACGACGTTTTTGAGTGTTGAGGTCTTTAGATAACTGAGTGAATAATTCTAAGCCTAACAGCGCTTCAATACCCGTTTTTAACAATTGTGCAGAGCGTGAAGGGTCAGCTAGATCCTCAATTTTTTCACCATCAAAAAAGAACAGCTCAGACATACTTTGAGGAATAAATTCTGATACAAAATCACTCCAATTATCAGTCAGGAGATTATCTAGTTCGCCATTGACAAGAACTTGGACTTTGTCTGCAATCTCTTTATTTGAACTAACTTCCCAGGAGCGAATTACTTCATATCGATTGGCTTCCGTCCTTTGAGTATGACGGAAGGTCAGAGCAACAAAAGCGGACTTGTCTTCGCTATACCTATTGATCGCTTGCTTTAGATAATCGCTGTATGACAACTTACCTCGGTTAGAGCACTTTGCATTTTTTCCGTACAGAGCAAGCTGTAGAGAATCTAGGAAAGTGGTTTTTCCTCCACCATTTAGACCACCAAACAAAATGATTGGTTTTTTATGATCCTCTACATCAAGGTCTACCGTGTGCTCCCCTCTATAGATGCCGAAGTTATACAGTTTTACTTGTTCAAAAATCACTATTTGCCTCCTGTCATAATTAAGTTGTCTGCAGATAGTAATTTGTCGTTGCGATTCTTCATTTCTAGCTGTTCTTGTGCTTTGTGATCTAATAGAGCGAAAGATTTATCGATTTGATGAATATAATATTCGTACAACTTGATTAGCCCACTTACCAGTTTTGATTCAAGTGAAAACGCTTCATCTGGCTGGTAGTTTCCTGAAGTTATTTCGGAATAATATTCTTTGTACTTTTTTACTTTACTTAGTTCTTTCTTTGCGTCTAAGATCTGAATATTGGATACAATATTCATTAAGAACTCGGGTTCTGTACCAACACTTTTTAGGCGGTTTAGCTTTACAAGTGTTTCATTTCTAACTTTATCCAACGCGAATCTACGTGCATTGTCGATACTTGCAAATGCACCTTTGTCGATAGCTGACTCTAGATCATCTGATATTTTTGCTCTTCGTAATTGGTGCTTATATCGGTCCTCGATAGAAAGCAGAGTCCTAAGTTGTTGGTATTTTAGTTGATCTGGGTCTTCGTATTTCATACAAAACTCTTTGAGTTTGCTCAGAATGTCGTGATTAACGACAGGGCTGTAAGCTCTAGGAGCCCCTTGATATTTTTCTCCAGTGACTTCTTGATAGATTCGAGGGACGCTATCCTCCGCCTCGTTTTTTTCATCAACCCAGATACGGCGAATTTCCTCTAAATCCTCAATGGTTAGAAGTTCTAAGCCTTTAACCTCCTCTGGTCCGCATTCTCTTACTTCCATCTGGGCTTGGAGAACTTTTCGAAGCATTGACTCTCTAAATGCCTGTTTATAAGGGCCTCGAACAATATCAGCTGGTAAGTTCTCGTACTTAAAGTTGGTGTTGTCTTCGTATTGAGCGAGGAGTTCAAATACATCCTCGACATCAGAAAGATCTTTCTGCTCACTGAACTCTTTCATACTGATATGAACGGTAAGGTTACCATTCATTCGTCGGAAATCTCGATTGTGCTTGTCTCTTGCTATCTTATTTGCTTTAGCGTCTTTGTTAGCGTCGTTGATGTCTATTTCATTGCGAAGAGCAAGTAGTGGTAACATCCACTCTTTTTCTTCGTCATTTGCAATCATTGCAGCCATAGATTTATCCTCACCAACCATGGTACATACGTAACAGCCGAAACGGCTGTCACCACAGCTTGGGGTTGATTTATCAACGACAAGTGGGCATTCACCACCGTCAGTAGCGCCCTGATACATACCCAATAAGTCGGTATTTCGATAACCCCAAGGATTCTTTTGTTGGGTTAGAAAGGACCAGACATCATCATTTGTCCAATCTTCTATAGGTGTATACACCCACACACGATCGAGTTGCGTATTTACATTTAGCCCATCATTTTTACGAGTATTGTCGGATCGGCTTTCAATACTCTCCATGCTTGCTGCACGAACGGTACTTTCATGCTTTCGAGTTCCCAATACTAAGATAGCTTCTCCATTCTTTTTCACTACATCTTGGATGAACGTATTTGAAGGGCTAATCTTTAGTCTGTCGGTACACCAACGAAACTTGTAACGTGGGGCTGGATAACCTTTACCAATTAAGTTTACCCAGAATCTATCTTCGGTTTTTGGGGTTAAGCGATGGGGCTGAATTGGTAAGCCTTGTTCATCCACGGCTTTTTTCATTTGCTTGAGAGAGCGATCAACCCAAAGTGCAACGATAGGGTTTTCAACTAATGTATCTGTACTAATTACGTGTACTGGCTTTGTTGCTTTCCCTTCTTCTTTTAGTTCTGCTAATGCATTCCAAACTATTTGAAGGATAGCTGTTGAGTCTTTTCCGCCGCTGTATCCAATTACCCAAGGAATATCATCCTTTTGGTAGAGTTCTTTTGTTTTTGTAACTAAGCGTTTGATTGTTTCTTTGAACCCAAGCTCGTTGAATGCAGAATAACGTGCTTGTTGAGTATTTACTGTCATAATTTGATTTACCCGTGGGCTTACTTGCTTTGCTTCGCTTGGCTGAATTTGGCTTCTTCTGCTTGTTCTTTCGCATTTAAAGGTATCGAAAGATAGTGCTTGATTCTATTTGCCGTCAGCTTCATGGCAACGGACGAGTTTCTCATTGAGCCATTCACGACACAACGACCTTCCCAGTCTGCTTTATTGCTTCTTGCCCAATCAATATCTTTGAGTGCTTCTGTTGTTTTTTTCCATGAGGGATCGTTATTTAGCAGCCAATGGCCCACAATCCCTAATGCTTGGAAAGTAACAGAGTATGCATGAATTGACTCTTCTCTTACTTCTCCACCTGAGACTTTCTCTTTAAAGACTAATTGCCACGCTGGTATCATTTCGACTAAATGTTCCCAAAACTCGCGAGCAATTATCGATTGTTTTTGGTAAGTGCTCTCGTCAATAACATCGAAGAGCTCCTTTGTCGCTTTGTTTAATGCACTGTGACTAACCAGTTTCTTAGAACGTTTTCCTAAGTTGCTGTTCTCCATGTGTATTAACTTCGAAAGTACTTTACTTTCGAAGACAACACTTTTGGAAAGGAGGGCATCTGGCTTACCATCGTACGTAATGCTCAGAGAGCTGTCCGTCTTTACGGGGTACAGGTTCAGGTCTTTAAAGATCTTCTGCCGTTCAGGCAAAGACTTCCCAACAAAAAATACAACTGAAATATTTTCTTCACCAAGTGATGGATCTTGCTTCAACGCTTCTTGAATCGCAGCATTTCGATGCTGGCCATCAGTAATATAGACTTCAGCATCATCATCAATGGTTAAAGTTCCAATTTTTTGTTGGTGTTTACTTGCCCCAATCGGAACAAAATCTGTTTCGCCGTCAATACATGCAGTTAAAGCCGAAAATACATAACTATCTCGGTTCTCAAGGATATAGTTGCTTATCTCAGGGATACGCTCAGGGTTCAATATTCGTTGAGCACGCTCATTGACAGGGAGCGTGCTTTCATCAAATGTAAATATGCGCTTAAGCCTTTTTAAGGGACACATCACCGTGTAGAATTCAGTGTCTGCTTGTATGCCTTTTATGGCTGGGAATGAAGTTCCCGAAATTACATCAGTCATATCTTTATCTATTTATTGGTGTTTTTACGAACAATATTATTTGTTCGTACGAACAATGGCGTGTACTATACGCTACTCCAGTATCAATGTCTTCCCATTTGTTAAGGCTTGCCAATGACTACATATCTAGATTGCAATGCAACCACTCCAATGGCGCCAGAAGTCGCTGAAATTGTAAGTAAATACATGCTTGAAGAGTATGGGAACGCTGGAAGTCGAACTCATGAATTTGGAGTGAGAGCAAAGCAAGCTACCGAAATAGCAAGGCAACAAGTTGCTGATGTGATTGGTGCCGAGAAGAGTGAAGTTGTATTCACCAGTGGTGCAACGGAAAGCAATAATATTGCTATTTTAGGCCTTCAATCATGGGCATGTAGTCAAGGTAAGAAACACATTATAACTACCAAAATCGAACATAAAGCGGTGTTGGAGCCTGTTGAGCAGCTAGAAAAGGAAGGTTTTGATGTCACTTATCTAGACTGCGATGAGTCAGGTATTATATCAAAAGAATCACTCGCTAATGCTTTGAGAAGTGACACATTTTTAGTCAGCATCATGCATGTCAATAATGAAACGGGCTCGATCCAGGATATTTTGGGTTATTGTGAGGTTCTAGAAAACCATACTGCGTATTTCCATGTAGATGCCGCGCAAGGCTTCGGTAAATACAGTGATCCACTAAAGAATGATCGTATAGATATGATTAGTGTAAGCGGTCATAAGTTGTATGGACCAAAGGGTATTGGTGCGCTTATTGTTAAACGTCGAGGGTTTAAAAAAGTCCCTTTAAAACCATTGATGTTTGGAGGAGGGCAAGAGCGTGGTCTAAGACCTGGAACACTTCCTGTAGCTTTGATAGCAGGTTTAGGTACAGCATGTTCTTTGGCGGATAAAAACTCCGAAATTTGGTCGCAGCACTGTCAATCTCTGAAAGATGAAGCACTGAGTGCTCTTGCTGAAATTGGAATAGAGGTTAATGGTCAGAAGACGGCACCACATGTGCTTAATTTTTCCATTCCAGAAGTTAACTCGGAGGCTGCTATGGTGGCTTTGAAGGGGATCGCTGCTGTGTCGAATGGTTCTGCTTGTACTTCTTCTAGTTATACACCGAGTCATGTTTTGAGTGCGATGGGTTTCGATGAAGAACGTATTGATAACGCGATACGTATGTCTTGGTGCTACCAGACAAAAGAGTTACCATTGGCGGAAATGATTGAAAAGCTAAAGCAATACTTATAAATCGCCATGAAAATTTATGAAGCTGCGATAGCGGCACTTAACTATATAAAAGAGCCGGCCACAGCATCGGAAGTGTTCGAAGCTATTGTAGATAAGCAGTTGTATGTTTTTGGGGCTAAAAAACCAATTGAAGTTCTTAGGGTTACGATGGACAAACACTCTAAGAATAAAGCATTTACAACAATGAATGCAGACAGGTATTTTTACAAGCATACAAATGGAAAGTATGAACTTCTAGAGCAGTATTGTGAGTTTACTGCAGACTATGAAATTAAAGAGCCTTCTCCTGAGGAGCTTCAAAGTGATGATTGTTCGGAGCAAATTTTTGAACTAGCTGCCCAGCAGAAAGAGAAGTGTAAAGCTGAAATACTTGCTTATCTACGAGCTTTGTCTCCGAGCGAGTTCGAAGAGTTTAGTGAACTGTTTTTAAACCGATATGGCTTTAAAAGTATGACTGTCACATCAGACAGCCGAGACGGTGGGATCGATGTGAAAGGCGCTTTAAAAATTGGTATAGCTGAGATGCGAGTAGCGGCTCAGTGTAAACGATACGCTGAAAGTAATAAGGTTGGTCGCCCAGATGTCTCCCAGTTTAGAGGCGACATAACCGGCGAGTATGAGCAAGGTATTTTTATCACTACCAGTAGTTTCACCAAGGAAGCCCAAGAGGTCTCATTTAAGCCTGGTTGTGTGCCTATTGTCTTAATTGACGGTGAGCAGTTGGCTGAAATTATTATTGAGAAAGGTATAGGAATTCAAAGGCAGCAAGTTGAAATTTATGACTTTGATGCAGATCTGATTTTTAGTTAATTCTCTTTTTCTCTCTGGAACTAAGTGTAAACCCTTTGATTTCCTTATTGTATTTCCCAAGTAAGATGTCAAACTCAGGACGAATCATTTGAGTCTCCTCGGTTGGTTCAAATTCCATCAATGCCGCTAATCGCTTATCAAAACGGAGTTGCTTGCTGTAGTTTTCGTGCTCTTGTGGCATGTAGAGGTGTTTGTTGAGTAGGGGCGGCCTGCGATTCTCGTTGATGTAATCAAAGAAGTCGATGCCCTGCTCAGCCATTTTTATTTTGATGCGTTCGACTAAGAAAGGGACTGATTTTTCGTAGTCATCGTACGCTGTTAAAGTGAGCTTGCCTGACGTGATATGGATTTTTATAAGGTCTATCTCTTCATCCAGTTCACCATACATTTGCAAGCCGGCCCCAACATATACTCGCAGTAGTAATGGCAAGTCATCGATAAAGTCTCTATGCAGAATCAGTGAATGTCCTTCATTAAGTAAACTTGCGGGTAACTGTTGATGGGCCTTTTCGCATTGTGTCTTGAGCAAGTCTGTATCGGCTATCGCAAACAACAGCTCCGCAGCCAGGTTTAGAGTGGTTTTGTAATCATCAAAAAGAGCTTTAATGTCACGTTTAAGCGATTCTGCCTGTTGAGTGTAAGGCTTTCTTTTTTCAAATAGCCCCATAGCAAAGTAAAGTAACAGGTCTTCTTTACGGCTCTTTTGTGCATGTTCAAACTCTTTGGTATCAAACATATCTCGTAGTAATCCAAATGCTTTCTTGTGTGAACCTATTAGCTGCTTGATTTGGTCTGAACGCTCAAATTCATCATTTGCAGGAATACGACCCAACTCCAGGCATGTATTCCAAAATTCATTAAATAAGTCTGGATGTTGAGTGATAAGGAGTTTAGCTTTGTCGCTTGCCTCTACAGGTTCCGGAGACGTCAGTTGTTGCCAATTATAGTGCCGTTTATACTTGCGCTGTAGGTAGTTCTGTTCTTCGATTTTATCTTTGAAAATGTAGAAAATTCCGGGAGCTACAGTAATTACATCCTCTTGTAAGCTTCGGGCGATATACGCCTTAATTTCAGCTTGCGCGTAGTATTTCTGGAAGGTATTGCGACTGGTGATTACTCCATCTTTGTATGGCTTGAATTGAGCTATGTAGTGTTCACTTGCGAGCATAACAGAGATAACGAGAAACTTATCCGTTAACTCCCATGCATCTAGTAAGGCTGCAAGCCTTTCATCTTGATCTTCAATAACATTGAGTACGAATCCTAAGTTAACAATGTCTGAGTTTATCTTTTCATTATCGGGGTTAAAGTTGGGATCCCAACCAAGAGCATCTAATCCGTGAGCTTCGAGCTCTCTTAAATCATCTCCTCGTCCGCATCCATAATCGAAAATGGAGTGAGCACCTTCAAGATAACCATGTTTTACTAATGTTTTCATTGGTGTAGAAAGCTCGTGTCTGACTAAAGCTGTTTTATGCCTATCGATTCCAGATACCGTAACCTGAGTTTCCGAAGAAGTACGAAACAAACGTCCTTCAACGAGTTGATATCCGTGCTGCTCAATGATGTTTTCCCATGAACGTTTAAAACCAATCAAACGACTTTTCTCGTAAAGACCGGCATTTTCACCTTCTTGCGTAATAGTGGCGAAGTACTCGTAGTAGTCACTATCGGGTAAGATCATGGTTTCTTTTCGATGCAATATCGGCGGATTATCTGAGCCTTGATAGCTTGTAATCTTATGGCTTAACTTGGAGAGGTTAACGTTCACGCTTTGGCTCAAAGCAGGGTAAGAATCTGAGTAAAAGTCGGGATAATGCAGTAAGGACAAACGAAACTCTTTTTTAAACAGTTTCACTAGATTCCAACTATCGTCGTTCAAGTTTACTGCTTTTGCGACTGCAGGAATAAACTGAGCCAAAACACTGGGTAAGGTAACAAATGCATCTTTGTGAATATAGATTGCCTCTGGCAGTTGTTTCCCTATCTCGATCTGTGCGACAAGATCAGTAAACTGTTTTTCATTCATTCTCAGTCCCTTGTAATATATTCTGGTTTAAACTGTTGAATTAATTATCTATGTAACCCAACTTCGCCATAAAAGCAGATAGTGTCGATATAAGCTGCTCTGCTGTTTTTGGGAAGAGGATTATCTTTTTTCGAGCCAGAATGCGCGTAACTACAGCTCACTAGCGTACCAAACAAGATAGCCCTTCAGATGTGCACTTGTGGCTATATTTAATAGACCAGTGTACTCAAGGCAGTTCAAGTTTGGAGTGTATATGTTGTTCTATCTTTCCGTCGTTTCTATTTTCGCTCTAGGATATTTAGCGCAAACTACTGGTCTGTGCATGGTTAGAGGAGTGAAGCAGGCAATTTTGGGTCAGCCGAGTTTTTTAATCGCGATACTCTTTAGTGGTTCACTTACTTGGATTGCAATAGAGCTAAGCGGAGACACTCTGGCAGATGGGCATGTCCAGGCGCACTGGCCAAGTATCTATTCCTTTATCGGCGGAGTACTTTTTGGTGTTGGATCGTCTTTGAATGACGGTTGTGGAGTATCAACGGTTAGCCGTTTTGCCAGAGGAGATCTTGTGATGAGTTCTACTATTGTAGGCTGGCTAGTCGGCTGGATAATATTTTTACCACTGTTATCTTTTCCTGAGGCGAGAAGTGAAATTATCTTGCTTGATGGTCGTCAGCACTTGTTGCTTATTCCGCTTACATTGGTTATTGGAATCGCTATATACCGAATGCAGAATGATAATAAAAAGCTTTGGTTATCTATGCTCGGCATTGGGCTGATGGCGGGTATTGTGTTTGTCACCGAACCGCATTGGACACCTAGTGGTCTACTAAAATCAATTAGCGTATCTATATGGTTTAACGATGAATCATCTTGGCCTGAGTTGCCGCGATTTTATCTCATCGCAGCACTTCTAGCTGGCATGATTTCAGCCTCTTTAGTTGCTAAGACATTTGATTTGAGAGGATTTCGACTCTCGGACCTGGTGAGACATCTCTGTGCAGGTATCTCGATGGGGTGTGGAGCCGTTATGGCAAATGGTGGTAATGATACACAGCTACTGGTTGCTATGCCTGCTTTATCCCTAGCAGGGTACACCGCCGTGTTCAGCATTATTGTTGGTATCTACGTGGGATTAAAGCTCTCAAAATCTACAGGCTAAAGTTTGAATAAAACAGTTTAGGAATACCAGCAAGGTAAAATTTTGGCGAAGTCTACGGAACTAAATCTTCTGAAATTTAGTTGGTCTATTCCGGTGATATATTTTATTCCTTTAGATAGTTAATAATGTTTCACTTCATTTTATAGTTATATCTTTTTAATAAGAAGGGAGTCAGTCCAAGTTTAAAATTTATATTAAATCACGAATTACCCACACAAACTAAGTTGTTATTCACTGTGAACCTTTACAGCTAAACCTTCGTATCCAATATGCAGAGCAGTTTTGCAAAAATGCAGATTAACACTATGACTTTATTGAATAATATTCTGTAAGTGTGATTTTCTGGTCCTGAAATAGCCAGAAAGCGCTGTATTGCTTTGTTAAATTTGTTACTAATTTTGGCAAATCCTGAGGTCTTGAATTAGGGTTTAAGGGTTATAACTCGAATAATACAGGGGTTGGTAATGTTTGGACTGGATGCATTTGAACTTGCCAGAATACAGTTTGCGTTTACCGTTTCGTTTCACATTATTTTTCCTGCACTTACCATCGGTGTGGCCAGCTACCTGGCCGTGCTGGAAGGGCTGTGGCTGAAAACAAACGATAAAACGTACCTGTCGCTTTATCATTTCTGGTCGAAGATTTTTGCGGTTAACTTCGGTATGGGGGTGGTATCCGGATTGGTGATGGCCTACCAGTTCGGCACCAACTGGAGCGGGTTCTCGGAGTTTGCCGGTAGTGTCACCGGGCCGCTGCTGACGTATGAGGTGCTGACCGCTTTTTTCCTTGAAGCGGGCTTTCTCGGTGTGATGCTGTTTGGCTGGAATCGGGTCGGCAGAGGTTTGCACTTCTTTGCAACCTGCATGGTGGCACTGGGCACGCTGATGTCGACCTTCTGGATCCTGTCCTCCAACAGTTGGATGCACACGCCACAGGGCTTTAGTATTCAGGATGGCGTGGTGATCCCGGAAAGCTGGATGGAAATCATTTTTAACCCTTCTTTCCCGTATCGACTGTTTCACATGACGATTGCAGCCTTCCTGTCCAGTGCTCTGTTTGTTGGTGCCTCTGCTGCCTGGCACCTGCTGAAAGGCAATGATAGTCCCGCAATAAGAAAGATGTTTTCAATGTCGCTCTGGATGGCGTTGATTGTCGCTCCGATTCAGGCGGTGGTGGGCGATGCGCATGGCCTGAATACGCTTGAGCATCAGCCGGCTAAAATCGCTGCGATAGAAGGGCACTGGGAGAACGAACCCGGTGAGCCGACGCCGCTGATTTTGTTTGGTATTCCGGATATGGAAGAGGAACGCACCAAATACGCGCTTGAGATCCCGTATCTTGGCAGCTTAATTCTCACCCACAGCCTGGATAAACAAATTCCGGCGCTGAAAAGTTTCCCTAAAGAGGACCGTCCAAATTCTACCATCATCTTCTGGTCGTTCAGAATTATGGTCGCGCTCGGCATGCTGATGATACTGCTGGGTGTTATCGGGTTATGGTTACGGCGCAAAGGAACACTGTATCAAAACCGGGCGTTTCATCGCTTTGCGCTTTACATGGGGCCATCCGGATTGATTGCGATTCTGGCTGGCTGGTTTACCACTGAAATTGGCCGTCAGCCGTGGGTTGTGTATGGCTTGCAGCGCACTCGTGATGCGGTCTCACTGCATTCTGAGTTACACATGTCGTTCACCTTGGTGGCGTTTATTGTGGTGTACACCTCGGTGTTTGGTGTTGGGTACGTCTATCTGATGAAACTGATTAAAATCGGGCCGGAAGAAGGTGATGTTCATCATGACGAGCCGGATATCTCACACACGCCAGCACGGCCGTTGTCGGCGGTGCGTGACAGAATTGATGGTCCGGAAGGGGGGAAATAACATGGGTATTGATCTCTCGATTATCTGGTTTGTGATTATTGTTTTCTCGACCCTGATGTACATTTTGATGGATGGCTTTGATTTGGGGATAGGCATCCTGTTCCCGTTCAATAAAGATGAAACGCATCGTGACGTTATGGTTAACACGGTCGCGCCAGTGTGGGATGGGAACGAAACCTGGCTGGTGCTTGGTGGCGCAGCCTTGTACGGCGCATTCCCGCTTGCTTATGCGGTGATAGCTGATGCGCTGGCTATCCCGCTGACGATCATGTTGATTGGTCTTATCTTCCGCGGGGTGGCATTTGAGTTCCGATTTAAAGCCATTCCTGAGCACCGTGCCTTTTGGGATAAAGCGTTTATCGGTGGGTCGATTGTTGCGACGTTCAGCCAGGGCGTTGTGCTCGGCACCATCATCAACGGGCTGGAAGTCACTGGGCGAACCTACAGCGGCCCGTCGTTGATCTGGCTGGCACCATTCCCGCTGTTTTGTGGCTTCGGACTATTGGTTGCTTACGCGTTGCTGGGCTGTACCTGGCTTATTCTCAAAAGCGAAGGTGACCTGCATAAGCGTATGTGTGAACTTGCTGTGCCGTTGACCTACGTGATGCTCGCCGCGATTGTTATTGTCAGTATCTGGACACCGCTGATGCACAGTGACATCGCCGCGCGCTGGTTTACCTGGCCGCAGATTCTGTGGTTTGCGCCGGTGCCGATTCTGGTCGTGCTCTGCTCTTGGTGGTTGATTCGTTCGGTCTATAATCATGCTCACTATCTGCCTTTCATGCTGACCTTGCTGCTGATGTTCCTGGGTTTTACCGGGCTGGGTATCAGCCTGTGGCCGAATATTATTCCGCCGGCGATCAGTATCTGGCAGGCTGCGTCACCACCGCAAAGTCAGGGCTTTATGCTGGTCGGAGGCTTGTTGATTATTCCGGTCATTCTGGTTTACACCTCGTGGAGCTATTACGTGTTCCGCGGCAAAGTGAAACCAGGCGAGAACTACCATTAACGCGTCGGGGGTGACACGATGAACACGACTGAAAAAACACCGGGTCCATGGTGGAAAAAGGTCATGTGGCTGGTGGTTATCTGGAGTGGCAGTGTGGCGGCCTTGTTTGTGGTCTCTCTGTTGCTGAAAAGCTTTATGAATGCCGCAGGGCTGCGTGCTTAAGTAGAAGGTGCGTTACTCATATCATAATCATCTCAGTCAAGCGAATAGAACCCCGGTTTAGTAGCCGGGGTTTGTCTTATGATGTTCAGGATGAATAGGTCAAATCACCGAATCGAGCCAGACCAGGATCATGTCGGCGTAGAGGGCGATTAGACCGGCTACCAGCCCGATGGCACTGATAAGCAGGATCATTCTCCACCCCCCTGATGTTGGCGATGCCAGTGCACCACGTAGGTCAGTGAGGCCGTTACGCCCGCCAGCAGTAGGGTCGGAATCCACAGCCATGCGCTGCCGTCCTGCACCAGTAATTCATAAAGCATTAAGGCGACAAACAGGCCAGCTAAAAACAGTGGTGTATATCCCTCGTCTTTAACTTTGTACATAAGTGCTCCTCAAGTTCGCATTGCTGTTGATTATTGTTTTATGCCAGCAAAGGGTACCCGGTTTGGGCTTTTTAGCCGTACCGGTGTTTGAACTACTAATGAGTATAGATAGGACTGGCTTTTATGACAGTATGGAAACACTCACCGCAGGCAGTGGGTATCGCGTAGAGCGCTGGTAAGTGATGTGTTATCAGCCTGAATTCCCGATCTTTTTTCGGAATTTTACCGCATGTTGTTTCATGATGGCGTGGTGGTTTTTAATGAGTTATTCATAAAGTGAATGATTGTGGTGTAAATATAGTTGCCTAAAAAATAATTGCTTAAGCAAGTATGTTCTATTATGCTGTACTCCGAATCGCAGTTACACAAACTTTACGGGCTCTAGGAAGAAAAAATGCCAGACAAAGCGTTGCTTTTATGTGAGCTGACCAACAGCCTTCAGCCAGTAAAAAGAGCTTGGCAACGAGCCGTCTCGGAAGTGATTGCTGAATACGATATTTCGATGTCTCTGGCGATGCTAATGGTGCTGGTGTACCGACATCCGAACGGCATTAACCAGAAATTGCTGGCCGAGGAGCTGGGGATTAACCCAGGTGCACTGGTGCGTTTGCTGGACCAGGCTGCAGAAGAGCAGTGGCTGGAACGATGTGAAGTGGCCGGTGATCGCCGGGTAAAAACGCTGCATGTATTACCTCGGGGTACGGAATTAGCACAAAAACTGGTTAAAGTCGCCGATGAGTTACGTCAGGAGCTGATGGCCGATGTCTCTGCTGAAGACATTGAATGCGCCACCCGGGTGTTAAGACAGTTTGAAACTCGCGCGACGGAATATGTACAGCACTGTAAATGCGATAAATGAGAGTGAAACCGAATAGTCAGTCGTGGCGTTGAGCGGCGGCTGTGGATGATGTGCCTAAGCGCTTGTCCGCCTAGTTTTTCCTTTCTCGTCAACAAAGTTGGGGAGTTCTTCTCCCATATTAATATTAATCCACTGCAAACCTATTAATATACGAGTTGTTCCGTATATACGGAAACGTGTCATCTCGGGGTAGTTAAGTCCTATACCTCGGAGATGACTTTTTTTTGCCTGAAGAAAATTCGTTGCTTCATGTCCGATGTATTGACGGGCCATTTCCTGTGCAGAAATGGCCCGTTGTGTTTTAGACCGCTCTAAGGGTTAAGCGGGTTAGGTATCGGTTGGCCGATATCCGGCAGAGGTCGCTCATTGCTGTCGCCATAACCGATGCGGAAGCGCACCCGGTTGATACAGATTTTATCGATGGTCGGCGATAGCAGGTCGAACTGAGCGTAACGTTCGGCTAAATCCGGATGTTGTTGCTGATAGTCGGTCAGTGTCTGACGCAGCAGTTGATAAAACTCCTGTTCAGTAACGCCAAGGCCAATCAGATGCGGTGAGATAAAACGTAGCACGGTAACAAAATGGCCGGTCAGCAGGTCATGCACCAGGTATTTAGGCGGCAAGCGGGTCAGGGTATTACGGATATCGGCGTTAAGACTTTCCAGCTCGGGATAGGCTTGATCGACCAGGCGCAGGTCACCGTGAAAGTCCTTGATAATGCAGCCGGCCGGCTGATTGTTTTCCAGGATCAGGGTGATGTTCTGGCCATGAGCCACCAGCGCAACGCCGTATTTACACATCAGATGGTAGAGCGGTACCACCACATGGTTAAACAGTTTCGCCAGCCAGGCTTTGGCGCTGAGTTCTGAAGCGTCAATGAGTGCGCCGATAAGCGGTGTACCGTTTTGATCGGTTTGCATTAACGCCGCCATGGTCATCGGGCGCTGACTGGCGCCGACTACGGCTTCGGCCCGCTCACGCCAGATGCAGCCCAGCATTTCATCATAGCGATACGGACCTTGTTTGATCTGCGCCTGAAACGGGTGAGCACAGTAGAATCCGGCCACCTCCTGCTGCACTTTCAATCCGTGCTGAGCAAGGGTTGGATCGCTGGCGGCGGTTTTGGCCAGCCAGGCAGAAAGCTCTGGTCCCTGAACGATAAACTTGCCCGGAATACCGCGATAACTGGAGGTATTGAGAATACTCAGCGCGGTTTTAGCGTCGTACTGGACGGCTGTATCTTCTGCGCTCAGGGTGCGAATCGACTGTTGTGCCAGCCAGTCCGGGCCATGTTCGCCCAAATCAATCAGATCCCCATCAGCAAACAGGCCGGCGTATTGTCCGGTCAGAAAACGTTGGTATTGCCACGGATGAACGGCGATCAGCCAGAAATTTTGCGCTTGCTTGCCAAGCGAGTGCTGTAATGCGCGCAGAGTCTCCGCTTCAAGCACATTTTCCAGTAACTGCTGATACTCCAGCCCGGCCGCAATACCAGACTGACACAAGGATTTTCTCACCGCCAGCCAGCGCAGTTTGAATGCCGCTCCGGATTCGGGCGCGTAGCGCTGCAGATCGTCGGCTCCCCAGCCAAGGCGCCCTTTGTTGGCAATCGCTTTCGGATGAGAGTCGATATAACGCTGACGCAGCGTTTCAGGCATTTGCGCCATGTCACTCGCGGTCACGTGCTGCAACTGAGCTAAGCGCTGCATATCGCTGTACAGGGTTTGCTGCACTTCTTCTAACAAATTGGCCAGATTGATATCGTTGATTTCCAGATCGGCCTGGACATCGAGCAGTAGCTGCGCAGCGAGTGGCTCGCGAAGGTCCGAGCAATGCAGTGAAGCCTCATCAATATTCAGCATGCCCCACACCGTCACGCCAGCCTTAAAGCGCCACTCACGATCGGCGGTGGCAAGCACCCAACCTGCGCCTGCAGCTCTGGGCTGAAGCCGCTCCTCATAGTGCAATTCGGTGATGATTTTAGCGCAAAGATGCTGGTTGGCTGAAAGCCAGTATTGCTTATTCATTAGGGGCAATTCCGTGTCGTTAGTGGATTGAATCAATGACATATTCAACGGTTTTTTAACGTTGCACTGTGTGTTGTTGCTACAAAACCGCTGACATACCTTTACGTTATTATTGACATATCTTTACATATCAGGCAATCATAATAGTAACTATTATCATTTAGATTTAAGTTTGCGTTCCATGATGCCTGTTTTAACCCTGGCTTTGATATCGCTTGGTATCAACCAAACTGTACTGCTGTCCGCAATCCCCACCTTGGTTGAGTGGGTCGGTCAGAGTGATTCCGCAGCTTCGGTTGGCTTGCTGGTCGCGATGGTGAACATGAATTTGGTCAGCTACTGGCTGGGAGCCGGTTGGTGGGGCGGAGTGGCTGAAAAGCTGGGATTCGGCCGAGCGATTCGTCTGGCATCTTGCGGCTACATAGTGGCTAACCTGAGTTTTATCTGTCTGTTGCTGCTGGCGCCAGGCAACATCTGGCTGATTGGCGTGTGCCGTTTTGCGATTGGTGGATTCAGCAGCGCGTTTTTGCCGCTTAGCCAGGCGCAACTTGCCGCGCAGGGCAAAGCGACCCCCGGTGCGCTGTCGGCATTGAGTGGTGGTTTGACTATCGGTCGCCTGGCCGGACCAGCGTTGGTTCTGTTGCCGGTATCGATTCCGGTCATCTTGTTGGTCCCGATTGCCCTGGTGGTGCCTGTGCTCTTCATGGCCCTGCCGGGTCAATGTCATGCCTCTGGCCAGTCTGCGCAACTTGCTCGTCCGTCAGAGGAGACAAAAGCCCGGGGACAAAGCGGTTACGCACGAGTGGTATACAGCGCTGCATTACTGACGACCGGATTTGTTGCGGCATTTCAGCTTTATGTGCTGCAGTTTATCACCTCGCACGGCTATGAGGGTGAAGAAGGTTCTAAAGTTTACGCGCTGATGATGTTGGCAACCAGTGTGCTGCTGGTGGTCTATCAACTGCGCGTGATCCCGAAAATAAGTCGCAGTTATTCCTCTGCATTGTTGCCCGTTTTACTCCTCTCTCTCGTTATTGGCTGGATAATACTGGTGACAGGCGGTGCGAACTGGTGGGGCTTGTTTTTCGCAGTGGTGGGGTTGTTATTAGCTGTCGCTGGTTTACCGGCCTGGTATACCAGTCGTTTGTTGGAGCGGGAATCTGAACCTGCCCGGCAAGCCAAAAGCAGTGGCTATCTGACGCGCTCTCACACAACCGGACACATGGTCGGAACCGGGTTGGCTTCGCTGTTTTTACATCAGCAATGGAGCTTATCCGTGCTTATTTCTGCCCTGGTCCTGTTATTGCTCTTCACCGTGCTAAAACTCAGGAAAAACACTGAGTCCGGCACTTGTTCCTTTATGCAATCTAATTAGAAGAATGGATATCTAACATTATGAAAAATACCACTCGATGTGTGGCGAAGTTAAGCCCGATCGCTTTAATGATCTTTGCCAGTGTCAGTCAGGCAGCATCACCGGATACTATCGTGGTCACCGGCAGCCGTTCGGAAACAGCCATCGCAGATGTGGCTTCAACGATGTGGGTCGTTGATCAGGAAAAACTTGAGCGTGCTCTCAATTCAGGTGCTGATCTGAAGAATGCGCTGGGCGAGCTGATCCCGGGGTTTGATTTCGGGAGTAACGCTCGTACCAACTATTCGCAAAACCTGCGTGGCCGTTCGGCACTGGTGATGATTGACGGTGTGTCTCTTAACTCAACTCGTAACATCAGCCGTCAGCTCGACAGCATCGACCCGTTCAACATTGCCCGGGTGGAAGTGCTGTCAGGTGCCACGTCTATTTACGGCGCGGGTGCGGCTGGCGGTATCATCAACATCATCACCAAGAAAGCGACCGGCAATGAACTGACGGTTGAAACCAAAGTGGGTGGCCAGACCGGCTTTAATGACAGCAATGACCTCAATAAAAATGTTGCGGTGGCGCTGTCCGGCGGTACCGATACCTTACGTGGTCGTGCGTCTGTGGCGTATTCAAAAAACGGTGGGGCTTACGATTCTCACGGTGAAATGATTCGCCCGGATATTACTCAGACAGACCTGCAGTTTAATGAAACCATTGATGTGATGGGTAATGTCGAATTCACGCCGGACGATCACCAGAAGCTGTCGGTAACGGCGCAGTATTACAACAGTGAGCAGGACTCGGATTATGCGACGTATCTCGGTCCGAACCTGACGGGTATTACTGACCCATCGGTGGTAGAAACCCGTAAAGGTTTACAACTCGACAAGCAGCCGAATACTGAACGTGTCATGCTGAATGCTCAATACAGCCACGATGATGTGCTGGGGCAGCAACTTCTGGCACAGGCATATTTTCGTACTGAATCGCTGCGTTACTTCCCGTACCCTTCAACCGGACGGATTGGCGGAGTGCCGATTCCTCTGTACGGCGCATCGGAGCAGAAATCGACCGTATATGGCCTGAATCTGGCGTTAATCAAGCGCTGGGAACAAGTCAAACTGACTTACGGTATGGACGCCTCGCGCGATTCATTTGAAGCGGACCAGACTATTTTTGATGCAAACCAGGCTCTCGCTTCCGGCGGATTGGTGTTTGATCCGGTCGATACGGTTTCGCGTTATCCGGATATCGACAGTAACTACTATGCGCTGTTCTCTCAGGTGGACTGGGAAGTGATGCCGGACTGGTCGGTCAGCGGTGGTTTCCGTTATGCGATTATGGAACATGAGATCAGTGACCATGTCGGTGTTGAAGCGCAGTACGCCTACGATGCAGGCTTGCTGCCAAATCAGCCGGAAGCGATTACCGGTGGTGATATTGATTACGATGAATGGTTGTTCAATTTAGGGTCGGTTTATCACCTTACTGACAATATGCAGGTATGGGGCAACTTCTCGCAAGGCTTTGACGTGCCGGATCCGGCTCGCTTCTTTGGCCAGGGCACGTACCAGTTAGACGGATCTCTGTCTGGGTCAACTTCGGTCGACAACGCAAGTTTACAGGGCGTGAAAACCAACTCTTACGAACTCGGCTGGCGTATGTCGCAGGGAGCGTGGGATGTGCAGGTCGCCGGTTACCTGTCTCTGTCAGATAAAACGGTGTCTTATGACCGCACCACCTTTGCTGTCGGCGTTGAAGATGACGATAAGCGTATCTACGGTATCGAAGGTCAGACTGTTTACCAGATCAACGATGATTTCTACACCGGTGTTCAGGCGCATTACGTGAAAAGTGAAACCAAGGTCGACGGCAGCTGGGAGAAGCTGGAAGCCGCGTCGGCCAGCCCGAGCTCAGGCAGTGCCTGGTTTGGTTTTGATAACTACCAGTATGGCGCTGAACTGCGTGTCAACAGCTTCATCAGCTACGAAGATGAAGATGGTGAGAAACTGGAGAGTTTCACCCTGGCAAACCTGAGTGCGTACTACGCACTGCCGGTAGGCCGCCTTAACGTCGGTATTCAGAACCTGTTTGACCGCGACTACGAAACCATCTGGAGCCAACGTGCACAGATGCTGTACGGCGCAAGCTCATCACCGGAGATCTACTCCCACAATGGTTTGGGCCGGACTCTTGCGGTCAGTTACAGCGCGACCTTCTAAGGTGTGCAGCATGAAGCCGTTAACGTTTACCAAAGCTCAGGAGTTGTTGGTATGACGACTTAGCCGCTCGTGCTGATCTCAATGGCGGAACCGGCCTGACCCGGTCGGTTCCGCCATTGGCTTATCTGGCCAGCTTTCAACTTTTTCTCTGTTTACCTCCCTGTGCGGCTGTCAGTAACGACCAGCTTTGGCTTCGTGCATCCCTAATTTGGGGCGGTGGGCAGCCAACAGAGACTTTTACATTTTTCAGGACACACATTTTACAGGCCAGGCCTTAACTAACCTTACAAACGATGAAGGATTACTTTATGACTCATGCTTTGACCATGCAGCACTTTTTAAACAGCTTTTTGCTCGAAACCGGAGCGGCGCGAGTAGAAGAGCAGGTGGTTCGGTTACCTCTGAATGCAGGGCGTGAACTGGTGATCCCCCTGGCTTATGTATCGGCGGCGGGCAGGCACCGTTATCGCGGCGAGCTGCTGTTATCGACACCGCAAGGCCAGCAGTCGGTCGATTTTGACAGTGCTATGGCTGAGATTGTCGAGCATTATTTTGATTCGGTTGCGGCAAGCGATAAGGCTAAGTTTGTTCAGCGTGTGCTGGACTCGGATAGTTATGTCCAGCGCGCGGATGCCGCGCTGCACGCGCGTGCCGCGGCGCAGGGCTTTATTGCTTCAGAGCAGAGCCTGAGCGGGGGGCACAGTATGCACCCGGCACCGAAGTGCAATGAGCCGCTCAGCGAGCAGGAACAAGAGGCCTATCTGCCGGAATTTGGCGCTCAGTTTGCGATTGAATGGTTCGCGGTCAAGCGTTCTTGCCTGGTGGGTGAGTATGTTGGTGGTGATATGGCGCAGGCGCTGATGGCCCTGTTTGAACAGCAGACAGGGCAGAGTGTGGCGGCGTTGCCCGGCGCTGAGTGGCTGCCGCTGCCGCTGCATCCGCTGCAGGCCAGAGAGTGGCGCCGTACCCGAGGACAATATCACCTTGCGGCCGATGCGGTGCAGGATCTGAAGCTGAGCAGTGGCGGCTGGACCGCGACGTCATCTTCGCGCGCCATTTACCATCCGCACTGTCCGTGGATGCTGAAAGTGTCGCTGCCGGTGCGCCTCACCAACTCACTGCGTTTGATGACCGAGCCGGAAGCACGGCGTGGCACCCAGTTCAGCAAACTGATGGCCACCCCAGCGGGTGAAGAGCTGCAGCAGCGCTTTGAACATGCCTGTTTTATCCAAGAGCCGATGTGGTGTTCGGTGCGGGATGATGATGGCCAGACGCTGGATTTGCCGCTGGTCAGCTTTCGCCATAACCCGTTTTATGCCGCGCAGGATGAGCAAGCGCCGCTTAATGGTGAGCGCTTCTATATGCTGGCCAGCCTCAATCAGGATGCCGGTGCTGGCAAGGACAATCGTCTCACCGCCTGGATTAAAGCGTACGCCGCACAACACGGTTACACCAATGAGCTGGCCGCTCGCCACTGGATGAGCGCGTTTATGCAGCGCGTGATGGCGCCACTGTGTGTGGCGCGCAGCGATTACGGCATTGTGATGCTGGCCCATCAGCAGAATCTGCTGCTGGAAATTGAGCACGGCATGCCGGTCGGTGTGGCGGTGCGTGATTGTCAGGGATTTGGCCTGACCACGCTGGCCAAAGAGCGTTTCGCTGACGTGCTTGATAACGAAGCGCCGCAGTATTTTATGGAATGGGATGAACTCAATCCTTATCACGCCTATTACGTCATCGGTAATACCCTGCTCAATACCATCGCATCTATTGCGGTGTCCGGCATCATCAGTGAAGCCGATTTGTGGCAACTGTGCCGTCTGGAACTGGATGCGCTGGCCAAACAGCATCCGAAAGACAGTTCTTTTTATCAGTACGTATTGCAATCGCCAACCCTGCGCTGGAAACGTAACTTCTTCTGCTTCCTGTCAGCGCACAATGAAGCAACGCTGAAAGATCCTTCGATCATCTACTGTGATATTGCTAACCCGCTGCAATGGCCTGCAGGCGACAATAGTTTGTCACGAGTGCACAAACCGCTGCCGGGCGGGCGCCGTATCACGATTGCTGAAAAACAGCATACCGACGCTACGGCGCAGTTCGAACTGCTGGAGCATGGCCGCAGCGTGGCGGCGTTCTCGCTGCGTACCTGTGGTGATGATGTCACTGAACTGCACAACGAGAGTGTCGATGTCAGCGATGCCATGCTGTGGTGGAGCGCGATTGAGCATGCGTTTTATACCGCCCGTTTGGATCAGATTCGAATTCCCGGCTGGCCGCAGGGCAGCAAACTGCTGAGTAAAGCCGAATTTCTCGAGCACTCGCCATTGTGGCTGCATGCCGCGCAGGATACTTGCGCTGTCACTATGACCACGGCGGTGAATGGTTCCCGTCATCCGCTGCGCCCGCTGCACCCGACCGGCGTTGTGTTCCAGCGTTATTTTTATCACCTCAAACGCACGCTCACTTTCCGTGTGATTGAGATTGAGCGCGATCTGCCAACCTTCCATCGCTGGCACAATCATCCGGTGGTGGCTCAGATGTGGGAACTGGAGGGCAGCCTGGAGGAGCATCGCCAGTATCTCAATAAGCAGAAACAAGATGACCATATTTACGGCTTAATCGCAGAATTTGACGGCGTATCCTTTGGATATCTTGAAGTGTACTGGGCGGCAGAAGACCGCATCGGACCGCATTACCAATACGGCTTGTTTGATAAAGGTGTGCACATGCTGGTGGGCAACTTTGCCTATCGTGGCGGTACTTACTTTGATACCTGGGCGAAATCGATTGTCCATTACTGCTTCCAGCAAGAGCCGCGCACTGAATCTGTGGTCGGAGAACCACGTGCCGATAACCAGCGCGTACTGAAACTGAATGCCCGGGTGGGTATGCAGGTTCAGTTCGAATTTGATTTTCCACACAAACGTTCAGCATTGATCCAGTGCGGTCGAGAACGCTTTTTCCAGCAATTCGCTTTTTAAGGAGCTCATCATGCAAGGCACACACACAAGGAAAGGTCACGATACTCAACCCCAGTCTGCACATATCTATGATGTGATCGGCGTTGGCCTGGGGCCGTTCAATCTCAGTATTGCGGCACTGGCGGCGGAGAAAGCGTCATTGTCGACGCTGTTCCTCGATAAGAAAGCACATTTCGCCTGGCATCCGGGATTGCTGCTGAATGATGCCAAGATGCAGACGTCATTCCTTAAAGACCTGGTTTCGGCGGTGGATCCGACCAGTCGTTACAGTTTTCTCAACTACCTGGTCACCAACCGTAAATTCTATCCGTTTATGGCCTCCGGCCAGACGACCATCAGCCGTCTTGAGTTTTCGGACTATCTGGGCTGGGTGGTCAGTCAACTGCCGAACGTTGCCTTTAATCAGGAAGTGACGGCGATTGAACAGAGCGACGGCGTGTTCAAAGTCTCAGTCGAGCAGCAGCAGTACCTGACCCGACATCTGGTGATGGGCACCGGCCTGACCCCGAGTATGCCGGAGTGTGTGACGCCGTTTGTTGGTAAGCACTGTTTCCACGCCAGCGAACTGGCGCTGCGCGATCCGCAGCTGACCGATAAGCGGGTAGCGATTATTGGTGGCGGACAAACAGGTGCGGACGTCTTCCAGCATGCGTTTGACGGCGAATTCGGCCACGCGCGCGAGCTGAACTGGATTTCACGCCGCGCCAATATTGAAGTGCTGGATGAAGCCTGTTTTACCGACCAGTACTTCATGCCGGACTATGTTAACGATTTCTATCAGCTTGATCAGGCCACTAAACAGCGCGAGGTGGCACGCCAGAAGCTGACCAGTGACGGCATTACCAGCGACTGTCTGCAAGGCATTTACCAGCGTCTGTATCACGATAAGTATGTATTGCGTAAGCCTAACTGGTGGAACATTTGCCCGAACCAGTCGCTGGTGGCGATGCGTCAGGATGAAGACGGTTACCACATCACTCTGGCCCACGGCCTGACCGGAGAAACCCGTGAGATCAGCGCCGATGTGGTGATCATGTGTACCGGATTTAAGCGCATCGTGCCGCATTGTCTGCGCGATCTGCAGGATCAGATATCCTGGGATGAACATGGCCGGCCAATCTTGTCGGCGGATTTCTGTGTCGACTGGCAGGGCGCGCCGCACAACCGGATCTATATGGTCAATGCCGGGATCGCCTCGCATGGGATTGCCGAGCCGCAACTGAGCCTGGCCTGCTGGCGCGCGGCACGTATCCTTAACCATGTCGCCGGTTACACCGTATATGATCCGGTCGAGCACCGTAATATGCTTGACTGGGGCATGGCGACCCAGGCGAGCCAGGAGCGCGTAAGCAGTCGTTTAATCTCCTGACAGGCACGCGGTTTGTCTGGACTGTTGTGTTTATAAAGCGAACTTAGAGCAAAATAGCCAAGCCTGAGCCCGGTTTACCGGGCTCAGGCTTTACTTTATTTGGCGCGATGTTCTAGGGCGATCCCCTGTTTTTCAGCAGATCAAAAGCTTTCAGGAAACCAAAAGCGTCCAGAAAACGAAATGCTGCCAGGCAACGAATCTTATGTTGGTGCGTTTAATGCGGCGGTTAAGCGCGTCAATTCGGCCAGGCTGGCACGACTGTACTGAGCCAAGTCCCTGCCACGCTGAGATGTCAATGCTTCTTCTAAACCCTGCCGGGCTAAATCTTCCAGCTCCCGTAACTGGTGTGCTAACTGACTGGCGCCGAGAGACTCCGCATCACCGGCCAGACGGTGGGCCTGCTCTGCGATGTCATAGTGATCGCCGCGTTGCATGGCTTGTTCAATCCGGGGCAGGATCTTGTCACAGCTGCGTTGCAGTGTGTGGATAAGATTGGTTACCCGGGCGGGGCCCAGAATCGTGCTGTGCGACTGAAAAACGGCGAAGTCAATCAATGCCGCAGCGGTGTCAGGCGGTTCTGTCTCTGGCAGAATTTCTGCTTTGGCGATCACCTGATTGATCACTTTATACAATCGCCCGATTTTGAGCGGTTTTGGTTCAATGGCAACCATACCGGCAGCGTGATATTTCTGAATCAGCCCGGGCTGAATATTGGCAGTCAGTGCAATGACAGGCGTATTGGTGTTGAGCCCGGACTGGCTGGTGATGTGGCGGGCAATATCTACTCCGCTGATGTCCGGCAAGTGGACATCTAGCAGGATGACATCAAACTTACGCTCGCTGGCCGCCAGTAGAGCCTGACTGCCCGTCTGTGCCAGTTCGACCTGGTGACCGTCCTGACTGAGCAGTGCCATGGTCACTTCCTGATTCACCGGCGTGTCTTCCACCAACAAAATTTGAAGCCCGTCCAGCCTGGCTGGATGACTGGCTTGGGTTAACGCCGGGTACTGCGCCAATTCAGGTGGTGTGCTGAGCGGCAGTTCAAACCAGAATGTGCTGCCGCAGGCGGGCTGGCTGGTCACCCCAATTTCTCCGCCGAGGCTGTGTACCAGTTTTTCGGTGATCGCGAGGCCAAGCCCGGTCCCGCCAAATCGGCGGGTAATGCTGTCGTCGGCCTGGCTGAAACGTTCAAAAATACGTGCTAAATCATTTTGTTCGATGCCGATTCCGCTGTCGCTGACGGCAAAACGCACCCACTGCTGATCTGGCCCGGTACGGAAGCGGGTGAGGGTGACATGCACAAAGCCCTGCTGGGTAAACTTAATGGCATTGGAGATCATATTGGCCAGCATCTGGCGCAGCGCGCCCGGTGCACTCTGGCAAACATCTGTCACCGCCGGGTCAATATCAAATTGTAAATCCAGGCCTTTTTCCAGCGCACCAGCAGAAAACAGGTGGCAGCTGGTTCTGACCAGTTCATGCAGGGAAAACAACTGGTTCTCCGGAATATAAGCGCCTTCTTCTAATCGGGCATAGTCGAGCAGGCCATTGAGGATTTCCAGCAGTGCGTCACCGGACTGATAAATGGTATTAAGACGCTCTTGTTGTTCCGCCGAAAGTTCAGTGCGACCCAGTAGCTGCACCATCCCCAGGATGCCATTGAGCGGGGTGCGGATCTCATGACTCATGGTGGCGAGAAACTTGGTTTTGGCCTGACTGGCGGCTTCGGCATTTTCTTTGGCTTCGAGCAGGTTCCGGGTACGTTGTTCGACCTGTTCCTGCAACTGGTCCCGGCTGTACCTCAGCTCCTGTTGCTCCGACTCACGCCGCTCAATATCACGCAAAATGGCCAGGCGCATTTCATTGATCGCTTCGACCACCTGATCCAGTTCATTACTGCTGCGCTGGCGGGCGCGTTTTTGCAAAGTGAGCGGTTGCCGGAGATGACTTTTACTGATTTGACGGGTGAACTGTGCCATCCGTTCCAGATGACGGGTGATATTAAAGTGTACGATGCCAAACAGCACCACGCTGGTGGCCAAAATCATCAGCGACTGTACCAGAAAGCTCCACAGCGCAGATTCAATCAGCCGGTTATGCACTGCCGCCACATCGTGAAAGACAGTCAAGATACCTAACTGACGCGGCTTGCGCTGCAAGGTGTGATAAACAATCGCAAACTGGTTGGAGGCCGCGGCTTTGGCAGGTAGCGTGCCAAACTGCAGCTTCTCCGGCCAGTCAGCCCTGTCGAGAGTCACGGCCTGAATATCGGGAAAGTTCATGATGCCCTGCAGTTGCAGGTTGACCTGCTCTTTATCCAGATTCCACACGCTCTTAGCGATACCGTCTAACTGGGAAGAAGCGATCAGGCTCAGGCGAGTCTGCAGGCTGTGTTGTTCACGGCGGTATTCGGCCCATACCTGTAGCGCAGTAGTGACCACAATCAGCACCAGGCCACAGAGCAGAAAGCGTTTAAGTACCTGATAAACCAGAGGGTGATCGGTATGGTAACCACGTGCTTTACCAAGCCAGGAGGCAGAAGTGTCAGTCATGCGCACCTCCGTACCGGGTCGATATCCGGTATTGTTCGGCGTATTGTGCCATCAATTCACCAATATCAGTCTGGCGGGTGATCTGTTGCAGGGCCTGATCCAGTTCAGTCAGATGAGCAGAGAGCGGTGATTTTTTCGCAATCGCAATATACCAGTAATCGGTGGTCAACGGACGCTCCAGCGGGACGATGATGTCTTGATAACCCAGGCGCTCGTTTTGCAACTGGCCGCCATAGCGACCGAGAGGCATCATATCAATACGTCCGCGCAGCAGTTTAGCGAAGTTCTGCTCGCCACTGGACACATAGTCGACCTGCATATGGCGCGCTATCCAGTCGTCCATTTCATCCCCGTAGGAGTCACCCAGAATGACGCCTAAGGTTTTGCCTTTCAAATCGCTCAGTTGGCTAAACTTTTGGGGGTGCTGGCGATTGTAAAACAGCACAATCGGCTCTTTGACGATCGGCGTCGAGAGATAATGGTTGTAGTTTTGCCGCCCGGCGACCTTATACATCGCAGTGGCGATATCAATATGGCCCAGTTCCATTTCCTTTAAACAGCGTTGCCAGTTAAAGTCCTGCTCAAATGAGAGGGTGAGGTTAAAGCGCTGAAACAACTGTTGCAGCAGATGAGCGCCGACGCCTTTTACCTGATGGTTATCGACCCAGGAAATCGGCGGATAGATCGGCAGCCCGCACGCTCTATAAGTGCGGTTATGATCAAAATGGTTTGCCTGCGCGAGCGGTATCAGTAGCAGGCAAACGAAAGCCAGTAACGTTTTCATACCGGCTGCGTTATTCAGGTGAGTAGAGGTAACCGACACCGTGCACGGTGATCAGCCATTTCGGACTGTAACTGTCATCCTGCAGTTTGCGGCGAATACGGCCGATCAGAACATCTATGGTACGATCGGTGGCGTTCCAGGAGCGGTTCCTTAATCTGTCCATCAGTTCATCGCGCGACAGAGAGCGGCCCGGGTTGGTGGCCAGCGCGTTGAGCAACTGAAATTCCGCTTCGGTCAGCTGGACCGGTTCATCGCCGTCCGCTTTTTTCAGCCAGCGGCGATGGATGTCCATTTTCCACGGTCCGATGTCGATAAAACCACCAGGTTCTTTTTCCGCACTGCGTTCCAGCGTCTTGAGCTTTCGGACCCGGCGAATCAGGTTTTTGCTACGTGCCAGAATTTCGCGCGGATTGAAAGGCTTGGTGACGTATTCATCGGCGCCGCATTCCAGGCCGATGATACGGTCAATCTGATCCTGACGACCGGTGACCAGAATAATGCCAATCTCTGATGCACTGCGTAATTCGCGTGTCAGGGTCAGGCCATCTTTGCCGGGCAGGCGAATGTCGAGCAGCACCATGTCGATATCATGTATCGCCAGCAGCTCTTCGCCGTGCTCGGCGGTTTCTGCCGAATGGACAATAAAGCCCTCTTCCTCAAAATAGCTGACCAGCGTTTCTCTGGTGACATCGGAATCGTCGATCACCAGTATCTGAGCTTGTGCGTTTACCACGGGGGTCATAATCAGAATCCTTTCTAGTGCGGCTGATTTACTGGCTTGTTTACACGTTTATGCGTCTGCAGATATACAGGTTTGCAATCGTATAAGTAGCAAGTGCCGTTCCCTTTATACCAACTGTAAATATTAATTTGCTTGATAAGCAAGCTTGCTGCCCGCCAGAGATGAAGCAGTCTACATTTTAATCCGTTTGGTTTACATACTTTCACAATCTGTTGGCTGAATTTTACTTGTTATTACTTATGGTTGATGGCTGTCAACCACTGTTTAACGAGTACCCAGGAGGATTGCATGGCGGTCAACGCGCTGAAACGGATTTCCTACAAAAGTGCAACATTCGCACCAGGTTAGTGCCGGATATCCGGCGGCCGGGCAGGAGGTGGTGGGAATCCCAATCATGACGGGAGATAGGTCAGAGGCAGGGACAACGGATGCCTGCATGAATGTTGTGCTACAGGCAAATAATACGATGTTAATCAACGGTTACTTAATGGGTTTTAATACTGCTATTTGTTGTATATTTGGTGGATATGGCTGTCCTTGTGGTGCTTGGCTTGATTTACAACTTAATTACAAGCTGTTACGCGTGGTTTGAGACTTGTGGACAGGATAGGGCTACAACTTAACCTACCAAGCCGGAGGATAAACGCGGGCAGAGTGCTGATGCGTTTAAGCAACAACAGATTGAGGATCAATCCTTGTGTACTTCCGGTGTACTGGCATCTGAATCATTTTCTGCTCTGCGCAAGGAGGCATTATGTCTAAAGAGCAAATAAGTCGGTCTAAAGAACAAACAACGCGGTCTACAGAACAAGCAACTCGGTCTAAAGATCAGCAGTCTTATCAAGAGCAAATTGAACGTCCGGGACTATTTTTGGCAATTTTGCCGATCGCTATCACGATAGGGTTGCTCGGTATCCAGCTGTTTTACTTTGGTGACTTTACCCCGCATACCCCGTTAGCGATCGGGATTGTGTTTGCCTGTGCGATTGCCTGGTTGCGCGGTTATCGCTGGAATCATATGGAGCAGGGCTTGTTCCACGTGATTAAGGTCGCCACGTCGGCGATCGTGATTATGTTGATCATCGGTATGATTATCGGGATTTGGATCGCCAGTGGTACCGTCCCTATGATGATCTATTACGGTTTTCAGGTGCTGACCCCGCAAACGTTCCTGGCGGCGGCAATGCTCTTGTGTGCGGTGATTTCTGTGTCACTGGGTACATCCTGGACCACAACCGCGACGGTTGGCCTGGCGCTGATGGGCGTTGGTGAAGGGTTTGGTATACCGATGTACTGGACTGCCGGCGCTGTGGTTTCCGGCGCTTTCTTTGGCGACAAAATGTCGCCGCTGTCTGATACCACCAACCTGGCTCCGGCTGTCACGGGCACCAACCTGTTTGCCCATATTCGTAACATGCTGCCAACCACCTTCCCGGCGATGTGTATTGCACTGGTGGTCTATCTGTTTGTTGGCTTTAACATCATTGATGCCCAGCAAGTGGATATCGCTAAGATTGAAGCGCTGAGTACTGCCCTCAATGATCACTTTGAATTTAACTGGTTGGTGCTGACACCGGCAGTGGTCGTGTTTGGCCTGGCATTGATGAAGATGCCTGCGATTCCGAGCCTGATGGCGAGCGTGCTGTTCAGTATGCTGATTGCGGTGGTGGTGCAGGGGGTATCAGTCCACGATGCGCTGACGTTCCTACAAAATGGTTTTAGTGTTGAAACTGGCAACGCTACCGCTGATGCCTTGCTTAACCGCGGCGGAATACAATCGATGTCCTGGATCATTACTCTGGTACTGATTGCTTTGGCATTGGGGGGCGTTCTGGAGCAAACCCGCTGTCTGGAAACAATTGTTCTGTCGATTATGAGCCGCGTACGCACTATCTTTGGCTTGCAACTGGCATCAACCATGACCGCCGCTGGTACCAACCTGGTCGCAGGTGACCCATATCTGTCGATTGCGCTGCCGGGACGTATGTTCAGCCAGGCGTATCGCGGTATGGGTTACTCAACCTTGTGTCTGTCCCGTTCGGTAGAAGAGGGCGGAACCCTGATTTCTCCGCTCATTCCGTGGAACGCAGGTGGCGCGTTTGTGATTCATGCGCTGGGCCTTGGCATCGCTGCCGGCCAAACCGAAAACCTGCTCTACATCGTCTGTGCCGTGGCATGTTGGGCTTCGCCGTTACTGGGCATAATCTACGCGGCGTTTGGTAAATTTTGCCCGAAAGCGACGGAAGAAGAAAAACGTCAGTGGGCCGAACAGGGTGAATTGATCCTTGAGCCGATTAATGAAGAGCGTCCGCTGGGTAAACCGGCGGTGCAATACTGATTCTCACTGTTTTGAACACGCTAAGCCGCTGCACTCGCAGCGGCTTTTTTGCAGGTGTGAGCTGGTGCGCTGTATTTTCTTCCTGTACTTGTACGGCTTGTGTTTGCCATTTGCACGGTGCGCAACTCTTCTTTGCGGCGCCTCTCCGAAGACTCTGCTTGCTGAGTGCGTTTGACTGCGCTTATTGAGCGCTGCACTTTGCACTGATGGTGCGGCTGGTGTTTTAGCATCGTAATTTGGCCTCATGCAGTAGCGCCAGCTGCTTTTTCAAGTGGCTGAAAGGTGGTAAAGGTTGACAGAGAAGACACGCTTAGAGAGCACAAAGTCTGGCAGGCATTTCATAACTGACAGGTTTCTGTTAAAAGACAGGTATAAAAAACCGCAGAACAGGTCTGCGGTTTTTCATGACTTAACTTCCGAGAAGAGGTTGGGTCATATTATTTAGAGATGAACTCACCGTGCGGGTCGATAACGAATTTCTTCGCTGCACCGCCGTCGAAGTCTGCGTAGCCTTGTGGTGCCTGATCCAGAGAGATCATCTGCACGTTTACTGCGTCTGCAATCTTCACCTTATCAAACAGGATAGATTGCATCAGACCACGGTGGTACTTCATGGTCGGACACTGACCAGTGTGGAATGAGTGAGATTTAGCCCAGCCCAGACCAAAGCGCATGCTAAGTGCCCCTTCTCGTGCCGCTTCATCTTTAGCGCCCGGGTCGTCAGTCACGTACAGACCAGGGATACCGATAGAGCCACCTGCGCGGGTGATCTGCATGGCAGAGTTCAGTACTGTCGCTGGTGCTTCTTCTTTGTGACCACAGCCACAGCCGTGCGCTTCAAAGCCGACACAGTCAACGAAACAGTCAACTTCGCGTTCGTTCAGAATCGCTTCCAGTTTGTCTTCCATGCTGCCTTCTTCACGAAGGTCGATGGTTTCACAACCGAAGCTGCGTGCCTGAGCCAGACGATCTTCAATCATGTCGCCGACGATAACACACGCTGCACCCAGCAGTTGAGCAGATACCGCCGCTGCCAGACCGACTGGGCCTGCACCAGCGATGTATACGGTTGAACCCGGGCCAACACCTGCCGTTACACAACCGTGGAAACCGGTTGGGAAGATGTCAGACAGCAGAGTCAGATCCTGAATTTTTTCACGTGCCTGATCCGGATCCGGGAATTTCAGCAGGTTGAAGTCTGCGTATGGCACCATGACGTATTCAGCCTGGCCACCGACCCAACCACCCATGTCAACGTAACCGTAAGCGGCGCCAGGGCGAGCAGGGTTTACATTCAGACAGATACCGGTCAAACCAGATTTACAGTTGCGGCAACGACCACAGGCGATGTTAAACGGTACCGATACGATATCGCCCACATCCACGAATTCTACGTCACGACCTTTTTCCAGGATGATACCTGTGATTTCGTGACCCAGTACCAGACCTTCTTCAGCAGTTGTACGGCCACGCACCATGTGCTGGTCACTACCACAGATGTTGGTGGTCAGAACTTTAAGGATAACACCGTGCTCGCACTTGCGGTTACCAAGTGCCAGTTCAGGATAAGGGATAGATTCTACAGCAACTTTTCCTGGGCCTTTGTAGACAACACCACGGTTGGATTTTTCGTAGGACATAGGGTCTCCTTGTTGAGGCTTTTTATAGTTGTAGCGTTCCTTTAACCAGACAAATTCATTTTGTTTGGTTAGCGGCGCGATGGGCAGGGCAGTCAAGGTCGTCATTCGGACGAGAATGTGACGGACAATGACTGCCCCATAAAGCGGCGTTATTCGAGCGACTACAAACTTTGTTTGGTTTATCTGCTTGCTTTGCATACCGAAAATAGCCCTCAAGTGCTGCACCCATATGTCGCAATGCGCCGCGTAATGGTGCATTTACGACGCCGGGGAAGGATAAAAAGAGATGCTGAGAGTGCGCTCACAGAGGTGTGAAAAAGTTGAGTGATTTAGTCGGAAAAAGAAAAAACAGGCACGTAAATTGGCTGAGAGGTGATGATGTGAGACTTTTGTCAATTTAATGTCGGTCATTTTGGAATTAATGTTGTGTTTTTACCGTGTGAAGCGTGTAATCTGGCTATACATAACAATGCGTAATCCTAATAGCCTCATGGGATGTAAGCGCTTTTATTCAGGTCTCTATTCGAAGAGTAGTACAACAACGTCATGAAATTTTTTGAATTTGAACAGCTGATAGCCAGTCTGAAAAATGAGCCGCGGGTGATTGTCCAGGCGCATGATTTTCCCGATCACGATGCGTTGTCATCGGCGTTTGCTATGGCCTATTTGCTGCGCAAACAAGGACTGAATCCATTCATTACCTACAATGGATTTATTGACCGCATTTCACTGCGTAATCTGATTCATTGGCTCAATATACCGATTGTCCAGCCGCATCAGCTGACTTTGACTCCGAACGATAAAATCATTGTGGTGGACGGCTGCATCGGTGAAAAGAATGTCACCGATTTTCCCGGTCTGGAAGTCGGCGTCATTGATCACCATCAGGTTAACGCGCCGGATTTTGTCTGGTTTGCTGACATCCGCCCGGATTATGGCTCTACCGCCACAATCATGGTCGAATACTTTAATCAGTTTGGGCTGGAGATTCCGGCCAAGATTGCCACAGCGCTGCTGGTGGGACTGACTTTTGATACCGCCAATTTCACCCGCGCGGTCGGCGCGGCGGATATCAATGCGTTACTGCAATTACAAGCCAAAGCGGACATGACGATGGTGAATCGCATCTGTCGTAACCAGATTGAGTTTCATGAGTTAAAGCTGTTTGATACCTTGCTGGCGAATATGAAACGCGAGAAAAACTGTGCATTTGCGGCGCTGCCAGAAGGTTGCAGCAAAAATATGCTCGGTGTGCTGGGGGATTTCCTGCTCGGCGTGGATGAAATCGATATGGTGGTACTGAGCGCACGCAGTAAAGAAAAGACATTTTTGTCACTGCGTTCTGAATGTAAGCACAATGACGTCGCTAAGATTGTGCGCCGTGCTCTCAATGACAGCGGTATTGGTTTTGGCGGCGGTCATCCTCACATGGCGGGCGGCATTATTAACCATATGTACCAGCTGGCGGATGAATTTGAATACGTGTATGACCTGATAAAGCCTCAACTGAGACTCAAACAGGCTTAACAGTCATCTTCAGTTTTATGAGTATTTCCGTGTTGGTTGGTATATTACTTTGGAAAGCGCACCGTTGAAATAGCTGATTGGCTGTCGGGTTGCTTTAGGAGTCAAATGCTAGCGTTTCATGAACAAGATCCCGCCCGATTTATGAGTGGGATTTTTTTTATTTTTGGCTTCTATTGAACTGTGTTTTTTTTATTCTGTTGCACACAAATTTCCCTGTGATGACGGCACTTGTAGTGTATTAGTGATATAACGGGTGTCACACTCAGGCGTGTTAAAAGAAATCAATCGTTAAGGAGATGGGAATGCAATTATCAGATTCTGGATTATTCCAGCAGCACTGCTTTATCGACGGACAATGGGTTGCCAGTGAGGATGGCCAGGCGACGACGGTGACCAATCCTTACGATGGTTCGGTGATCGGAACAGTACCGCAATTGACGGACGAGCAGGTTAAGCGTGCTATTGCCTCGGCCGACAAGGCGCAGCGTCTGTGGGCGAAAGAGACCGCAAGCATGCGCGCAGCGGTGTTGCGTCGCTGGTTCAATCTGATTGAACAGCATAAAGATGATCTGGCACAGATGATGACGGTCGAGCAAGGCAAAGCGCTGGCCGAAGCTAAAGGTGAAATCACCTACGCCGCCAGTTTTATCGAGTGGTATGCCGAAGAAGCCAAACGTGCTTACGGTGAGATGATTCCAAGTCACAAGGCAGATGCACGAATTCTGGTGGCCAAAGAGCCGGTTGGAGTTGTCGCTGCGATCACACCATGGAATTTTCCGGCTGCAATGATTACCCGCAAAGCCGGACCAGCTCTGGCTGCAGGTTGTGCTGTGGTGCTCAAACCGGCGCCGGATACGCCGTTTACCGCGCTGGCACTGGCCGAGCTTGCCAAACGTGCCGGATTACCGGATGGCCTGCTGCAGGTTGTGACCGGAGATGCTGTAAGCCTGGGCCGGGTGCTGACCAAGAGCAAGCTGGTGCGTAAACTCTCATTCACGGGCTCAACCCGTGTGGGTAAGATCCTGATGGAGCAGTCGGCAGCGAATGTGAAGAAGCTCTCGCTGGAGCTCGGTGGTAACGCACCGTTTATCGTCTTTGACGATGCTGATATCGATGCTGCGGTTGAGGGGGCAATGATCGCCAAATTCCGTAATGCGGGACAGACCTGTGTGTGCGCTAACCGGATTTATGTTCATGACAGCGTGTACGACACCTTCACTGCAAAACTGGTCGAGCGGGTCAGCCAACTGAAAGTGGGTAATGGCCTGGAAGAAGGGACTCACATCGGCCCGATGATTAACGATGCCGCGGTGGCTAAAGTACGCAGTCATATTGAGGATGCGGTGCAGAAAGGGGCGAAAGTGGAGTTCGGTACTCTGCCGCAACACGGCAGTCGTCTGCTTGTGCCACATGTACTGACCAATATGAGTGATGACATGCTGGTTGCCCACGAAGAAACGTTCGGCCCGCTGGCTGGTTTGTTCCGTTTCAGCGCGGAAGACGAAGTGATCGAACGGGCTAATGCGACCGATTTTGGTCTGGCCGCTTATTGCTACACTCAGAACCTGGCGCGTGCTTGGCGCATGAGTGAAGCACTGGAAAGCGGTATCGTCGGCATTAACGAAGGGCTGATCTCAACCACGCTGGCGCCATTTGGTGGCGTGAAAGAATCCGGTTTGGGCCGTGAAGGCGCACGCCAGGGGATGGAAGAGTACCTGGAAATGAAATATACCCTGATGGGTGGTCTGTAACCCTCAGAGCTGTTTAGGGCGTTTTCGTTTCCGGCGCCTTAAACACTCGCCATTTCAGCGGGCCGTTGGTTTCAATCTGACTGGCCCGCTGACACAACATATACACTTCTCCGACCTGCAGTACCGCGCCCTCCGAATAGGCTTTATCTTCGTAGTAGCAGACCCGTTTACCCATGTCACCGCCATCAAGCACGATGGCCGGTTTTGGCGTGCTGACGGAAATGCTGTTGGCTTGCGCCGCAGCGGAATTCAGCGTACTGCTAAGCAGCGCTATGGCTTGTGCCATGATGAGTTTATGATTCATTGTATTCTCCGTTTAAACCCGATAGCTGTCTGTGCGTCATTGCCTGCGCGCCTCTGCCGGTGAGATAAGTAGCGGCCTGATTTGTAGCACCACCCAGCCCTGCACCGCCATACTTGCAGCTTAAGCTCAAGCCAGCGAATGACCAAACTGACGCTGATAACGTGCGAGCATACTCTCATTGCCCAGCAATCCGCCCTGATGAATATACAGCAGTGACTTATCAGGCTGCGTTGGCAGCCAGTGCCGTAATAAACGCCACATCAAAGGGTCGTAAAGCAAATCGAATTCCACTTCAGTTTGGGCACGTAACTGCCGCCAAATCCGGTAATCCTCTGCATATAGGCGACCAAAATGATGTTTGGATGAAGGGCTGATGATGGTTGGGTAGCGCTCAGCCGGAGTTTGGTTGTGAGCGATAGGTTGGGTTTGCCCGATGAGCTGGTCAAACTGCTCAAGCAGATAGTCTTGATCGCCGACACACGGGCAGGTCACCACTTCAATCCCATGCGGTGCTAATGTCTGATGCAGATAGAGCGCCGTTGTCCCGGTCCCCGAGGGCAGCGCAACTCGCCATGGCTGCTCTGGTTGCCGGGCAATCCAGTTGATCAGCTCGTTAGCCAGTGCCGTCACCCCTTGTTTTGCGATTGGGCTGCGGCCACCTTCTTCCAACATCAGGCAGTGACTGTCCGGGTGGCGATATTGGTCAATGTATTGTTTGGGGGGTAAGTCACTCAGCGCGCGGGTTTCGATGATTTGTGCGCCCAGCGCCAGCGCTGCACGATAGTTGCCGTTCGGGTTCTGTTTCAGCCAGCCCGGTACGTGGTCTACATAAAACTCCAGCTGCCAGCCGCGCAGATTGGCCAGAGCGGCCAGTGAATAGAGCGAGTTGGCTTGCGCGGAACCGTAACAGATTAAGGTCTGAATGTTAGGTAATGCCTGATCCAGCAAGGGCATAAATTTACGTGCTTTGTTCCCGCTGAACTGTGCGTGAAGCTGATCGTCACGCTTGAGATGAAAGGGAAATTCATCAAACTGATGGACGGTAACGGGACTGTCGGCAAGTTTCATAACATTCGGTCTCAGCAAAAAATGCGCTGTGGCAAACATGGGGTTTTGGCAAATGGGTGCCCAGTGTGCCCTGAATCCGGAGCGAAAAAAAGCCCAAAACAAGGTCGTTTTGGGCTGATACAAACATAGGAGTTAATAAGAAAAAGCAGCATAGGTATAGCTGTCAGTACCACAGACAGTTCGACGATCTGTAAAACTTTTAAAACTCTGTCAACTACGATAATTCAGACCGGGCCCCATAAAAAGAGTTCCCAATAAAGAGAAAAAAAATTCACATTTTTCAAAATGCGAGTCGGGACAAGCTATTACACCGAATGAATACTGTCTGGTCTGACCATTATTGAAAAGTGTGATGTTAATTACTTGTTAACCCTCAATGTGCGGAGTATATTTTCAAACAGATGTTTTATACAAGTGATTAACGTTTTGGGTAAGTGGGTTAGTAATGGCACCAAGAAGTAGTACCAAGGAAAAAATACTCGATGTAGCGGAAGGCCTGTTTGCTGAGCACGGCTTTAATGATACGTCGCTACGAACGATAACCAGCAAGGCCAACGTGAATCTGGCTTCGGTCAATTATCACTTTGGGGATAAGAAAACGTTGGTGCGGGCAGTACTGAACCGTTATCTGGAAGCGTTTATGCCGGCCGTCAAGGATGCACTGATCACGCTCAATCTGCGCGATGAGTATAAGATGGCGGATGTATTTGAGTCGCTGCGCAGTCCGCTCCGGGCGCTGAACGAGTTACGTCCGAATGGTACCAGCCGTTTTATGCTGCTGATTGGACGCGGTTACACCGATGTGCAAGGCCATTTACGTTGGTTTATCACTACCCGTTATGACGACGTACTCACACTGTTTACCCAGTCGGTGTTAAAAGCCAATCCGCAGTTGACCCGTGAAACCCTGTTCTGGCGGCTACATTTCACTCTGGGGACCTGTGTATTCACGATGGCATCGAGTCAGGCGCTGACTGAGATTGCCGAGAATGATTTTGGTACTCAGGTCGATGCCAAGGTGATGGTCGACCAGATTATTCCGTATCTTGCGGCTGGTATGGCGGCCGGATAAGGGTGACTTGTCCGAGACAAACTAACCGAAGGTTAAAGGTCGGAGAACCTCAGCCTAACACAAAGCAAAACATAATAAGTTTACGTATTAAGTAAACACAATCAGTTTAAAAGACCAGTGAACAAAAGGATCTGAACTATGTGCTCTCTACGAAGAAAATGGATAAGCGACCCCGCTTTCAAACTGTTCAGGCAAGTGCTGCCACCGCTCTCTGAAACAGAGAAAGAGGCGATGGAAGCCGGTAGTGTCTGGTGGGACGGGGAATTGTTTTCTGGTAAACCAGATTTCAAAAAGCTGCACCATTATCCCAAGCCAACCCTGAGTGAAGAAGAGCAGTCGTTCATGGACAATGAACTCGAAACACTGCTTGCTATGCTTGATGACCATAAAATCATCAAACAGGACCGCGATTTACCGCCGGAGGTATGGCAGTATCTGCGTAAAGAGCGCTTCTTCTCACTGATTATTGCCAAGAAATTCGGTGGTCGTCAGTTTTCTGCATTGGCTAACTCGACCATAGTGTCGCGTATCGCCACCAGAAGTATCAGTACCGCGGTGACTGTGATGGTGCCGAACTCACTCGGCCCGGGTGAGCTGCTGTCGCACTATGGTACTCAGGAGCAAAAAGATTACTGGTTACCGCGCCTGGCAGACGGTACTGATATTCCCTGCTTTGCACTGACCGGGCCGGAAGCAGGCTCAGACGCAGGCGGTATTCCCGACCAGGGCATCGTGTGTTACGGCAAGCATGAAGGTAAAGAGGTACTGGGTGTGCGTCTTAACTGGAATAAGCGTTACATCACGTTGGCACCAGTGGCAACTGTGCTGGGGCTGGCATTTAAGATGTACGACCCGGACAACCTGCTGGGTGATAAACAAGATATTGGCATTACCTGTGCGTTGATTCCTGCGGATCATGACGGGGTCGAAATTGGCGAACGTCACGACCCGATTGGCTTGGCGTTTATGAACGGCCCGACGCGTGGTCAGGATGTGTTTATTCCGATGGAGTGGTTGATTGGTGGAGTTGACTACGCCGGTAAAGGCTGGCGTATGCTGGTGGAATGTTTATCGGCCGGGCGCGGTATTTCACTGCCGGCGCTGGGCACCGCGATTGGTCACCTGACTTCGCGCACTACCGGTGCTTATGCTTATGTGCGTAAGCAGTTCGGCATGCCGATCGGTAAGTTTGAAGGGGTTGAAGAGGCGCTGGGGCGTATCGGCGGCCTGACTTACCTGCTGGAAGCCACCCGTACTTTGACGACCACGTCGCTGGACATGAAAGAAAAGCCCGGCATCGTGACCGCGATTGCCAAGTATCATATGACTGAGATTGGCCGCAGCATTCTGAACGATGCGATGGACATCCATGCCGGCCGCGCGATTCAGGACGGCCCGATGAACTATCTCGCGACGCACTACCTGGGCATACCGGTTGCAATTACTGTGGAAGGGGCCAATATCCTGACCCGCAACCTAATGATTTTCGGTCAGGGTGCGACGCGTTGCCACCCGTATGTGCTGCAAGAGATGGCTGCCGCTGCCAATCCTGATCAGGAGCAGGGAGCGAAAGAGTTCGATAAGCTGCTGTTTAAACATATTGGCCATGCGGCCAGAAACACCTTTGGGGCGCTGGGCGCCGCTTTGACCGGCTCACGTTTCATCCGTGCCGATATGAGTGGCGAAACCAAGCACTATTACCGTCACATGACACGCCTGAGCCGGGCTCTGGCCGTTAGTGCTGATTTTGCCATGCTGACCCTGGGCGGTGAACTGAAACGCAAAGAGATGATTTCGGCCCGTTTGGGCGATGGCCTGAGTTACTTGTATATGGCATCGGCGGTACTAAAACGCTATGAAGATGAAGGACGGCAGCAGGCGGATCTGAACTATGTCCATTTTGCGATGCAATACTGTTTGCACCATGCGGCGAAGTCACTCAATGATGCTTACCGTAATTATCCAATCAAGTCGGTTGGTCGGGTGATGAAGGGGCTGCTGTTCCCGCTCGGTAATCACTTCCAGCCACCGGGTGATGAGTTGACGACTCAAATCGCGCAGAGCTTGATGACGCCGGGAGCGCATCGCGATCGTCTGACCCATTTGTGTTATATCGGAGCAGATCCTGATGACAGCGTTGGTTTGATGGAACGGGCATTTTTGCAGCTCTATGGCGTGCAGGGGCTGGAACGTAAGCTCAACAAGGGCGTGAAAGAGGGCAAAGTGGCCCGCAAAGGCCCGCTCACTGAACGATTGCAGCAGGCCCTTGACGCGGGCGTGCTGAGTCAGGATGAAGTGGATGCGATTGTCGCTGCCGATAAACTGCGTTATCAAGCCATTCAGGTCGATCACTTCAGTCATGACCTGTCCGAGGTTTTGACCCACACCAGTGGTAAGCTTAAGCTTAATCACGTGGCCTGAGATTGCTCAGCGGGATAATCAACAGTAAGGCTTCTGACAGGAAGCCTTCTTTTTTCTGGCAGGTTAACCCGGATTCGCGCTTGGCTGACCATCTATCATGGCCAAATTACGGGGTGCGTGGGTTAAAAAACGCCACACAGTGATCCAACCACTTATAAAATACCGCCATTTTGACAGAAATAGGATGCGATCTGCGGGCGAAACTTTTATCCTAGCGGAGATTTTTGAAGGAAGTTGAATATGATCATCAAACCTAAAATTCGCGGATTTATCTGTACAACAACGCACCCAGTGGGTTGTGAAGCTAATGTAAAAGAACAAATTGCTTACACTAAAGCACAAGGTCCAATCAAGAACGCGCCTAAGCGTGTGCTTGTTGTCGGCTCTTCAAGTGGTTATGGTTTGTCTTCACGTATCGCTGCGGCATTTGGCGGCGGTGCAGCCACCATCGGTGTGTTTTTTGAAAAACCAGGTACTGAGAAGAAGCCAGGCACAGCAGGTTTCTACAATGCAGCAGCTTTCGATAAGCTGGCGCATGAAGAAGGTCTGTATGCAAAAAGCCTGAACGGCGATGCGTTCTCGAACGAAGCTAAACAGAAAGCGATCGAACTGATTAAAGAAGATCTGGGTCAGATTGACCTGGTCGTCTACTCACTGGCATCGCCAGTACGTAAGCTGCCTGAAACTGGCGAGCTGGTACGTTCAGCACTGAAACCTATCGGCGAAACTTACACTTCTACTGCGGTTGACACCAACAAAGATGTCATCATCGAAGCAAGTGTAGAGCCGGCGACAGAGCAGGAAATCGAAGACACCATCACTGTAATGGGCGGTCAGGACTGGGAACTGTGGATGCAGGCCCTGGATGAAGCTGGCGTGCTGGCAGAAGGTTGCAAAACCGTTGCTTACAGCTACATCGGTACTGAACTGACTTGGCCAATCTACTGGGACGGCGCTCTGGGCCGTGCCAAAATGGACCTGGACCGTGCATCAGCCGCTCTGAACGATAAACTGGCAGCGAAAGGCGGCACGGCAAACGTGGCAGTGCTTAAGTCAGTTGTGACTCAGGCAAGTTCGGCAATTCCTGTGATGCCACTGTACATCGCGATGGTATTCAAGAAAATGCGTGAAGAAGGCATCCATGAAGGTTGTATGGAGCAGATCTACCGCATGTTCAGCCAGCGTCTGTACAAAGACGACGCCAGCAAGCCAGAAACAGACGACAAGAACCGTCTGCGCCTGGATGACTGGGAACTGCGTGAAGACGTTCAGCAACACTGTCGTGATTTGTGGCCACAGATTACGACAGAGAATCTGAAAGAGCTGACCGATTACGAAGCATATAAAGAAGAGTTCCTGCAACTGTTCGGTTTCGGTATCGAAGGCGTTGATTACGATGCTGACGTAAACCCACAGGTTGAATTCGACGTTATCGATATCTAATTGTATGGTTTGATACATCGATAACCAGATAACTCGCCAAAGGCGCTGATTGCTTCAGCGCCTTTTTTTGTCTCTGCGATTTACGGCTATTGCGATTTAACGGTCTATGAGATTTATGGTCAATGAGAGTTATCGTTAATGAGAGTTATCGTTGAGCTTGCGTACCGATAAGCGCTCTGGTGATCTGGAAAAGATAAAATCAACGCGCTTGTTCTGACCGATATAAAAAAGCGCCGCTCGATGGCGACGCTTGTCGTTTTATGAGTTAAATCTGTTAACTAAGTAGAATGAGCAGAGTACCCGCCAGCGTCATCAGAATATTGGCAATCGCATAAGTACCCGCATAGCCCAGCGCCGGAATGGTGGATTTGGCGTAATCATTGACAATGTCCATCGCCGGTGCACACGTACGTGCGCCAATGATAGCGCCAAACAGCAGCGCACGGTTCATTTTCAGAATGTGTGCGCCCACCAGATAAGCGAAGACAACCGGCAGCACACTGACCACAAAGGCCAGGCCGATCACCTGGGGGCCGACTTCGGACAAGTGTTCAAACATGCGCCCACCGGCGCTCAGGCCAATACCGACCATAAAGATCATCAGACCTAAATCTTTGACCATATTCAGTGCACCTTGCGGTACGTAGCCAAAGGTCGGGTGATTGGCACGTAAAAAGCCCAGCGTGATTCCGGCCAGCAGAAGACCGACCGCGTTACCCAGACTGAATGAGACCTGGCCGAAGGTCATGGTGACCAGACCAAACAGAATACCCAGAATAAAGAAGCTGCAGAATGCCAGCAGGTCCGCCATCTGACTGTGAATCGAGATAAAACCGATTTTGTCTGCCAGGCCTTTAACGCGGCTGCGTTCACCACTGACCTGCAGAACATCGCCTTTGGCCAGCACGATATCCAGGTCCATCGGCATTTCGATTTGAGCCCGTACTACGCGGTTAAGGAAACAGCCATCCTCAGACAGGTTCAGATCAGACAGGCGCTTGCTGGCAATGGTATCGCTTTTGACAACGATTTCTTCTTCTACCACACGCAGGTCAAGCAGGTTACGGTCGAACACCTCTTTGCCGTTACGAAAACTGGGTTCCAGTCTGGCGTGACTGTCCGGGAAACCCACCAGGGCAATTTCGTCGCCTTCCTGCAAAATCGCATCACCATCAGGGTGGGCGAGAATGCCGTTACGTCGGATACGCTCGATGTAACAACCGGTCTGACGATAAATGCCCAGTTCGCGCAGATTACGTCCGTCGACCCATTGCACCAGTTCCGGCCCGACCCGGTAGGCACGAATGATCGGCAGGTATACTTTACGTTGTCCGCTGCCACCCAGGCCGCGTTCCTGAGCGATTTGCTGGGCAGAATCAGACAGGTTCTGTTTTTGCAGGTTCGGCAGCAGTTTCGCGAACATGATCATACTGATAAGGCCGATCAAATACGCCATTGCATAGCCGACCGAGACATTTTCCAGTACCAGAGAAATATCCAGGTTACGCGGCACGGACGACAAACCCGAGTTCAGAGCATCCTGCGCGCCAACCAGCACCGGAGTGGAAGTCAGGGCTCCGGCCATCATACCGGCTGCCAGGCCTAAATCGAGATTCAGGTAATGATTGGCCAGGTAGGTCAGCACGGTCGCCGTAATAAGCACAACCAGACTTAAAATGAGGTAATGTTTGCCGTCACGAAAGAAAATACTGAAAAAGTTGGGGCCAGCTTCAATACCGACGCAGTAGATAAACAGCATAAAGCCAATGGTAAGGGCTTCTGCATTGAAGGAGAAACCGAGGTGTCCCATGATCAACGACGTGATCAATACACCGATAGAGTTACCTAACTGCAGGCTGCCAAAGCGGATTTTGCCAAAAGCAAGGCCTATGGCCAGAACAACAAAGATGAGAAGAATAGGGTTTTGGTCTAGCAAAAGTACGACGTCGATGTTCACAATTTAGCTCAATTCAAGCGCGGAAGAGGGGTGTAGTTAAATTATGCGGATTGTAGCGTAATTAATTAAAAAATTAAGTGAAAATTTTAAGGTTTTACAGTTCTATGAAATAACTATTTATGAAAAAAGCCCGCTGGCAGTGCAGCGGGCTCTCATGTATTAGTACTGTCGTCACATCATTGACCAATTAGTCGAACAGACCCAGGTTTTCTTTTGCGTAAGCTTCAAACTCAGTGCAACCACCAATGTGCTCTTGGTCGATGAAGATCTGTGGCACAGTCTCTACTGGTTTACCAACGGTTTTTTCCAGATCAGCTTTGGTGATGCCTTCAGCGTGGATATCAACATAACGGTAGTTGAAGTCGTCACGTTTCTCTTTCAGCGTATCAGCGTGCTCTTTCGCACGAACACAATATGGGCAACCAGGGCGACCAAAAATCACTACGAACATAGCTTTCTCCTTTGTTTCGATTGACGTCACTATGCCCGATCCAACATAGAAAATAAAGCGGCAATTACCTGTTCTTTTAATAGGTAAAAGCTATCGGTGCGATTTGCGCCCAGAGCCGTACAAAGTGTCATCGTTGTGGTGAGGTGTGTGAACTAAGGGAGGTCGCATGTTGCAGTTTATGACAGCAGTCCGGATTATTTTTGGTGAAGACTCGTTGCGACAATATTTGAATGACAATAAAAAAACGGATCACATTGTGATCCGTTTTTTGTTCAGTAGGCGAGTGCGTTATCAGATACTGGACAATTTGTCGTAGCGCGAATCTTTCAGCACTTCTTTGACTCGTTTCAGGTTTTCACGGAAACCAGAGCCGCGGCGCAGGGTAAACCCGGTCGCCAGGACATCGATAACGGTCATCTGCACCACGCGACTTGCCATTGGCATATACACATCGGTGTCTTCCGGCACATCGAGACAGATAGACAGCGAACTGGCTCGGTCTAATGGTGATTCCTTGGCGGTAATGGCAATCACGGTTGCGCCGTTTTCACGCCCCAGATTCGCCACTTCAACCAGGCTTTTGGTCCGGCCGGTGTGTGAAATCAGCACGATCACATCGTTGTCGGTGCAGTTAATACAACTCATACGTTGCATCACCACATCTTCAAAACAGGTAATCGGAATATTAAAGCGAATAAACTTGTTTTGTGCATCACGAGCCACGGCAGAAGAGGCGCCAAGACCAAAGAATGAGATACGTTTCGCCTGTGTCAGCAAATCGACGGCACGGTTAATCTGCATCGGATCCAGGCTGTTTTTCGCCACATCCAGACACGCCATAGTCGATTCGAAGATTTTATGAGTGTATGCATCCGGACCATCATCTTCCTCGACGTTACGGTTCACATAAGGGGTACCGTTTGCCAGGCTCTGAGCCAGATGCAATTTAAAATCGGGGAAGCCTTTGGTGTCCAGGCGACGGCAGAAGCGGTTAACGGTAGGCTCACTGACATCCGCCATCTTAGCAAGGGTGGCTATGCTCGAATGAATGGCAGTCTGCGGAGAAGCCATAATAACTTCCGCTACTTTACGTTCCGACTTGCTAAAATTTTCCAGGTTCTTTTGAATTTTTTCTAATGTATTCATAGTGTTCACGCGGGCGTAGAGAACAACTCGTTGGTAAGGTAACCATTAAGGGGGAGGGAAATAATCGTTTCCAAAAGCCCATTTACCAACGCCATGGGATGAGTATAAACCTAAGCAGGGATAATCCAGAAATGAAACGACGTATCAAATGATGAGAATATGACAAGCCTCAAACTAAATTTCATAAAAACTACAGCTTTAGGCGCGAAACTTATCCAAAATACGAACGAGACGCATCGTCTTGATATGTGAATTACAGCAAAACGAAATAAATTTTCAGTTTGCTGTAATTCTCTCCGAGCAGGTTATGCCAGAATTTGTTGCGTTAAACGCTCAATTCTGCCCATCAGAAGTGGTGCCAGAGTTGCAATTTCTCTTTGCTCTTCCAGGACCGAGTGTAGAATTTCGTTTGTTGTCAGTGGATTAGCAAGTACGACACGAAAAACGATGGTATCAAGCTTATCCCAACAAATCGGATTCAAACGGGTACGTGAAACAAAGGACTTGCCGGTTTCACGTTGTTTTTTCTGAATAAACTTGGTCAGTTCATTCAATAGTGCATTTAATTGCGCACGTTGCGAGCTGTCTGCTTGGTGCATCGCTGTCTTGACCTGCTGCGGCAGATAGCGGTAGGTCAACAGGCATAATTCAGGTTGTGAAACCAGCTCAAAATCGGCTTGTGCACGAATCAGATCAGCAAAATAGCGGGCTTTGGCAATGCTCTGATCAATCAGCAGTTCATAACCGGCACGGCTGATGATGTGCATACTGGCATACACCAGCATCGCGATGCCAGAGCGCGAACCTTCTAGGGTGTGACTGCCGAGATCTTTGGAGCCTTTACGCAAAATATACTGCGCGTGGTGTTCAATCGAGTTCATCGCGTGCGGATCTTTAAACAGCACCATGCCGGCTCCCATCGGGATATAAAGCTGCTTATGGGCATCAATGGTCACTGAGTCAGCCAGTTCGATTCCATCCAGAAGATGGCGGTAATTCCCCGACATCAGAGTGGCGCCACCCCAGGCGGCGTCAACGTGGAAATGGCACTGCTCTTGCTGACAGATGCGGGCAATCGCCTGCAGGGGATCAATATTACCGGTTTCAGTGGTGCCGGCGACGCCGACAACGGCAAACGGTTTGATGTTGCGCGCTTTTAACTCGGTGATTTTAGCCTGCAGATCGTCCGGGCAGATCCGGTTGTGCTCATCGGTACGGACTAAAACCAGGCCGTCCTGGCCAATCCCGAGTACATCCGCCGCTTTCTTGAGTGAATAGTGACCACGTTCAGACACCAGAATCGCCAGACCGTCATAATTGTAGTGACGCATCGCCTTAAACAGGCCTTCTTTTTCAACGCCGTGGAAATCACCATCGGCTTTGAGTGCACTGTTACGGGCTACCCATAACGCGGTAATGTTGGCAATCGTGCCCCCTGAGCAAAATGCGCCGAGTGAGTGCTCAGCACTGTGCATCCACTGTTGATAGAAGCTGTCATCGTTACCGTAGATCAGGCGGTGCAGCATGCCCAACACTTGCCGTTCCAATGGGGTAAAGGCTTTGGAGGTTTCGATTTTGACCAGATTCTGGTTAAGGGCAATCATGATCTTGGACAGCGGCATCATGAAGTAGGGCAGTGCCGATGTCATATGACCGATAAAGCTGGGTGAGGCGGTGTGTACTGACTGTGCCACCAGAGTATCAAGCAGATGCTGGGTATGGTCTGAGACAAAGACAGGTTCATCAGGAATACGCGCATCACAGAAATCTTTTTCGATCTGCTTGAGCGGCTTTTCTTCGGCCACTATGTGTTCACGCAAAAACTGATTCAGATTGCGGGAGAGCTCTTCTTCGATGCGGGTCAGTGTTGAGTCCGGCCCTTCTGGCACCGTAAATATGCGAAGTAAAGATTCAAAGTTCGCATTTGCGGTTTTGTGTTCAGATACCATACAGCGTCGTTTTAAGTTTCATCTTCCGATTTTAAGTACAACAATCTAAACGAAAACGGGACTCTTGTCCCGTGTTTATTCGGTTGGTGACTGTGCCCGGATACCCGTCATGATAGCCATGCGGGATAAGTTACAGGTAAATTAGTTACAGGTGATCTGCTCAGTTTTGGCTATCGCCTGATTGTATTTGTCGAGCGCAGATTCAATCTGTTTCGGATGGCTGAGTAAATCGGCAAAAGCAGAACGCAGCTCGTAGTTCTTGGCATGTGGTTCTGCCTGGCGATCATCAAACGTCGTTTTCGCGATTTGACCCAGTTCATCACTACGCGAAGCGAGGACTTTGACATCCTGTTGCTCTAGCTGCAGCCAGGCTTCGACCGGTTGCCCGGTGGCAACTTTGGACGGATCGTGCTCAAGGTAGTAGTGAACAGCGGCGCGATTGAGTTCAAAATGGTGCTTACGACCTTGCAGGAACCATTGGCTGACTTCCGCTAAATCTGGATACTTTTGTGTTGTCATCTCAGCCAGGTCGGTATACCACGTCAGGGAAGCATCAATGTAGGCGTCATACTTTTGCGCAAAGCACGAATTGTCCGCTGCTGCGGCGCTCATCGAACCGGCTGATAACAGCAGAGTGACAAGAAAGCGTTTCATAAAAGTTCCTTTCTGACTTGTATCGACCTCCCTTTCGCTTAGGGAGCTACAGGTTTACGTCCAGTTTGGATTGCTCATTTCACCGTAGGCCGTTGCTATGTAAGATGGTCTACTGTAAAAGATGCCCATTGTATAAGATAAGTAACACTATTCCTGCGATCTAGCCTGCAAGTGACACAAAGAAAAGCATCAATACCGGAACTAACACGCTGAGTATAAAGCCGCTAACGATAGCGACTGGCACACATCGTACACCACCGGTGGTCTGGATTAGCGGCAAAGTGAAGTCCATGGACGTGGCGCCAGCATAGCCGATAGTGGTGCACGGTTTACGCCCAATCAGCATCGGGATCATCACCAGAGAAACCAGTTCACGCATTAACTCGATCAGGAATGACGCGCCGCCATAGACCGGCCCAAATGCATCACCCATCAGAATGCCGGCCAGCGAATACCAGCCAAAACCTGACGCCATTGCCAGCGCTTTATAAACGGGAATGTCGAGTACCAATGCCGCCACTAAGCCACCCAGCCAACTGGTGATAATCATGACGGCCGCAATCATCATTCCGAGCTTGTTAATCAGGATTTGTCCCAGTGTCAGGCCGCAGTTGCGCAGCTGGATACCAATAAAAAACAGTAGCAGCGATAAACACCATTCCATCGCATTGTCGACCCAGGGCAAGTTCAGATTCAGCACTACGCCCAATAACAGGCCTCCACCGACAACCACAATCAGTTTAAGTGATTCCAGCGCCATGCTTGAAAGAGGCAACTGGCTGTGGGAAGAGTCGGTCTGGAGTGGCATGAAGCGATCAATCAGCGGCAGGAAGAGCAAATTAGCCGCCCCGAGAGCCACGAAAAAGACACTGACAAACTTAATGATCAGTTGCAGATTGTCGCCTAGGTTGTCCAGAGCCGCTAAGCTCAGTCCCATCAGAAACAGCATGATATAGACCAGGTTAGACGTCACCTGATTGAGCTTATTGAGCCAGTTTTTATTGCGCACGCTAAACAGATAGCCCACGACAAGCGGGGCAAAGATAAACAGCATCCCTGAAATCATAAAATCCTCAAAAGTCGGGGTCAGAAACCGCTGGCGTTGATTACCGCACTGAGTTTGTCTTTAAAATCGAGTTCGCTCAGGTTGCTGAGTTCAAACAGTACTTCGGCACCAGTAGCGTTGATCTCGACTTCATGCTCGTCATACGCATCGTCTTGCTTTCTGTACAGCAACAGATGGTGGGCGATGCGAGCGACATCGAGATAACTCACTTCTTCTTCATGCTGAATCAGCGACTGATTACAGGCCACTTCAAGGAAATCACGATCGAATCCCCAATGGTTAAGCACTTGTTTACTGGTCTGAGAACAACTGGATTGGAAAATTTGCAGCGCGATATCCTGATCAAGATAGTTGCCGCTCTCCAGATAGAGGTAGTACTCATTCACCAGGCAGAACAGGCCGATATCCGCCAGCAGGCCAACCAAGAGTGCTTTTTCCTGCTCAAGATAGGTGTAACGTCCCGGCTCGAGCGCTTTAAAACTTTGCACCACTATGACCATGGTTGCGCCCAATTCACGGGATACCGAAGCGCTGTTGACCAGCATGGCATTGCATTCTTTGCTCAGATTGATGGAGTGCTTGAGCTGTTCTATTGCCTGAGCTGTGACAATGTCACGAACCCGCATAATGCCAAGGCGTGATACCGCAGTGAACAAATCGTTGCAGGTAATATTGCGGCGATTAAAGACCACAGAGTTTGCAACCCTGATCACAATAGCCGCCAGGCCTGGGTCATCGGTCAGACAGTCGGCCACGTCAGATATACCTGTCGATTCTAACGTGCACAGTTTCTGAATTTTCACTACCACCTCAGGAATCGGTGGTAAGGAGATCTTACCGGTACTGATGGAATTTTTAACCATCTGTGCGAACTCACTTTCTAGCCCTTCAATGAGTTTGTGGCGGTTTTCCGGAAGCCAAAAAAAAGATAGATGATTCATTTTTAATTATTAATCGTTTTAGTGAACCCCATTCTACAAAGTGGTGACAAATATACGCAACTCATATCAAGTACAAATTCACCGTTTATGAGCATTTCGATGATCTGTTGTGCATTTTCCCCGGTAAGTTACTGCAAAAGTATGAGATTTAATGCGCCGTGATGCATATCTCTTTTTTGCCAACTTGAGAATAAATTGCTGTGAATTTCGTATGGTATTATTTTTTGTCAGTTCATTATGATAAAGGAAAATATAAGCAAACGTTCGATAAATGGACTTTGCACTTTAATCGGTTGGCTAGCCGATACTATTTATTGCTGTCTGGTGACCTCTTTATTCATTCAATAAGAAGGTGTTACCACAATGAGTACAAACAGATACATCTCATTCCTCAATCAATTTGGTCCGTTGGAGAAGCGTTCCATGTTCGGTGGTACAGGATTGTTCCGGCATAACTCAATGTTTGCATTATTGGCACAAGGGCGCTTGTTTATTCGTGGCAGCTGTGTGTTGGATGATGAGTTTCTGGCTTTAGGATGTGAAAAATTCCGTCATATAAAAAAGCAGACCACGGCGACAGTTAATTATTATGACGTGACGGATTTATACCGTGCTGAGAAGGCTTGCCTTGACGATTTGATCCATCGTTCGATTGAGTATGCAGTGGCATCGCGCTGTCGCCAGAACCAGGGTGAAGTGAAGCGTTTAAGAGATATGCCGAATATGCATTTCAGACTGGAGCGCATGGTAAAAAAAGCGGGCATCAAGGACGTGGCGACTTTCGTTGATCTGGGAGCGCCAAAGGTCTTTAATAAAGTCCGCGATATTTACGGCAATGATCTGGATGTCAGTCTGCTGTGGAAGTTTGCTGGCGCTATCGAAGGAGTGCATTGGGAACTGCTCCAGGAACCGCGTAAACGCCAGTTGCTCGACAGTTGTCGGCAGTGACGTTCAAACCCAAAAAAACCGAGGCAAGCCTCGGTTTTTTTGACACAAATATACGACGCCAGCTTTACGTACAGTTGTCGGCAGTGCGCAGAGTGCTGTTTAGTATTTGAAACGAGCGGTAAACATCAGTTGGTCGCCGTACGCATCGTTGAAGCGGGCTTCAGCGCCGATAGAAAACAGCTCTGTTGAGTGGAAACGACCGTAAACCGAACCAATCCAGTCGTCGTTATCATCAATAGAAACGTAACCGGCTTTACCCCCCACTTCCAGTTGCGGACCAAGCCACTGGCGTACGCCAAGGTTGAGTTCCATACCGGTATCCGCGCTGCTGCGAGATTCGTCATCATGAATGCGGAACAGCATCTCACCAGTGAAGTCAGCCCAGTTGTTGATTGGCGCGTGGAAGCCGAAACCAGCGGCTGCGTCGTAGTCGTCTTCGAACTCAGAATCCACACGGCCGATAATGTGAGCATTAGGGTGAATAGAAGTGCTGATTGCCGCACCATAGGTAACCGGGCTCGCGCCGATGCGCGCTTCAACGTAGTCGTAGCTGAAGTTACTCATCACGGCCGGGCTGTTAGGATTGACCGCAGCCATTGAATGGGCTGAAGCAAGAAGAAGTGCTGATGCAATGATTGTTTTACGCATAATCACGATAAACCTATCTCTTTATGATTAATTCCATGGTCAACGGTGAGGTCATATAAACGTAATGCCTTGCAAGATAACCAAGCTCTAAAAGTGTCGACATCATAATTCACGGTGTTGCCGAGCTCTACCGAAAAATGTCATTGTTTTGTCGTTCAGGTAAAAAATAAGCAATTTAAATGCCAAATATATGAAACTTTTGTGTTTATTGTCTGACTCGACAGCCAAATTTGCAGTTTATTGGTGAGATTGGATGCTTACTCTCCAAAAGTGGTGCGTTTTGCTGCCATGGCATTGAGGATCTTCTCGGCATCCAGAATTTGTACCCAAGCCATCAAATCCGTTTCATGGTCGATGATGTACTGGGTCAGTTGATCTTTGACCATCTGGCGCAACTGGTCACCCTGCCAGGGTTTAGCAACATAGAAATCAAGGCTGGCATGGTTGACCGCCTCAATGGTATCTTCCAGTCCGGCCTGACCGGTCAGCAGTACCTTGCGGGTTGCGGCCGTATCCGGATTCTGGTTCATCTCGATCAAAAACTGAATCCCGGTTTGCTCGGGCATAATGTGGTCGCACAGAATCAGTGCCAGATGAATATCCTGCTGACAATAATCGTCAATAACCTGTCTTGCTTCACTGACCGACTCGGCAGCTTCCAGTACAAAATCCTGCTCGAAACAGTCAAGATCCTGTACCACGCTATCCAGCACTTCTCTTTCATCATCAACACATAAAATCATGTATTTATTCATGTTGTTCTCCTTAATACTTAATCCTGATGCGTGGTCAGCGTGACGGTATGTGGCTGTAGTATTTACTGAGTCAGAGTGTTAGCTGCAAACTCATCGTATACCGAAAAATCACCAGGGCACCGTTAAAACTATAACGGTAGCCATAAGCTCATTGAGGTATAGGCGTTAATCTTACTGTCGACCTCAATCCAGCCCTGATGCTGCAGGGCGATTTGCTGACAGACCGATAAACCGATCCCCAGGCCAAAATTGCCTTCGCGTTTGGTGGTGAAATTGAGAGCAAAAATTTTGTCCCGCAATGGTGCTGGGATGCCACAGCCATCATCGGTAATACTGACCACCACGTAGGTTTTGTCCTCTTTAACGGCCAGCCTGGTTCGTATATGAAGTGTGCCGCGCTCCGGCAGGGCGTCAATCGCATTGGCGATAAGATTAGTCCAGATCTGTTGCAAAGCGATCGGCTGACAGCGAACAAGGGGCAACTCTGCGTATTCTTTCTCTACCCGGTGCATTTTGAGCCGGTTTTCAAAGATCACCAGGGTATCTTCCAGTCCTTCATGAATATCGACCAGATGAAAGGTTTCATCGTCCGGGCGGGCATAACCCTTGAGGCTTTTGACCATATCGGCAATCCGTTGCGAGCAGACGGTAATTGAGCGTAAATTGCTCCCGGCGAGGTGGTAACTTTCCAGCTCGCTGACCAGTTGCAAGGCTTGCTCTGCATCCTGCTGTGCCACGGTGATTATGGCCTGGTCTGCATCCAGCCCGAGAGTGACCAGCTTTTTAGCCAGTAACCTGTGCTGGATACGCGTCTCCAGAGCCTGCGCTTTCGCGCGTACCTCCGCCGTTGAGAGCGGGTTGACCCGCAGCGCCTGGCGTAACAATTGCGCGCCGTGATGGTCGATGGGCAGATGGCGGGAGTGTTCAACAATCGATTCAATGTTACGGGCCAGCGCTTCTGCGCCGCGCAGTATGGCGGCGACGGGGTTGTTCAGCTCATGGGCGACACCGGCCACCAGTTGGCCCAGCATGGCCATTTTTTCACGCTCTATCAATTGTTGATGGGCACTTTCCAGCGACTCCAGCGTTTTTTGCAGTGTGATTTTAGTGGTGATACTGCGCTGCAACCGGCGGTTAAAATGGCGTAACAGTAAATTGGTGAACAACGGCAGCAGACGGGTGTCGGAGTGCATTACTTTGGCAAATACGCTTCTGTCGAGTTTGATCACTTCGGTCTGCGTCAGTGTGATGGCGGTTGAAAACGAGGGTTCACCGGTGACAAAAGACATGCCGCCGACAATATTGCCTTTCGGATGTCGCACGACTTCTCGCTGCTGGCCCTGGTCATCTTTTTTGTACAGCGCGACTTCGCCTGAGGTAATGAACCATAAAAAACGGTTTTCGCTGCCTTCTTCCGTCAGCAGGTGTTGGGCCGAGTAAGTACGACAGGCGCGAGTCTCGTCATTGTGTTCAAAAAACTGGTACAGGGCACCAATCACTTGCTCGGCCAGTTCCATATCTGACATCTGATGATAATCACTGATGAAGCCCTCGCGGTAACTGCGCATCTTATTGTCGATATGAGTACGCAGAATACGCGACTGGTCCAGCACACTGCTATAAGTGAGCACGTTGTCGCTATCGTGGTCGAGCAGATAGGTGGTGAGTTCCTGTTGCACGGTTTTGCGCAGCAGGTTATCCGCCAGTGGCTCGGTCAGACAGTAATCGAGCCTGCCTTCATTGACGGCATTAACGATTGCCTGAATATCCAGGCCACTGCTGATGAGTATTTTGCGGGCGTTACGAGTGTGCGGCATCTTATCTAACTGGATAAGAAAGTCGGCACCGTCCACAGCAGAATGATGACTGGCCACCACCAGAGCTACGACCTGATGGTGTTGCTCAACCTGCTCGAGGATCTGATGAGCTTGCTGCAAAGAAGCCGCGCTCAGCACATCAAAGCGGCTGGCGAACACGCTCAGCTCGTTACGCCAGTGTTGCACGCTGAGCGGATTGTTGTCTAAACAGAGCAGGGCATATCGGTTCACAAGACTCTCGCACGGGCTATCACTATCCATGACTTTATCAGGCTTTAGCCACCAAATTTGCGAGCCTGGTTAGAAGTCAAAAAATCCTGACACAAAGGCAACCAATTCCCTGATTTACTTCATACTTTGCTTACTCGTTTCTGACAGGCAGCTGTTACTGTTTCGTCCTTTGGGCATCTACGGTAGACTGAGCCAAACAATAAGGAATCCCGAACACATGAATACGATAAAACGCATGGGCGCAGTGGGTGGCGCGGTCGTCCTGGTACTGTGCTGGCCACTGGCAGTCGGTCAGATTGGACAAAATGTCATCACCGATGGTATTGCTCATTTCAGTAACGAACAGGTGACGGCTGAACTGGTCAGTTATGATCGCGGCTATCTTTCTTCCCATGTTGAAACCCGCTACACCATTCTTGATCCTCAGTTGAAAGCGCAACTGGCCGAACAGGGTATTCCGGCCCAATTTTTACTGGACAGTGAAATCTCCCATGGGCTGATAAGTTTAACGGCGGTGTCGGATTTTCCTGAGTATCCCGAGTTACCGCTTACCATCACCAGCACGACTAGCTTAAACGGCAATACCCGTTTTAAAGTGGAGAGTGACAACTGGCATTACCAGAATCAAGGTGAAACGCCGTTCACCATTTCTCTGACTCCGGCGGTGCTGGAGGGCAGTGCAACCCGCTTGGGTGAGCTGACTTATTCACTCTCTGTTCCATCGATTGATATGGACTTTACCAATGGGGAAAAAGCCCAGCTCAGCCATCTGCGTATTGACGGACAGGGCAAGCAAATCAAAGGTTTCTGGATCGGTAAACAGAGCCTGACTCTGGATGCGCTGACCACCACAGATATTGATGGCACGACGCCATTCAGTGCTGACAAAGCCAGTTACCAGTTCACTTCAACGTTAGATGAGGCTACTCAGCGTTTCAGCAGCCAGCATGTGGTGAATATCGGCCAGGTGGTCAATCAGGACAACATTCTGCGTGATGTGCAGCTTGATTTTACTCTGGCGGATGTTGACAGTGATTCGTTTGAGCAACTGTCGAATATTTACCAAAGCTATCCTGAAATGACCCATGAAGCGATGGGACAGGCGATGCCATATCTGGACACCTTATTTTCTAAAGGCTTTCGTTTGACGATGGACAAGCTGTCTGCATCTCTGGGCGAAGGCGAGTTTACTTCCAGCTGGAGTTTGTCTATTCCTGAAGGGACGGACAATGTGATGCAGGATCCCGGTATCGTGCTGTCCGCGCTCACCGGGCATCTGGAATCGTCCGTTTCTAATCAACTTGCGGCGGCATATCCGATGATACAGCAGGGAGCAGATGAGTTGGTTGTGATGGAAATGGCGACTCAGGATGATAAAGGTTATCAGTTAAAAGCGGATGTGAAAGACGGTAATCTGCAATTTTCCAACGGCACGAAAGTCCCGCTGGTGGCATTATTTATGACTTTGATGATGCAACAAGGTTAGTAGCGAAAGGAATTTTGTGCTTATTAACGAAAAGAGGTCTTAAGACCTCTTTTCTCACTTTTTATCCAGCTAAAAAAGTGGTATTAATCACACTAATTTTCGATAGCAGGAGCAAAGAACACATGGAGCCGATCACGGACACTGTCTTTAACTTTAGTGCTGGCCCAGCAGCGTTACCCAAAGCTGTAATGCAAAAAGCACAGGCTGAATTTGTTAACTGGAACAACATGGGTGTTTCAGTGATGGAAATCAGCCACCGCAGCAAACCTTTTATCAAGGTCGCAGAGGAAGCGGAACAGGATTTGCGCGATTTACTGAATATCCCGGACAACTACAAGGTGTTGTTCTGTCAGGGTGGTGCGCGCGCGCAGTTTGCTGCTGTGCCGCAGAACCTGCTGGGTGACAAGACTAAAGCGACTTACATCGACGGTGGATACTGGGCTGCAAGCGCAGTAAAAGAAGCGGACAAATACTGTACACCGGACGTTTTCGACGCAAAAATCGTTAAAGACGGCAAAACCGGTATTCTGCCAGCGAGCGAGTGGAACATTGATTCGGACTCCGCATACGTTCACTTCTGCCCGAACGAGACTATCGACGGTATTGAAATTAACGACCTGCCTGTGACTGATAAGCCAATCGTGGCAGACATGTCTTCAACGATTCTGTCCCGTGAGATCGACGTTTCTAAATATGGCGTGATCTACGCAGGTGCACAGAAGAACATCGGTCCGGCAGGCATCTGTATTGCCATCGTACGTGACGATCTGCTGGGTGTTGCGCAGCAAACGCTGCCAAGCATTCTGAACTACACGCTGCTGGCGGAGCAGGATTCTATGTTCAATACGCCACCAACCTACGCCTGGTACCTGTCTGGTCAGGTGTTCAAATGGCTGAAAGAGAACGGCGGTGTGGCGGCGATTGAAAAGACTAACCGTGCCAAAGCGGCGCTGCTGTACGGACAAATTGATGCTTCTCCGTTCTACCGTAACGATATCCACCCGGATAACCGTTCTCTGATGAACGTACCATTCCAACTGGCGAAACCAGAACTGGACGCCACCTTCCTGGAGCTGGCTGAAGCACGTGGTTTGACCTCTTTGAAAGGCCACCGTGCGGTTGGCGGTATGCGCGCCTCTATCTACAACGCAATGCCACTTGAAGGTGTGCAGGCGCTGGTAGACTTTATGCAAGAGTTTGAAGCGAAATACGCCTAAGCTTGTTGAACAATGGCAGCTCGGTTGTGACTGAGTTACTCTCATGCAAAACCCGGTGATTTCACCGGGTTTTTTTTGTGCCTGGCAATTGCCCCGTTTTAGACCCGAGGGAATGGTTTGGCGGGCAGCTCTAGGGCGTGTCAGTCTGTGTAATGCTCTTTTGCACCCGGCACGGATGACCAAACGCCAGTGTATTCGCGGGAATATCGCGGGTGACGACACTGCCCGCGCCGATCACCGCACCGTCACCTATCGATACGCCGGGCATGATCACACAGTTGCCGCCGATCCAGACATGGCTGCCGATAGTAATCGGCTCGGCCCAGCCGATATGTTGGTCGCGGCTGGCACGGTCGAGCGGGTGATGAGCGGTATAAACCTGCACGTTCGGGCCAATAAATACGTGGTCACCGATGGTAACCGGGGCGCAATCGAGCAGCGTGAAGTTGAAATTGATAAAGACATGGCTGCCAATCGTGGTATTGATGCCGTAATCGATATTGATCTGTTTTTCGAAATGCACATCGTCGCCAATCGCTGCAAACAGGCGCTGCAAAATCGTACGTTGCTGTTCACGGGCACTTCGGGGCAACTGGTTATATTCGGCGGCTAAATCCCGTGTGGTATCGCGGATCTCAATCAGTTCGGGATCATTAATCCAGTAGCGCTCACCGGCGCGCATTTGTTGCAGTGCACTCATCAGGACTCCTGTCTGAAGTGGTTCTGTTACTAGTTAGCCCGCCCGGCAGGGGCCTGCCGGGCATGTTCATGACTTAGACGGCATCGCCAAAATGTGGCTGACCATCCTGCCATTCAAGCACTTTAACCCGGGTGTGGCGGTTGGGATCCCAGAGCGGGTCACCCTCAATGTCGGTGTAATCGCGGGCGTGATAGACCAATAAATCGTTACCGTGCTCATCCTGAGTAAAGCTGTTGTGACCCGGTCCATACACCTTGAGGTGCCAGTTGGTGGCAAAGACCGGCTGGGTAGACTTATGCCAGCTGGCAGGGTCGAGTAAGTCACTCTCTTCATCGGCCCAGAGCAGGCCCATGCAGTAGTTTTCATCTGTCGCGCTGGCCGAATAGGTCATCCAGAACTTACCGTGGCGGTGCAGTACTGAAGGGCCTTCATTGACCCAGAAGCCACGTTGTTCCCAGTCAAACTCGGGGATACTTAACCGCTGCGGCGGAGTCTTGAGTAGCAAAGGTGTTTCCAGTTCGGCGATATACAGATTGGAATTACCGCCAATGCCATTCTCTTTCTGCGCCCAGACGTAGTAGTTGTGTCCGCGATGAGAAAACGCGGTTGCATCCAGGCAAAAGGTATCCATTCCGGTCTCAATCTGCCCTTCAAACACCCAGTTGTCGCTAATGGGGTTGGCGTTGCGGTTTGAAATAGCGTACATGCGGTGCTGGAACAGGCCGTCGACTATCTCCCGTGACGGCGCGGCGGCGAAGTAAACATACCAGCAGTCATTAATATAATGCAGTTCAGGCGCCCAGATCAGGTCGCTGTAAGGGCCGCTGGACGGTTTGTGCCACGCATCAATAAGTTCATTGCTGGTGGCGAGTTCGGCAATGGAACGCGCGCGGCGAATTTCAATCCGGTCATATTCAGGCACGGACGCAGTGAAATAATAGTAACCGTCACTGTGGCGGTAGATATGCGGGTCGGCCCGCTGCTCAATGATTGGATTAGTCAGGGTTTGCATAATGTGAACCTTAATGAGTGAGACCTTTCAGTGGCTTATCCGGAGTAACCGTACTGAGGTTTTCATCCTGCTCGAGAATATTGGTTGCGGTCATCGAGTGGTAGAAACGATCGGTGACTTTGTACTTGAACATTAACGCGCCCATCAAAAAGTGGAACAGACCGGGAATGACCGTCAGCATCAGGGCGATGCCGGTCAGGGTATAGTCCGATTGATCCTGGTTAGGGACATAGTTGAACGTGGTCAGCAGCCAGCCGACGATGGCGCCGGCAATGCCCATACCAAATTTCTGACAGAAAGAAATTCCGCCAAAGGCGAGGCCGGAAACGCGCTGGCCGGTTTTGTAGGTGCCATAATCGACCGCTTCGGCAATCGCCGACCAGAATACCGGCGCATGCAAATCCACCACAAATGAGAGCAGGAAATAGAGCATGAACGCCAAGGCAAAATCGCCGCGCCCAACCAGCAGATAGAGCAGGGCGCTGATCAACAGTACGGCAATCTGGCTGTAGCGGAACAGCTTAATTTTACAGTAGCGTTTGGTGATCCAGGTCGAGGCGACCATGGCCAGAATTGCCGCTACCACACCAGTCGCCAGAAAGGCTGAAATCGTACCGGCATCGCCCCCCAGATAATACTTGGCGTAATAGGCGGCAACAGAGCCGCGTATCACATAACCCACCGTACCAGTGACGCACACAGCGCACAGCACCAGCCATTGGTCGTTACTGACCAGCAATTTGACCTGCTGAGTGAAACTGCGCTGCTCCACCTTGTGCTCAATCCGTTCTTTGGTGGTCATAAAGCAGAACAGGAACAGTAGTGTGCCCATCAATCCCATCAGTCCCATCGCATATTGGTAGCCGAGCTGGATATTGTCTTGCCCCCAGAATTCGGACAGTTGCGGCACGATAATGGTGACCAGAAACGCGGCAATCTTGGCAAAAAACAGCCGGTAACCGTTGGCAGACAGGCGCTCTTTTGGATCGTCCGTTAGTACGCTAATGAGCGAGATGTAAGGAATCGTCACCGCGGTAAACATAATCGTGACCAGAATGTAGGTCGCGTAGGCGTAGATGAGTTTACTGTTGTAGTCGGCATCCGGGGTACTGAAAGCCAGATACACCGATAAACCGAACGGTACAGAAAGAAACAGCAGATAGGGCCGGTAGCGACCCCAGCGAGTATGAATTTTATCGGTCAGCATGCCCATTAACGGATCAGTGACCGCATCAATCAGGCGTACTACGATGAACAGCAGGGCGAGATCCTGGGGTTTGATCCCAAAGATATCGGTGTAGAAAAAGGTGATGATCAACATCATCGAAGAGATGACCACGTTGACGGCCATATCACCGGCACCAAATCCCACTTTTTCTAATACAGGCAGCTTATATTTATACATTGTATTTTCATCCGTTGATTTACAACTGATGAATAATGTAATGGGCATAGCGTTCTGGTACTGTTATAAGTCTCAAATATCCAGGTATGCAGCATTTTTGTACATATTTTTAGCTAATCTGGTTATGACTAAACAGGCTATTTTCTCAATGAAGTGCTATCAAAGAGTAATAGTCGTACTGTTTATAAGCATTTGTTTCTTAGTGATTAATATATTAAAAGTGCGGTTATGGCTATTTTGGCCGTCTGTAGTTACAGCAGGGAAATAAAGACAAAGAGTCTTAAAAACGCCAGATGAAATAACGTTTTATTAGGTAGAGAGAAGGCGTGAATAAACTTCTCACGGGGGAGTGAAAGACAATAATAAAGCCGCCAGGGCGGCGGCTTTCGATTACATCCCCAAACTACCACCGTTGGCGGTAGTTTGGGTTAACCAGGGGTACCGGTATCAGTTAGCACGCTGCCCGCTGCGTCCCTGAGACTGGTCTTTACCACGGGCACGGGTTGGGTTGTTACCCTGACCGCGGTTGCCGCTTGTTTTACCATTTGGTGCCTGGTTACGGCCACCTTGTTTACCGGCTCCACCTTGCTTATTTGAACCATCTTGTTTGCCTGGGCCGCCTTGCTGCCCCTGTCCTGCGGCCTTTCCGCCTTTGCGTTGACCTTTGGGTTGGTCGCCGCGCAGTGCATCGAAGCCTGGCTGTGACTTGGTATGCTTGGTGGCAAAGCGGTTGGCACCGTGGCGGCCTGATTTACGGCGTTGAGCCGGCGTGCTGCGGTCACTGTCTTCGGCCGGTACCAGACAACTTGGTTTGTCACCGATCAGGTGTTTTTTACCCATGTCGATCAGTGCTTCACGGATCAAAGGCCAGTTGAGCGGGTCGTGGTAACGCAGCAGAGCTTTATGCAGGCGACGCTGACGCTCACCTTTCGGTACCGTAATGTCTTCACGTTTCTTGTACTTCACTCGTTTCAGCGGGTTCACTTCTGAGTGATACATCGCGGTTGCGTTACACATCGGTGACGGGTAGAAGTTCTGTACCTGGTCACACTCAAAGTTGTTCTGTTTCAGCCACAATGCCAGGTTGAGCATATCTTCATCTTTGGTGCCCGGGTGAGCAGAAATGAAGTAAGGGATCAGGTACTGTTTCTTACCCGCTTCGGCACTGAACTTCTCGAACATCTCTTTAAAGCGGTCATAAGTACCCATGCCCGGTTTCATCATCAGATCAAGCGGTGATTTTTCAGTATGCTCCGGCGCAATCTTTAGATAACCACCGACGTGGTGCGTCACCAGCTCTTTAACGTATTCTGGTGATTCGATTGCCAGGTCATACCGTACCCCGGACGCGATCAAGATCTTCTTCACACCTTCAACTTTACGTGCTTCACGGTACAGGTCGATGGTGTGTTTGTGGTCGGTATTGAGTTTATGACAGATACCCGGGAACACACACGACGGACGGCGACAGTTTGCCTCCGCTTTTGGATCAGAACAGCCCAGACGGTACATGTTAGCCGTTGGACCACCCAAGTCGGAAATGGTGCCGGTAAAGCCCGGTACTTTGTCACGAATCTCTTTGACTTCGTTAATGATCGACTCTTGCGAACGGTTCTGGATGATTCGTCCTTCGTGCTCGGTAATCGAACAGAAAGAGCAGCCACCAAAACAGCCACGCATGATGTTGACTGAGGTCTTGATCATATCGTAAGCCGGAATTTTTGCTTTGCCATACATCGGGTGCGGAACCCGTGCGTAAGGCAGGCCAAACACAAAGTCCATCTCTTCTGTCGTCAGCGGGATAGGTGCCTGGTTAACCCACAGTTCACGGTTGCCATGGCTCTGCAGCAGGGCGCGGCCGGAATACGGGTTGGTTTCCAGATGCAGAACACGGCTGGCGTGCGCGTACAGAATACGGTCGTTTTGCAGTTTTTCGTACGATGGCAGACGCACCGCGGTGGTTTTAGCATCGTGGCGCGACGGACGAATGGTAATCGGCTTGGCTTCGACTTCTTCTTTCTTATTGGTTTCGCACTGGGTTTCAACTTCGTACGGGTTGGTCGGCACAAACGGTTTGCTTGGCTTATCAATCCGTGATGAGTCGATCACGGTGTAACCTTCCGGTGCAGCCGGCAGGTTCACGGCGGTGCCGCGCACATTGGTCATGTCAGCAATATTTTCGCCATTCGCCAGACGATGGGCGACTTCGACCAGCGCTCGCTCGGCGTTACCAAACAGCAGGATGTCGGCTTTGGCATCAAACAGCACTGAACGACGGATCTTATCTGACCAGTAGTCGTAATGCGCGACACGACGCAGGCTGGCTTCGATGCCGCCCAGTACAATAGGCACATCTTTATAGGCTTCACGACAACGCTGTGAATACACCAGAGTGGCGCGGTCCGGACGTTTGCCCCCCTCATTATTCGGAGTATAGGCATCGTCATGACGCAGCTTTTTATCTGAGGTGTAGCGGTTGATCATCGAGTCCATGTTGCCGGCAGTGATACCGAAGAACAGGTTCGGTTTACCCAGACTGGTGAAGGCCTCTTTGTTCTGCCATTCCGGCTGAGTAATGATACCAACCCGAAAGCCCTGGGATTCCAGCAAACGGCCAATGATCGCCATACCAAAACTTGGGTGATCAACATACGCATCACCGGTCACGATGATGATGTCACAACTGTCCCAACCCAGAGCATCCATCTCTTGACGTGAGGTGGGAAGGAAAGGCGCTGTGCCAAAACATTCGGCCCAGTACTTTTTGTATTCGTTAATCTTTGGTGTATTCATATGTTTAAAACGTGCTCACTTTACGCTAAGGGCTGAGCGGCTGCATGACCATGGTTGTAATATGGCTTTGTGCCTGTGTTGTGTGGTCGCACACTCAACGCCCGAAATTCTTTCCGCGCCGATCTGTTTGTAACCCGAATGGTCTGAAACAGTCACTGACGACCACTCCTGGCCGCATACATTGCGCGTGTTGAGAGCCGAAGACATCCGCTGTCAGCTCTGTTGGCTGGCTTAGAGCAGGCTTGTTCAACCTGTGCTCAAACCGGTCTGAATGGAAATCTTCTTTCCTCAATCTTGCAATAATAGCAGGTGAAAAAAGACGCCAGACAAAATAGCGCTGGAGTGTATCACGTTCTCAGCGAAGTCGCTCTGTTTCTGTTGTTAATAAACACAACAGTTCATATTCATTCTGGCGCATATCAACAGCAAGTGTGCCGGATATATGCCAGTAAAACGGCAGCGCAACATAGAGCAAACGCAGGCGGAAGGCCGGACTGAGTATCATGGTTCGGTCACTCATTCGATTGGCTGGACCATGGGCTGCGGGGGCCAGTGTCTCGTAGAAGTTCATCCATCGTATGGTTCGCTGATCGTTTGGAGTCCGAAGTCGTTTGCGTACTTGTGCAACTTCAAAGTGGGTAATTATTTACTTTGTGTCATGTTAAGGTCATTTGTTCGCCAAATACCCTGGTTGTGATACGGCGCTATGAATCGGATGCAACTGGTGGCCTTGAGACCGGTACCACAACTTACTTAATCAGGTTTGACCACCAAATCAAAAAGTTACCTTCTTGCTTGTTATGTTGGCTCACGGTCAGGCTTGGGTAAGTTTTAGTTATGGCGGCTTGTTTTGTAACATTCTCCGGATATGCTCCCGTTACTTAGTCAGCACGCGCTGTCTGAGTCCAGTCAATACGCTCTCTTCTTTGAGCTGTCGACGATTGTAAAGGCAAAGCCTTCGAAAGGAGGTGACGCAAAGTCTCCGGTCTAACGGATATTTTCCTAAGATAGCGGGACCGCCAGTTGTGTATCTACGATTTCTATTTGTTTCGAACCTATACGAAGGGGCTACCCGAGATAGGTAACTTGTTGCCAAAAATTGGGAACGTTCTCGAAAGATATTTAGATGAAAAGATAAACCAAGTTGTGGTCACTATCTCTGGAAAGAAAACAGATAACAATGTTAAACAAGCAGAGGTAAATAATGAGTACAAACAGTCGAAAACCGGTCATGCCGGTGTCACATATTATGCTGGGGTTACTGCTTGCTGGAGCCGGCCAATCCGCTTTAGCAGCGCAGCTTCAACCTGGTCCTGAGCCCACAGCACACACTCAGCAAGCTTATGCACCAGATAGCGATTTTACCGCTAAGTGGACTCGTGCTGATGCTCGCCAGATTAAGCGGATGTCTGATCCTTTGGCATTATCACGTGAAAACTCCATGCCAGAAGAGTACACCATGCCACCTATTCCGCTCGATTTTCCGGATATGTCCAATGAGCAGGTTTGGGTGTGGGATTCATGGCCGTTAACGGATGAGGATGGTAACCAATATAGTATCAATGGCCAGGAGGTGATCTTTTCACTGGTGGCTGATCGTAGCTTGGGTTTTGATGATCGTCACGTCTACGCCCGCATTGGCTATTTTTACCGTCCGGCGGGCATTCCGGATGAAGATCGTCCGGCAAACGGCGGCTGGACCTATGGTGGACAGATCTTTGATGAAGGGGTGACCGGGCAAATTTTTGAGGATCAGTCTTTCAGTCATCAAACACAATGGTCCGGCTCGGCGCGTATTTTCCGCGGCGGTGAGGTAAAACTGTTTTTCACCGACGTGGCCTTTTATCGAGATGAAAATGGGAACGATATCAAACCCTACGATCCGCGTATTGCCCTGAGTGTCGGTAAAATCCATGCGAACAAAAACGGAGTGAAGTTCACCGGTTTCAAAAAGGTGACTACGCTGCTGGAAGCAGACGGTACATATTACCAGACCGCTGAACAGAACCCCTACTTTAACTTCCGTGATCCGTTTACCTTCACTGATCCGGCACATCCAGGTGAGACATTTATGGTGTTTGAAGGTAATTCAGCGATGAAACGTGGTGAAGCGAAGTGTACTGAGGAAGACCTGGGGTATCAGATTGGTGACCCGTACGCCGAAACGCCGCGCGAGGTGAATGCCTCCGGTGCCACTTATCAGATTGGTAACATAGGACTGGCACGCGCGACGAACGATGATCTGACGGAATGGGAATTCCTGCCGCCGATCCTGTCCGCCAACTGTGTGACCGACCAGACTGAGCGTCCGCAAATCGTGCAAAAAGATGGTAAATATTATCTGTTTACTATCAGCCACAGTACCACTTTTGCCAATGGCATTACGGGACCGGAAGGAGTATATGGCTTTGTCGGCAACGGTATCCGCAGTGATTATCAACCCATGAACCAGGGCTCTGGCCTGGTGTTGGGTAATCCGACCAACCTGAACTTCTATCCGGGCACCCCTTACGATCCGGACTACAACCAGCCAGCTGGACATTTTCAGTCTTATTCTCACTATGTGATGCCTGATGGGTTGGTGCAGTCGTTTATTGATACGGTGGGCTTTAAAGAAAACTTCCGCCGCGGCGGTACCTTGGCACCAACGGTAAAAATACTGATCGACGGTGACAGTTCAGAAGTGGATTATACCTACGGCCTGTATGGAGATGGTCTGGGCGGTTGGGCCGATATTCCGGCCAATCGCGACGTCAATCCGAGTGGTATTCATGGCCGCCACGGCAAATAATTAGCAGCGTTCTGAATCAAGCCTTGCGGAGAGTGCACCGCAAGGCTTTTTATCAGGTCAGTGCCACGCGATGAGTCAGGAGGGCCGGTTGGCGGGCAATCAGGATCTCACCGTAACGCACCGAATACAGCACCTCACCCTGTTTCTGAATCACTTCTACATCATTGCTGCCTTGCAGGACAATAAAGTTGGCCGGTTTACCCACCTCAATACCGTAGCGATCTGAGATATGCAGCGCTTTGGCGCCGTTATCGGTGATTAAATCCAGCGCGGTTGCCAGGTCTTCATAGCCCATCATATGGCAGGAATGCAGCCCGGAATCGAGTACACGTAGCAGCTTACCGTTTCCGACCGGATACCAGGGATCCTGAATGGAATCTTCGCCAAAACAGATGTTCATACCGGCCGCGCGAATTTCTTTTACCCGTGTGATGCCGCGTCGTTTCGGATAGGTATCAAAGCGACCTTGTAAGTGGATGCTTTCTGTCGGACAGGAAATAAAGTTAATCTTTGATTTCTTGAGCAGGCGGAATAGCTTAGAGCAGTATGCGTTGTTGTAAGAGTGCATGGCCGTGGTGTGACTGGCGGTGACCCGTTCGCCCATATTTTTTTCCAGTGCCACGGTTGCCAACACTTCGAGGAAACGTGATGCTTCATCATCGATTTCATCACAATGCACATCAACCAGTTTGTCGTGTTTTTGCGCCAGATCCATTAACCATTCCACCGACTGCACGCCATATTCGCGCGTGAATTCAAAATGGGGAATACCACCGATAACATCCGCACCGTGTTCAAGGGCTTTTTTCATCAACTCGGTGCCGTTAGGGTAGGACAGGATTCCCTCCTGCGGAAAGGCCACGATTTGCAAATCAATAAAAGGCGCCAGCTGCGGGCGTAATTCGTTAATGGCCTTCAGAGCCACTAAATCAGGGTCCGTCACATCGACGTGCGTACGAATATGCTGAATGCCATTTTCCAGCAGCAGTTCAATGGTTTTCAGTACCCGCGACTGCACATCTTCCCGGCTCAGCATCGGCTTACGTTCCGCCCAGCGCTCAATGCCTTCAAACAGCGTTCCGCTCATGTTCCAGTTGGGTTGCCCGGCGGTCAGTACTGCGTCCAGGTGAATATGAGGTTCAACGAAAGGGGCGCACAGTAGGTTACCTGCCGCATCAATCTCAGCCCGGGCGTCACTGATCATGCCTGATTGCGGTGTGATAGCGGTAAACTGGCCCTGTTCACATTCTAAGCTGTACAGTCCTTGTTTGCCTCTCAGGCTGGCGTTAATAATAATCATGGTTCCTTCCTTCAAAAGTGCAATTTGTCAGCCGATGGCTGCGTATTGGTTACCGATGACAACAGCAGACGTTCTGCGATCAGTGCGGATTGGATACTCAACCTTTGCTGGGCATTGTTGAGGCTCAGATCGGTTAGTTGCTCTATCTTACTTAGCCGGTTGCTGAGCGTATTACGATGAATATTGAGGTGAGCGGCGGTTTGGCGCAGCGATCCCAGGTGGTCGAGATAGCAGCTTAGCGTGTGTTTGAGTAACTGATTCTGTTTGTCTTGATCGCCATACAGTCCGCCCAAGTGTTGCTTGCAAAAGTCAGCCAGAAATTGCGGGTCCTCAAGGCGACTGAAAATTTGCGCGATGCCAAGGCTGTTATAGTGGACTACCGGATACCCCTGATGGGCGGCACTGAAATCGGCACTTTGCCGCGCTTGTAACACCGCCTGACGCAGGCTGCGCAGCGTTCTGGCTTCGCTCAGGCCAATATGGCAATCAATCCCCTGACGGGCAAGATACTGTGCCAGTTGTTGCCACACCGTAAGAGTGTCGGGGCTGTTGGAGGTAAGTGGCAGACACGCCAGCCAGCCCTGGTGATATTCGAGTACGGGGAGAGCGCCGCTAAAATCAGCCAGGAACTGGCTGATTAAATGCTGGCTGCGTATCAGATCGCTGGTCTGATTCGAAGCCGGGTTAATGACCGCTACAGACCAGATTCTGTGAACCTCTATGCCGTGCTCGCTGGCTTTGAGCAACGTCATGTCTGATGGCACGGCCGATTCCAGCAGGTGTTGAATCAGCCAGCGGGTCGACTTGTGTTGCAGATCGGTCATGATGATCGCATTCGACAGCAGTTCGGTGACTTTGACCATGGGCAGTGCCCATGGCTGCTCAATCACGGGAAAGCCGCACTGGTCGGCGAATGCCAAAACGTTGTGTGGTATCTCATCCAAATAAGGAGAGTGAGTCAGCAGTACCAGACCGCTGGCATTTCTCGCTTTTGCAGTCGTAATCAGCTGGATAAAATCATTGGCTTGCCAGTTCCAGTTTAAACCGGTCACGAAGATAAGCTCGCCGCCTTCGATCCAGTCTTTGATATCTGCATTTTCTGCGACGTAGGGCCAGCGGATGATATTGTGCCGGCCTTGTTGCCCGGCCCGGAGCTGCAAAGGCTCCAGACCGGGAATACACGCTAATGACTCAATGGTGACCATCTTACTGTGCACTCTGCATCGCGCGTTGTTTAGCTCCCGACAGCGACAACAAAAGGGTATAGCTTGCGGCGGAGACCAGAATGCCGACCAGCGGTGCGACCCAAGGCGAGAAATAAGCGCAGCCGGAGCCGATAGCGTAAGCCAAAAGACCTGACCAATTGTATTGTGGCAGGTTAGCGGTGGCTAAATCCGGCATTTGCGTACGGTATTTGACCCAGAAATCGGTCATGATGATGGCGCCAATCGGCGGGATAAAGGTACCGAGCAGGATCAGGAAAGGGATCAGCATATTATACATCCCCATGATCGCCATAGCGGTACCGATAGCGGCGCCAATCCAGGTGATGAGGCGACGTTTGTCGGTGCGCAGAATGTTACAGCCTGCCGCCGCAAAGTTATAAATAGTGTTGTCCTGAGTGGTCCAGATATTGGTAAACAGCATCAATACTGCAGCCAGCATAAAGCCTTGTGACACCAGAACATCGACAATGTCCGACTGCTGATAAATCGATGCGCCGAATGCGCCGACAAACACCATCAGGCCGTTACCGACAAAGAAAGCGGCCAGGGTCGTGAGCACGGCGACCTTGCCGTTTTTGGCAAAACGGCTCCAGTTGGTGGCCTGAGTGCCGCCGCTGACAAAAGTGCCAAACACCAGAGTAATGGCTGCGGCTACCGGCATGCTGTCGCTTGGTTGCTTGCTGATGAGTTCACCGATGCCGCCGACATCGATCAAACCTTTGTAAAAACTCAGGCCAATGAAAAACAGCATCGCCGGTACAGAAATTTTTGATAGCAGCTCGAGCGCTTTGTAGCCGATGGAAGCACTGATACAAAAGCCAAAACCAAACACAACCATCAACGGTACGGTCCAGGATTCTGGCAGCTCGAGCAGCTTGACCAGAATTAAAGCGATCGTTGCTGTGCCCCATGCATACCAGCCTATCTGGGTGAAGCCGAGCACAAAATCGGACAGCTTACTGCCATTCAAGCCGAAGCTGTAGCGTCCGAGTAACACGGTATTGAGACCAGTCTTGCAGGCAATATAAGCCAGGGCCGCCGCGTAGATGCCCAGTAAAGCGTTGCCAATCAGGATGATGGCCAACATCTCATAAAAACTAAACGCGCTGCCCAGTGTACCGCCGGCCCACATAGTGGAAGTAAAAAAGGTAAAGCCGAGCAATACTGACATCATTGACCACATTCCCTTACGCTGGTCGGCGGGTACAGCACTTAACGGATAATCACTTGTCGTATTCATAACATTCATTCCTTGAATTGATGTTTAACTCCCGATTCAAAACAACATTTGTGCCAAAACCCGTAAGCAGTCCCCACTTCGGTTTGCACTGTGCGCAAGGGACACTAGTAGCACGGATAACTGTACCATTTGCACACATTGCGAGATTGTGGCTTGGGTTGATATTTTGAGCTGAGAAGCATAATGCGTTGAATTTGCACCACCAAGGTGAAAAAGAGTCATTTTGGTGCGAGCTGGTGATGTGGCTGGGTAGGCCGAGTGCACAACATGACGCCATGAGTGGTGAGCGATGTGAGACACTATTGAGTGACTGTCAGATCAGCAATTACCGACAATAAAAAGCCGGTATTGGATTACCGGCTGGCGAGGTTATTCGGTGGCTTCGTGAATGGCTTCTTTCGTGTTTTGTACCCCGGCCTGAGTCGCTTCTTTGGTCTCATTCCAGATAGTAGAAGAGTCTTGTTTCACGCCTTTCCAGGTTTCTGCGCAGCCGCTTAGCAGCAGAGCCAGAGTGATGGCAGTCAGTGCAGTTTTCATGGCTTATTCCTTAAATTATCAATATGGAAGATAAAATAACAATAAATTGCTTAAAGAGTAATACGGGTATTACCAAATTGCGCTATGACTGTGTCAGAACTATGTCGAAGCAATGCGATGTTGCATCACGCCAGTGCTGCGCGTGATCGTTCACGGTGAGCAGTGAATGACTGCTGATGATCAAAACGCTGGCGGGTAACCATACCCCATTTCGGGTCATCGAATACATCTTCTGTAAAGTGGCCACGCGTATAGTGGCTGATCACTTTACGCCAGAAATGAATGGCGTGCTCGGCTCCTGCGACCTGTTTTATTTCCCAGCGCCCCCCCAAGTCTTCGAACAACTTGGTGATAAAACGCTGGCCGGTCTGCCGGCCACGGAAGTAGGGCACCACATAAAAGTCACACACTTCAAAATGGCCGTCTGTTTCTTCGGCAATCGCACAATGACCGGCCGGGATTCCGTTGATAAAAAGCAGATAACCGCTGACCACACCGCCTATTTCGGTGTCGAGGCCGAAACGTCCGTGCTCATCCGGTTTCTTTTGCATGATCTGCGAAAATTCTGCTTCGTAAGCCTGGGCTAAATTAAGATAAATATACTGGTTACTACTATCAACGCTGACGATATTCATACTGGGTTGGGGTCTTTTTTACTCAGCTATCAGAGCAGAGCGAACTGCGTGAAAAGGCGTTATACATTAAACCAAATAGATAATGCAGGGTAGTCATTGTTTGATTTAACCGTTTGTTACGCAATAAAGGTGTGATGCAATGAAGATATCGTGCGCTAACGGTGTCTGCTGTGCGTACAGATAGGGTCCGGTTTTCCCATTTGAACCCGGCTGGGAGTTGCATAGAGAATTTCGATATAAATACGGGCTTATTGCTTCATTTGCAAATTTAAATATCACCAATCTAAATTTGTATACAATGTTGTTTTTAATTTCAGAATAAAGGCAACATAATATAAGCTTTGATTGCTTTAACAGTTTGATTTACAAGTTATATTACTTCACAGAATTCAGGTTCCCTGATTGACACTTATATCCTTATCTATCGAAAATACCTCATTATTACCATTAATTTAATATTAAAAAGCTCAATAATAGGGATGTTATTATGTATTCACGCCTTGCCATAAAATGCTTCAGCATTTTATTTGCCTGCTCAACGATTGGTTTTTCTGTCCAGGCTAAGACCTACCGTTTATCACACAACGTTTCGAATACCACGACCTGGCAGGAAGGAGCGGAAAAGTTTAACGAGTTGCTTTCTGAAGCAACTGACGGTGATATGAAGGTGCGCATTTTTCCGAACTCGGTCCTGACCGGTGGTGATCAAATCAAGCAGGCAGAAATGCTGGGTGCAAACAAAATCGATTTTGTCCTGACTTCTGCTATTAACGTGACGCCATTAATTCCGGAAATGGCAGTATTCTCGCTGCCTTACTTATTTGATGACTATAAAGCTGTCGATGACGCGATTAATGGCCCGGGCGGTAAAAAGATCGAACAAATCGCGCTGGATAAAAATATTATTATTCTGGCCTGGGGTGAGAATGGTTTTCGCGAACTGACCAACAGCGTGAAAGCGGTTAAATCGCCGGACGATCTGCAAGGTATGTCAGTGCGTGTTGCCGGCCCTATGTATATTGATGTGTTTACGGATTTGGGCGCTAACCCGCAACAAATCCAGTGGGCTGAAACTTTCCCGGCTCTGCAGCAGGGGGTTGTGGATGGTCAGGAAAACCCGGTAGGCGCGATTATTGTTCCGCAGCGTTTGTATGAAATTCAGAACAACATCACCTTGTGGCACTACTCTTATGACCCGATTTTCCTGGCGGTAAGCCGCAAAGTCTGGGACAGCCTGGATGCAGAGACGCAGCAGAAAGTATCCAAGGCGGCGCAAGAAGCGATGCAATATCAAAGAGAGATTTCTCGCCAGAAAACCGCCGATGGTGTTCAGGTGCTGCGTGACAACAATATGCATGTGATGGAGCTGACGCCGGAGCAGATCGACGCGTTCCGTCAAAAAACCAAACCTTCTTACAATAAGTGGAAAGAAAAAGTCGGTACAGATATTGTCGGCTTATTTGAGGGCTAATTAGCCTGCAGGGGCTGTTGAACCCGCGATCTGCCTGCCTGAGCCTTGTCTCAGCTGTTCAACAGGCCCTGTCATCCCACTCCATGCAAGTCTTTCATACTCATTCATACTCGATTAAAAATATAAAATGACTACAGCCAAACTGTTCAACAAAGCATGGCGGCAATTAGAAGAAACCATCTGCGTAATGATTTTCGTGGTTATGCTGGTACTGGGTTTTGCTAATGTCATCGTGCGTACCTTTACCAACTATTCCTTAGCTTCAACTCAAGAGATTGTCATCAACGGTATGGTGGCTCTGACTCTGTTTGGTACCGCTATTGCCATTAAGCGCAGCCAACTGCTTTCGGTTGATTTTCTGATCGATAAGGTCACTCCAAGTGTTCGCAAGCTGCTTCAGGTCGCTATTAGCGGCGCGATTGTCTTTACCCTGGTGGTGATGCTGTATTACATGGTCGATCTGTTGATGAACCAATACCAATCGCAAACTCTCACCAGTGCACTTCAGATTAAAGCCTGGTACTACACAACCATCCTGCCTCTGGCGTTTGTTCTGATGATCATTCGTCAGATTGAGTGGTTGTTTACCCAGTTAAAGCGGCATACGAATTAAAAAATAAGGTGGTAGTTGTGGATATATCTGTTGGGAGCCAGATGATCATTTTGTTCTTCGCTCTGATCATCTTTGGTGTGCCAGTGGCGTTTTGTTTAGGGCTGTCTGCGTTGTTTGCCATGTGGCAGATGGACTTCGGCCTCGATATGGTGGCCGATTTAGTCATTGCCAGCAGCTCAAAGTATACCTTGCTGGCGATTCCCTTTTTCATTCTGGCCGGCAACATCATGGGCATCAGCGGTATTGCCGAAAGGATGATTCTGTTTTTCCGGGTACTGGTTGAAAAACTGCCCGGCAATATGGGGCTGGTTGGTACGGTTGTGTGTCTGTTCTGGGGGTCGGTGAGCGGTTCCGGTCCGGCTTCTGTTGCTGCTATAGGTCCGCTTATTATTAAAGGCATGGTCGAAGACGGCTACAGTAAACCGTTTGCCGCTGGGCTGGTATCGACCGGAGCCGCGTTATCGCTGATCATTCCGCCTTCGATCGGGCTGGTCATTTACGGTGTGATTGCCGAGACGTCGATCAGTGATTTGTTTCTGGCCACGATAGTGCCGGGTATTCTGCTGGGCTGCTTGATGCTGCTCATGTTGCCGTTGTCGCGCCATTATCAGGCAGATTCAGAGGCGGATCAGGCCATTTCACTGCGTGTTGCCAACAATCAGGAAGGTACTTATCTGCAGCGTCTTTACCAGGCGTTTACCCACGCTTTTTGGGGCTTATTTACGCCGGTACTGATTCTCGGCGGCATTTACGGCGGTATATTTACCCCGACCGAAGCCGCCATCATTGCTTCTGTGTATGCCATTATTGTCGGCAGCCTGATTTATCGCACCATTAATCTCAAACAGATTTATGCCGCATTTGCCCATTCCGCGTGTTCATCTGCGGTAGTGATGATCGTGGTCGCCTTTGCCGGCCTGTTTGGCTGGGTGATTGAGATAGACGGGCTGGTGATTGATTACTCCGAAGTGATGCTGACCATCAGCGAAAATCCCCAGATGATTTTATTTGTGATTCTGGCTATTTTGCTGACAGTGGGCATGTTTATGGACGCGGTGACTATCATGTATATCACCCTACCGATCTTTTTGCCTGTGGTACGTGAGCTGAATATTGATTTGACCTGGTTCGGTGTCCTGCTGATGACAGCGTTGTCGATTGGGCTGATTACGCCGCCGGTTGGTATCAACCTGTTTGTGGCTGCCAATATTACCAACTGCTCACTTGCTTCTATCGCCAGAGGGGTGATTCCGTTCTTGCTGGTTTCAATTTTTGGCCTGTGCCTGTTAGTCTGGTTCCCGCAAATTTCGTTGTTTTTACTTTAATTTCGTTGTTTTACTCTAATTTTGTTGTTTGTACTTTAATTTCGCTGTTTCTATTTGCAAGCGACTACGTCAGGAGAGGAAAGGGAGATGAAAACCATCGGTATGTTAGGTGGCATGAGTTGGGAATCCACGGTCAGTTACTACAGCGCAATCAATCAGGGAGTGAAAGAGCGGCTGGGCGGACTGAACTCTGCCAAAATTTGCCTGCATAGTGTTAATTTTGATCCGATTGAAAAACTTCAGCATCAGGGGAAGTGGTCGGAGACGGCACAACTGTTGACCGAGGCGGCGATGTCGGTTCAGGCGGGCGGAGCCGATTTCTTACTGATCTGCACCAATACGATGCATAAAGTCGCCGCTGAAATTGAAGCCCATATCGATATCCCGATCCTGCATATTGCGGATGCTACGGCGCAGCAGCTGATCAAAGATGGTGTCAGCCGGGTAGGGCTGCTCGGTACCCGTTTTACTATGGAACAGGATTTCTATCGCAGCCGGTTGCGCGACAATTTTGCTATTGATGTATTAATTCCTGATGCAGAACAACGTGACATCGTCCATCAGGTGATATATCAGGAGTTGTGTCTGGGTAAAATAAATCCCGATTCACGTCAGCAGTATCTGACGGTTATCGAGGATTTGCAGCGCCGGGGCGCGCAAGCGGTGATTTTGGGGTGTACGGAAATCGCGCTGTTGGTACAGCAAGCGCATACAGCGGTTCCGTTGTACGATACGACCCGCATTCACGCTGAACAGGCGGTGCAGTTCGCATTGTCTGAGGATTAGATGGGGCGGGGAGAGGACAATAGATTATTGAGGTTAGTGTCGCCAGTTCAGCCTGGGAACAGCCGACCCGGGCCAAAAGAGCTGCATGCGGATTTTTCATGCTGCTCAAGGTGAGGCACAATCAGGCATCCATACCGGATGCACCCGAAAATACCTCTTCCTGCTCCCGGTCGATTTAAATATCGTCATGTAGTGGTTTTGTCTCACTCGCCTGTTCAGCGCAGTAATGCTCAATAAAGGTTTCCATGCTTACCGGCTTACTGAACAGGTAACCCTGGAAATAATCGACACCATGCACAGTGAGGTAGTCCAGCTGGTCGTTACGTTCCACTCCTTCGGCAACCGTCGGGATATTCAGGCGCCGGGCGAGATCCAGTACGTTATTGACAATGTGATTGGACAGCTCATTCTCACCAATCAAGTCGATAAAACTCTTGTCTATTTTCAGGTAATCGGCCTGAAACATCTGCAGATAGAGCAGACTCGAATGGCCGGTACCGAAATCATCAATTGAGATGCGGACATGTTCATTTTTCAGGACCTGGTAGGTGTCCATGACCTCGGCTACCTGAAAGGCCTGCTCACGTTCAGTCAGTTCCAGCACCAGGTTGATATGCGGGGCATTCATCAGCTGGCGAAAACGCTGGCAGCTTTGGACGATTTTATCGTTGATTAACTGCTCGGCGCTGATGTTGAATGCGATATGGAAATTGTCCGGAAGCTGTTTGGCTACCGGGGCAAGATGCGTCGCAGTCTGTTCGAGCAGCGCCTCGGTCAGCTTTTGTGACAGCCCGCCACGTTCGATAATAGAAATGAACTCGTACGGACCAACAATTCCACGCGTCGGGTGGTGCCAGCGCACCAGAATTTCACCGCCCACCATGCGCCCGCCACTATCAAAAATAGGCTGGATGTAAGGTTTAAATTGTTGGTGGGCGATGCCCGAAGCCAGCTCTCCGGCCAGCCATGCCGGCTGACACAAAAAACGATAGATCCTGAAACTGGCAAACACATACAGCATCAGAGGGATCAGCAGATAGTAAGTTACCTGCTTGATTATCCGCCAGTGATACATGTTGCTGTCGTAGTTGAACTGCAAACTATAGTCGTAGAGATTCGACTTGAGTATTCCTCCTCTGACCAGAGCGCTGTTTTGATCCAGACTCAGTACACTCCTGTGATTGATCAGTAGCGAAGGTTTAATAAAGGCCGGATTAATATCGAGCAGGGACAGAAAGTAGCGCTCGGAAACCTCATACAACATTCCATCAGTCCGATACAGTACAGATTCAGCTTCGAGCATACCGTTTGTGAGTTCAATCGAAGGTCCCTGCATGGTCAAAGGTAGTGCAGCCAGGCTACCTTGCATTGAATGACAGTAGCCTTGAGGCTGACTTTTTGTCGCCGAGAGTCCGCCGGGGATTTTGAGCATTTCGCGTAACAAAACTGGCTGCAGCGAGGCACAATCCTGATCCGGGTATGCGCTGATATCTCGGCTTATCTTATCCAACTGGATAAACAACTGGTCTATTTGTTCAATCACATTACGGATTTCAGCTCTGGCTTGTTCGGCTAATTGATAGGTAACCCATTGGTAGGCGGCAACAAAGGAAGACAGTGTCAGGACAATAAAGAGTAAGCCAGTGTAGAACCGGGCTTTTTTTATTCTGGACAGACGATAACTGCTTAAAGTGGCTGTAGACAAATGGTTTATTCCTGCAAGACAACAAGTTAAAGGCTCAATACCGGACTACTGCCTAGCTTATAACACAATTTATTTGTGCTACAACATGATAGTGTACCTGAAATCTGTGCTTCTATTAAAGCTCAACTCAACACGAATCTCCATGTGACGACGGCAATTAATGATTTAAAATTATGTTTGGCGCTGCGTCTCTATAGCGGTATAGCGCCAAGAGGGTAAATATTTATATTGCAATAGTTCGGCTTAAACTGTGCGGCTAATGGCCGGGCCGTCAATAGGGCCGATGAATTACCAACCAAAAGCAGTCAACAGTAGGCACGACAGGGCAGGTTTTGATATCATCAGCGCCAGATTTTACGCCATTGATGGTTGGGTTTATGTTGTATTCACTACTCACTGTGTTTGCGCCTATGTTACTGGGTGCACAAATTTTGCTGACGCTGGTTTTAGTTAAAGGGGACATCTGCCCCGGACAGCGCGGACGCATTCATAAAGTACTACCGGCCATTGCTGTACTTTGGTTGGCTGTCACTTCAATTAAAATCGAAGCCTTTTTGATTGTTGCTGCGCTTTTCTATTTTTATTCTCAGGTTCAGACCAAGAAAACCCGTGACAGCGGGCCGATGTGGGTGCTGTATCTGGCTGATGGACTGGCGATTGCTTACGTGGCAATTTTGCTGGGAGACGCGCACAGCTGGTCGGCTGCGCTCTCTCTGCTGACCATGGTTGCGCTATTGGGGGCGATGTTCGGTCACCTGCTGATGACCATTGCCCGAACTCGTTTACAGGCTTTCCATCGTATTCTGCCCGTGGCTGGTATTCTTTCTGCCATGTTAACCACGTTATGCATCGTGCCTTATGCGCACAGTCTCGATAGTGACAGCTTGTATGCCATGACTCAGCCATTGCTTGTCAGTTTTGCACTGTTGGTTGCCGGTATCATAGTCTGGAGTTGGCATATCATGATGTCAAAGACGGTTGATAAAGTGCAGCTTGCTGTGGCTCAGGTTATGATTCTTGCGGCATCGACCGGTTTCCACGGCCTTTACCTGATGTAATAGGGTCCTGGATGAAAAGTGAGAGATATTGAGAAAGCGCCTTCGGGCGCTTTTTGTTTTTGCTGCGCCACTCTGCTCTCCGTCAGGGGGTGTAAATTCACCCCGCAGGTCGGGATTTCGTTCTAAGCTTATACGGAGAAAGGGCGTTGTATGACATGACCAATTAACCTGGTTGAAGCCGACCTGCAGGTCTGCGCGTCCTATCGTCCTGTAACCTGAGGAGCACCATGATGGATTTGAGTAATGCCGGTAAGTTAGACAGTGCCATTCTGTTGGGAATCGTCAATGAAAAGTTACGTCTTGAATGTGACAGCCTTGACGAGTTGGTGACCACTTATGAAATGGATGTGGATCATATGGTCGACAAACTGAGCGCTCTCGGATTTCAGTACGATCCGCTGACCAATCAGTTTAAATGTGCCGGCACTAGCTAGGGCAGCGAGTCAATCAATGGGCCTGCTTAAGAGCAGGCCCATTGGCAAATGTATCCAGTCAGGCCATCTTGATGCCATCAAGGTGGCTTTTGCATTGCTGACGGGCAGTCGCAAAAAAGGCCTGCAGATAACGTTTATCTTTCTCACTGTTACGGGTTGCGGCAAACAAGCGGCGCCATAGTCCTTTACCAAGTGGTTTACTGGTAACCAGACCTTGGCGCGAAAACTCACTGATGGCCCAGTTTGGTAATGCCGCCACGCCAAGTCCGGCCGAGACCATCTGAACCAGCATCAGCGTATTATCGGCTTGTTTCCATTTGGCCGGCTCAATACCTGCTGGCTGCAGAAAATGTTTCACCACGTCGAGGCGCTGTTTTTGCACCGGATAGCTGAGCATGGTTTGTCCGGCTAAATCTTGTGGTGTAATGAACTCTTTTTCCGCCAGCGGATGATTTGTTGCCGTCACCAAACGCATTTCGAAATCGAACAGCGGCTCATAATGCACTTCGGAACGCGGCAGAATATCGGAAGTAATCACCAGGTCCAACTCACCGGCCAGCAGGGCTGGCAGAGGTTCAAAGCCGAAACCGGATGAGAAATCCAGTGCCACACTTGGCCAGGCAATCTGATATTCACGCAAAGCAGGCATCAGCCACTGAAAACAAGAGTGGCATTCGATCGCCATGTGCAGGCGTCCGTTCACATCTTCTTTCAGACTGGCCAGCTCATTTTCTGCTTTGGCGAGTTTAGGGAGTACCTCATCGGCCAGTTTAAGTAAGATTTCTCCTTCGGAGGTAAAGCGCACCGGACGGGTCTTACGCAGAAACAGCTGTCCGCCGATGCGGGCTTCGAGATCTTTAATCTGATGCGATAGGGCAGACTGGGTTAAATGCAGCGCTGTAGCCGTGGAAGTCAGCGAACCAGTGTCCCGCAGTGATACCAGTGTACGCAGGTGCTTGAGTTCTATCATGAGTTGCCTAGTCCAACTTGGAATTATATTTTTGAATTTACGCCGTTTCTATAGGTGTGTAAACATCTAGACGTCTATTTAATCTAAATAAACTTAAAGTAGGAGTAGTTCACCATGAATTATTTTAATAAACAAGTTGAATATCAAAGCGAGGGTTCATTTTACGGTGAGGGTGTTCAGTGAGCGGACTTTGGTCTGTATACACCTAATCTGTCGTGTGAGGGAGTCACCGTGTTACATAAAAAAGCGAGAGGCCTCATTGAAGCCACCTTTTGTTATTCAATATGGCGGTAACGAATGCTATTCTGCCAAGGTCAATAAAGCAACGATAATATGACACATGGTGGATAAGGAGTATTTCCACTGTTCAGCACTCTTAGGGAAAGCAGTAATATGACAAAATCATTCGGACTTAAACAAATCCTTCTTGTTTCGGTCATGGCCTTGGTCGCGGCATCAGTCGCGATATCCAGTACCATCTCCTACCTGAAGGAATCGGAAGTGATTAGTGCAATGATCACCCGCAGCGGCGAGATCTACACCCAGGATAAAGCCAACCTGGTGCAGACCTTCATTCAGGAAAAAATCACGGCGGTGAAAGGAATAGGCGAGCTGTATAAAGATCAGCCTTATCCGGGTAATTCGGCGCAGGATTACATCGATCTGACCGAGCTGTTTGCCACCACGCTGGCGACCGGCAGCTCTTTTATCGGCTTTGAATCCAACGGTGATGCCTACTGGAACCAGATTACCGATGCATGGCCCGGACATAAATTCAATGGTGATATTCGCACCATGAGTTACTACAAGGAAGGACGTCAGTCGATGACCCCTTCACTGACGGATCCGTATCCGGATTCCGCTGATCCGAACACTTACTGGGTCAGTATTGTGCAGCGAACTCAGGATGGCATGTTGGGTGTCGACATGAAACTGGGTTTTCTCAACAAGCTGGTGGAACAATCGACCGATCTGGCCGGCAGTGCTGCCATGATCATCAACCATGATGGTACGGTGCTTGCGTCTTCACAAAATAGCGCGCTAAAACCCGGTGACAAGACTCTGGAAAGCGACTGGTTTAAAGGTGCAGCTAAGAGCATTATTGGTTCTGAGCACAGCGTGCAGGAGTACCAACTGAACGGTGAAGACAAAATCTTTTACTCAAGCCAGATTAAAGTGGCTAATAAAAACTGGTACTTTGTGATTGGACAAAGTAAGGGTATCGCTTTTGCCAATCTTACCGACTCTAAGCACTCTGCGATTGTGATAGGCCTGGTCGCTACCCTGGTCAGCGTGTTGATTGCTTATCTGGTGATTCAGATGCTGTACCGTCCGATTTTATCGCTCAAACAGACCATCCACAGCCTGTCGAGCGGCAATGGCGATTTGACCCAACGTCTTGAGGTGAAATCACAAGATGAGCTTGGTCAGATAGCTCAGGGTGTGAACAACTTCATCAGCCAGTTACAAAGTATGATGCTGGAGATCAAGCAGGCTTCACAAACGCTGCAGTCGAACGTCGGTTCGGTCGAGACATTGTCACAGCGTAACGCCGACAAGCTGCGCCATCACGTTGTTGAGACTGAGCAGATCGTCACCGCGCTGGAAGAAATGAATGCGACCGCCGGTTCAACCGCGTCGGACGCTGCCAACACGTCCAATATTACCCAGCAGGCTAACCATACCAGTGTTGAGTCACGTCAGATTATGGCTCGTTCACTGGCGACTGTGGATGCACTGATTAAAGACGTGGACATGACGGTCGACAGTGTGCGCAGCATGAGTGAAGAAACTCAGAGTATTCATTCGGTTCTGACTGTGATTGGCGAAATTGCAGAACAAACCAATCTGCTGGCGCTGAATGCGGCCATAGAAGCGGCGCGAGCTGGTGAGCAGGGGCGTGGTTTTGCCGTAGTTGCGGATGAAGTGCGCAATCTGGCTAACCGCACCAAAGACAGTACTCAGGAAATCGAGAATGCGATTGGCCGTTTATTGCAGGGCAACCAGGTTGTGGTTGATGCAATGAGTAAAACCAAGCAGCGTTGTCACGACACGGCCAGCAGTTCACAGAACGTTGCTGACAGCCTGGAAACAATGGCAAGCTACATTGACGACATCAACGACCTCAGCACTCAGATTGCGACCGCAGCGGAGGAACAGAGCAGCGTCACGCATGGTGTCAGCGAGAGTATGAACGAGCTCAACCAGATTGTCACCGAGCTGGATGAGATTGGGTCACGCACTCTGGCGGGTATGAGTGACATCACTCAGGTCAACCAGCAGATCGTCTCGACCATCAGCCGCTTTAAGCTTTGATGGTTAACCTGCAAATACGTTAACCGACAGATAAAAAAGGAGGCTCAGGCCTCCTGTATTCTATGGACAATCTTTTTCAGTCACCGTTTGGTCAATCATCAGCTGACCGCGCGTATTGCGCATCTTAATCCGGTAGCTTAGACCAACATCCAGATTGGCACGGATGTCTTTGTCATTGCAGAAGCTGTGAATGCTGTTTTGCAGCACCTGGCTGGCCGGTTTGGCTTTCGGATGGTCGATGTTATAGACCATCATCATCTCAATCATACTGCCTGTGGAGCTGGCACGCATAATATTCAGCGGACCGAGTTCAAGTGGCAACTCTGCACTCAGAATACTGGCGCGATTCGCGGCCAGCAGTTCCAGATTTTTTTCACGTTCAGCCGTTGAGCTGCAACCGGCCAGTAACGCCAGGCTGATCAGCGCCAGACCAAAGGATGATTTTTTCATATCAGAATACTTTTTTGAATGGTTTCACGATAACGTTAGCATAAACACCGGCAGTTACATAAGGATCTGCATCTGCCCAGGCTTTGGCGTCATCCAGTGAATTGAACTCTGCGATCACAGTTGACCCCGTGAATCCTGCCTCACCGGGATTATCTGAATCGATCGCTGGCATCGGACCTGCTGTTAACAAGCGGCCTTCATCCTGGAGAGTTGTCAGTCGCTCAAGGTGAGCCGGGCGAACACTCATACGTTTCTCCAGCGAGTTTTCAACATCTTGTGAGAAGATGACGTACCACATATTAATTTCCTTATAAGTTGCTTATCGGTAAGTGTATACCTAAATTAGGTCAGAGATACTAATGTACTGAAACAGATTGAGTTTTAAAGGGCAAAAAACAGATTTTTTGATTATTTGCCTGGCTTAATCGGACGTGGACGGCCATCGGCATCAATGGCCACGTAGTTAAACGTCGCTTCGCAGACTTGAAAACGGTCCAATACTCCGTTTTCTTTGACAGGTTTTACCCATACTTCCAGATTAATTGACATCGATGTACGGCCTATTTTGGTGCATTCGCCGTAGCAACAGACGACGTCGCCCACCCGGACCGGTTTCTTAAAGGTAATGCTCGACACCGACACAGTAACGATACGTCCGCAGGAGATTTCTTTGGCCAGAATGCCGCCGGCCAAATCGAGCTGAGACATAATCCAGCCACCAAAAATATCGCCGTTTGCGTTGGTATCGGCTGGCATTGCCAGGGTTCTGAGCAGCATCTGGCCCTTCGGTGAGTGTACTTCCTGATTCATTCTTGATATCCGCAATAAACAAAACAGCGACCGTATAGGTCGCTGTAACAACAATAATAGGAATTATAACAACAAAAGTATCAGTGATTCACCTTTCGGGCACTGTTTGCTGTTTTACTCGCCAGAGTTGTTCTGCTCTTTAGGCAGGTGCTTATAAATATAGACACCGGTCAGCAGAGTGTAAGCAAAAGTCGCCGCCAGCAGGCCGAACACTTTAAAGTTGACCCAGGTGTCGAGCGGCAGCTGGTACGCGATGTAAATATTGAGGACCGCACACACAGAGAAGAAACCCACCCAGGCCCAGTTTACCTTGCTCCATACCGCTTCCGGCAGAGTGATTTCTTTGCCCAGCATGCCTTTAATCGCTGATTTGCCCATTAAATGGCTGATCGTCAGTCCCAGCGCGAAAATCATGTAGACAATAGTTACTTTCCATTTGATGAAGTTATCATCGTGCAGGAAGATGGTCATGCCACCAAAAACCGCCACCAACAAAAAGGTGATGATCTGCATTTTTTCCACTTTCTTAAACAGGAAGTAAGTCACCACTATCTGCACTGCCGTTGCGGCAATAAGTGCGCCGGTGGCGACATAGATGTCATAGAACTTGAACAGGGCAAAAAAGATGATCAGTGGGATAAAGTCGAGCAATTGTTTCATGGTGTCGATACGTCCGAATAGTAGCTTGCTGACAGTCTAACGAATTAAGACCGCCAGCTAAACATTAAATGATAATTTGAAACAAATTTGTCGGCGTTTGCGCTTGGTTACAACTGGCAGGAGAGTGCTTGAGCGTTGTGCAAGTAGCCTTCATTGCTCAGGTTTTCGACCAGTTGCTCCAACTCGTCATCGGACAAGTTAAAACAGCTCGACTTACCGGTCATGTCACGTAAGGTTTGATGGTAGGCACTATTGTCGCTGGCTCCGAATCGCTCGTGCAGCAGGGTTTCGATACCTTGGTGAATCAGAGCATAATAGCAGTGGCGTTGCATGGTCATGGCAGACCTCCTTAGTAAAGCCACTCAGGCGAAGTCTGGTTTCAAAGTTTTCTACGTGCGGGTGACGTAAAAGGTGCAACGGTCAGGAGAAAATAGCAGATATGAAAAAGCCACTCCGAAGAGTGGCTTTGGCAATTTTGTCGGTGCAGTGCCCGCTCAATCAGAATTATGCTTCCTGATTCTGGTACTCTTTTTCAGCTTCTGCTTCTTCTTTGATCAGAGCATCAACGATAACCGCACACGCGGCGTCACCAGTGATGTTCAGCGCAGTACGGATCATATCGAAGATACGGTCCAGAGCGAACAGCAGTGGCAGACCTTCGATTGGAATACCTGCCGCTAGCAGTACAGCAACAACCAGGAATGACGGACCCGGTACACCTGCCTGACCAACAGCGCCCAGAGTTGCAGTGACGATGATCGCAACGTAAGCGCCCATGCTCAAGTCAATATGGAACAGTTGTGCGAAGAAGACAGCAACCAGACCGTAGTAAATCGCGTTACCGGACATATTGATGGTTGCGCCCAGAGGCAATACGAATGACGCGGTAGAGTTACGCACACCCAGTTCGTTTTCAACGGTGTCCATCGTTACTGGCAGAGTGGCCATTGATGATGCAGTAGACAGTGCCACGGCTTGCGGTTTCTTCATCGCTTTGATGAAGTTCTTCGCTGAAGTCTTAGTGAACAGTTGGATCATCAGCGGGTAAACCACGAAACCGAAGATCAGTATAGCGGCTACGTACACAACAAACAGCTTGAACACCACCATCAGTGCGCCGAAACCGAATGTACCCACGGCTTCAGCCATCAGGCCAAATACACCGATAGGGGCGATAATCATGACCTTGTTGATCATCCATACCATGGCATCAACAAGAGTATTTACGCCATTGATCACTGGCTCACGTTTGTTCTTTGGCTGCTTAGAAATCGCTACGCCCAGGAACAGGCAGAAGACCAGAATCTGCAGGATGTTCGCATCATTCAGTGACTGGAAAACGTTGGTTGGGATCATACCAATGATGGTGGCCCAGAAAGTTGGTAGTTCACCTTTTGATGCATATTCAGAAGAGAACATGCCTTCCACGCCGGAGACATCAATGCCTAGACCTGGTTGGAATACGGCACCCATTACCAGAGCCAGAGCTACCGCCAGCGCTGAAGTCACAGCAAAGTAACCCAGAGTTACGAAGCCGACTTTACCTGCGGACTGGCTGTCACCCAGACCGGCTGCACCTGAAATCAGGGCAACGGCGACCAGTGGGATCACCAGCATTTTGATTAAATTAATGAAAATGGCACCCAGAGGTGCAAACATTGCGGCGTCTTGACCCATGGTGGCACCGATTGCAGTACCCAGGATCATCGCAATCACGACCTGAACGCCGATGTTGCTTAATAAGTTCTTTTCTTTTAACACTTCCATAACCTCTGTGCTAACAATATTGAAATATCCAGTATTACCCTCTGTGCATAATATATTCAGTGGATAATTGTATTGTTCCCGCTTTTTACACGTTCCTGTCACAATTGGCAATATGTAATCAGGGGGAATTTGGCATCAAACAACTATTTTATTGACGTGAGTAGGATTTTTAAGCACACGAAAACGTTTGCTTTGAAGTTTTAAGTAAGTGAAATGTCAATGAACTAGCACAGTATAAGGAAGGAATAAAACGGGGACTTGTTAGTAAAGTGTTTGGTTTCTGACATGAGTAAGAAACCAAACACTTATCTTAACAGCATTTACCGATAAGTTGCTGCTTTCATATTACGGGTGAATTGTGCTAACTCTGTTAACATTTTCTCATCGTCACCCTGGTTGGTCTCGATAATTTTTACCACGGCTGAACCCGAGATAGCGCCGGCTGCGCCGGAAGCGATAGCCTGTTTAACCTGCTCCGGTTCGGAAATGCCAAAGCCAAGCAGAGAGGGTGGCGCATTATACTGGTTGAGTTTTTCCAGCTGAGTCAGGACCGGCATCTTAGCTTTAGTTTCGGTACCGGTGACACCGGCACGAGACAGCAGGTAAGTGTAACCACCACCGAGTTTGGCTACCGATTGCAATGTTTCATCACTCGCTGTCGGCGGTGCGATGAAAATTGGCTTGATACCGTATTTATTTGCCGCTGCGACAAATTCTTCACTTTCGTTGGTCGGGACGTCCGCCACCAACACCGAATCGATGCCCGCTTGCTGGCAACGTTGGTAGAAGTTGTCAACACCACGTGCGTAAACCAGGTTCGCATACATCAGCAGGCCAATTGGCAGTTCCGGATACTGAGCACGGATTTTACCAATCAGCTCAAAGCAGACACTCGGAGTCGTTTGGGCGTCCAGAGCACGAATATTTGCGCCCTGAATGGTCGGACCGTCCGCCAAAGGGTCAGAGAACGGGATACCCAGTTCCAGAGCATCAGCACCTGATTCGACCAGCGTTTGCATGATACGCAGTGATTGCTCCGGATTCGGATCGCCGATGGTGACAAACGGAACGAAAGCCCCCTGTTTGTTGTCAGCCAGACGCTGGAATAGCGATTGATAGCGGTCCATTAGATCTCTCCTTTTTCTTCTAAAATCTTCAATACGGTGAAGATATCTTTGTCACCACGGCCGGAAAGGTTAACCACCAGCAATTGTTCTTTTTCAGGTTCGGCGTACGCCATTTTCACTGCCTGAGCCAGTGCATGCGAAGACTCCAGCGCAGGGATGATGCCTTCATTGCGGGCCAGTTTCTGGAACGCTTCCAGCGCTTCATCATCGGTAATGCTTTCGTATTCGGCGCGGCCAATCGCGTTCAGGTGCGCATGCTGCGGGCCGACTGACGGGAAGTCCAGACCAGCAGACACAGAGTAAGACTCTTCAATCTGACCGTCTTCGTCCTGCATCATCGGTGCTTTCATGCCGAAGTAAATGCCAGTTTTACCGTGTTTCAGCGGCGCGCCGTGCATGTCGGTATCAATACCTTTACCCGCTGGTTCAACACCAATCAGGCGCACTGACTCTTCTTCGATGAAATCGGCGAACATACCGATAGCGTTTGAACCGCCGCCGACACAGGCAATCACTGCATCCGGCAGACGCCCTTCACGCGCCAGGATTTGGTTCTTGGTTTCTTCACCGATAATGCGCTGAAATTCACGTACGATAGTCGGAAACGGGTGAGGGCCTGCGGCAGTACCCAGCAGGTAGTGCGCAGTTTCGTAGCTGCCAGACCAGTCACGCAGCGCTTCGTTACACGCATCTTTCAGCGTTGCGGAACCGGAATGAACCGGGATCACTTCCGCTCCCATCAGGCGCATACGGAATACGTTCGGGCTTTGGCGCTCGACGTCTTTCGCCCCCATGTAAACGCGGCATTTCAGCCCCATCAGCGCACAAGCCAGAGCGGTGGCAACGCCGTGCTGACCTGCCCCTGTCTCTGCAATGATTTCCGTTTTTCCCATGCGTTTAGCCAGCAGAGCCTGACCCAGTACCTGGTTGGTTTTGTGCGCGCCGCCGTGCAGCAGATCTTCGCGCTTCAGGTACAGCTTGGTTTTGGTACCCTTGGTGATGTTTTGCGTCAGAGTCAGCGCGGTCGGACGACCCGCATACTCTTGCAGCAGGGACATAAATTCAGAACGAAATTCAGGATCTTCCTGTGCGTCGATAAAAGCCTGTTCCAGCTGGTCGAGTGCCGGAACCAGGATTTGTGGTACAAACTGACCACCGTATTCGCCAAAGTAGGCGTTTAATTTTGCCATGATCTTATTCCTTCAATAACCGTTTCTTGCGATTTATGGTTATGGTCAATTAGTAATTACGGATTTCGTTGAATGCCTGGCGCAGTTTGGCCATGTCTTTTTTACCCGGCTCGCTCTCAACTCCTGAGTTGAGGTCCAGACCGAGGCAGCCCAGCTGGGCCGCTTGTTTGACATTGTCCGGATTAAGGCCGCCGGCCAGCATAATGCGTTGTGGGTTGTCGATCAGGTTCCAGTCAAACACACGGCCGGTGCCGCCACTCTGGTTGCCCACTTTGGCATCAAGCAAGTGACGATCGACGTTATTCAGCATGGCTGGTAACGTGTCTTCGATGCCGTACGCCTTCCATACTTCAGTCTGCTCCGGCAGACGGGCGTTGAGTTCATCGACATAAGCCTGGTCTTCATCACCGTGCAGTTGGACGGCAAACAGACCCAGGTCAGTTGCGATATCAACGACAGCATCGATACTGTGATTCTGGAACACACCCACGTATTGCAGCGGCGCACCGCTCATGGTCATACGTGCGGTCTCGATATCAACGTAGCGTTTCGATTTTTCCACAAAAATCAGACCACCAAATGCCGCGCCAGCCTGATACGCTTTCACCGCGTCGTCGGCATGAGTCAGCCCACATACTTTGTTTTCACCCAGCACCACTTTACGTACGGCCAGTTCAACATTGTCCTGACTCATCAGTGAGCTGCCGATCAAGAAGCCATTGGCGAAGCGGGACAGGTCACGTACTTGCTGGTGAGTGTAGATACCGGACTCGGAAATCACTGTGGTACCTTTTGGCAATTTCGGTGCCATTTGTTTGGTACGGTTAAGATCCGTCGTCAAATCGCGCAGGTTTCGGTTGTTGATACCGATAACTCGTGCCTGTAGTGCCACGGCGCGCTCCAGCTCTTCATCGTTGCTGACTTCTGTCAGCACGCCCATGCCCAGCTCGTGAGCCACGTTAGCCAGCTCACGGTAAGTGTCGTCATCCAGTACAGATAACATCAGCAGAATAGCATCGGCGCCGTAGTGACGAGCAAGATAAACCTGGTAAGTGTCGATCATGAAATCTTTGCACAGCACTGGCTGGGAAACCTGGGCACGCACGCGTGGCAGGAAGTCAAAACTGCCCTGAAAGTACTTCTCATCAGTCAGTACAGAGATGGCATTCGCGTACTGGTTGTAGACTGACGCGATGTAGTCCAGATCGAAATGCTGACGAATCAATCCCTTCGATGGCGATGCTTTTTTGCATTCCAGAATGAATACGGTGTTGTCGCCGCTGAGCGCATCGTAGAAGCTACGATCGGAAGCAGTCAGCAGAGATTTGAAGGTTTCCAGTGGTTGTGAGGCTTTGCGCTCAGCAACCCAGGTCACTTTGTCAGTGACGATTTTTGCCAGTACTTCGGCCATCTGGGCATTGTGCACCGAAATGTGCTCAGACAATTGTCCGGATGATGGGGTGTGTGCTTTGTTCTGTTCAGACACGTTTTGTTCAGACATCAGGGGATTAACCTCGCTCTGCTAGTTGTTGTACCAGATCAAACGCTTTGCCTGAGTTCATGACATCAATGGCTTGTTGTGCGTTGGCTTTCAAATCTTCAAAGCCAAACATGCGCAGCAACAGGGCAACGTTCACCGCCACTGCGGCGACCTGAGCAGATGTCCCCTTGCCAGTCAGAATGTTTTCGATGATGAGGCGGTTTTCCTGTGGATCGCCACCTTCAATGGCTTGCAGCGGGTAGCTGTCCAGGCCAAAGTCTCGCGGCGTAAGGGTGTACTCGACAATTTTACCATCTTTGATTTCGGCAACCAGTGTCTCTCCATGAATTGCCACTTCGTCCAATCCTGAACCATGAACCACAGCGGCTCGTTTCAGACCCATTTGTACCATGGTTTCGGCGATAGGACGAACCAATTCTGGGCTGTATACGCCCATTAGTTGGATATTCGGGCGAGCCGGGTTAATCAGCGGGCCGAGAATGTTGAAAATGGTGCGGGTTTTCATGCTCTGACGCACTGGTGCCGCATGGCGGAAGCCACCGTGATATTGCGGCGCAAACAGGAAGGCGACGCCGAGATCGTCCAGAGCCTGACGGGTATTCTGTGCGCTCATTTCCATGTTGATACCAAATGCGCTGAGCAGATCCGATGAACCGGATTTGCTCGATACGCCGCGGTTGCCGTGTTTGGCCACTTTGACCCCACAAGCTGCCGCAACGAACGCTGAGGTGGTTGAAATGTTGATGGTGTTAGCGCCGTCGCCACCGGTACCGACGATGTCGGCAAAGTCATAATCCGGGCGTGGGAAGGGGCTGGCATTCGCTACCAAGGCGCGTACTGCACCGACGATTTCGTCTGGTGTTTCACCTTTGATTTTCAGTGCGGTCAGCGCGGCAGCCATCAGAGGTTGCTCACACTCACCACGGATAATGTAGTCAAATAGTGCCTGGCTCTCATCCTGAGTCAGCGCCTGCTGTTCATACAGCTTATTAATGATCGCTTGCATTGCTTTCTCTCCGTATCCTGCCAGCTCGTTGATGTATATCAGTTATTCAGCGAGCGGTTAATCTTTTGTCTGTCGTGTTCGCGCCGGATCTGTCGTCTGCGAATTGGGTCTGACGTCAAATGAAAGGGACGTCGTTATGCTTTATCCATCGCCCAGTTAATCGCGTTCGCGAGCAGAGTCGCACCCTGAGTGGTCATGATGGATTCCGGGTGGAACTGGAAACCGCACAGTTTGTCGGCATCATTGACGATCGACATCGCCAGGCCATCCACTTCAGCGGTGACGGTCAGGCTGTCCGGCACTTCGGTCGCAACCAGAGAGTGATAACGGGCAATGGCCAGCGGAGAAGGCAGCCCCTGATAAATCGGGTGCTGGTTATGCTCCATCATAGAAACTTTACCGTGTACGATTTCACCGGCACCAGCCACAACGCCGCCGTAGGCTTCCACCATAGCCTGGTGTCCGAGACAAATACCGATCATCGGTACTTTGCCTTTCAGGCGTTGCAGGATTTCCGGCATGGAACCCGCGTCCGATGGCGCCCCCGGACCTGGTGACAGAACCACGACTGGGTTGTCGAGTTTGGCCACCGCCTGCTCAATCACATCGGCCGGGATGTGATTACGGTAGATGGTCACTTGATGGCCAAGAGAACGGAATTGATCAACCAGGTTGTAGGTAAAAGAGTCAAAGTTATCGATAAAAACGATATTGGCGGTTTGAGTTGTTTGCGTCATGTTGAGTCTCCTTACGCCTGGTGTGCAAATTGAATCGCGGAAATCACCGCCTGAGCTTTGCCTCGGGTTTCATCGGCTTCTGATTGTGGGTCAGAGTCATACACCACGCCCGCACCAGCCTGAACCTGAGCAATACCGTTTTCAACAAACGCAGAGCGAATGACGATACAGGTGTCTAAATCACCTTCACCAGTCAAGTAACCCACCGCGCCGCCGTAGCTGCCACGGCGTTCTTTCTCAACATCACGAATCAGCTGCATGGCGCGGATTTTCGGCGCGCCGGTCAGGGTGCCCATGTTCATGCAGGCCTGGTAAGCGTGCAGGGCATCCAAGTCACTGCGCAGTTGGCCAACTACGCGGGAAACGAGGTGCATCACGTGGCTGTAGCGATCAACTTTGAGCAGGTCCGCCACGTGACGGCTGCCGGCTTCGGCAATACGCGCCACATCATTACGGGCCAAGTCAACCAGCATCATATGTTCGGCGTTCTCTTTCTTGTCGCAGCGCAGTTCCAGTTCCAGACGGCTGTCGAGATCGAAGTTAATCGAACCATCCGCATTTTTACCGCGCGGGCGGGTACCGGCGATCGGGTAGATTTCAATCTGGTTGGTGTCTGTTGCGTATTTCAGCGCGCTCTCCGGTGAAGCACCGAACAGGGTGAAGCGTTCATCCTGCATGTAGAACATGTACGGGCTCGGATTGCTCTCTTTCAGGCGCTGGTAAGCGGCCAGAGGGGAAGGGCAAGGCAGGAAGAAACGGCGTGATGGGACGACCTGGAAAATATCGCCTTTAATCACGTGATCTTTCAGATCGCGCACGATATCGCAGAAGTGTGCGTCTTCAATATTAGTGGTCAGTTCAACGTTTGGCAGCTTAGTGGCCTGCGGCAGAGTCAGGTTCTGCGACGTTTGCGCTTTGATTTCTTCCTGACGGGCACGCAGCGTTGCTTTGACGGCACTGTCAGAGGTAAACGCCGTTGCCTGTAACTGGCAGGTCGCGGTCTGGTGGTCGATGATCATCAGGTTCTCAGACACATAGAACACGTAATCCGGACAGTCGTTGATTGCCGCGACTTCACCGAGTGGTTCAAAGTTTGCCACCATATCGTAAGCAAACAGACCACCAAGGAAGAGCGCGTATTTATCTTTATCGCTCAGATCAAAGCTGTGCTGCACCAGGCGCAGCGCATCAAATGATGACGCTTCACGCAGGCGCGAATCTTCATCTAATGTATCGCATGGTGTGGTAAACGTCAGCGTCAGGGTTGACTCGCTGCGCTGGCTCGGGATGTCTGCCACAACGTTTTGCGCCAGAACGTCGATCAGAGCACGGCCGTTATCACTTAATGCCTGAAAGGTTACTTCGTGGCCGTAACAGATGATGCGTGCAGCGGCATCAACCAACAGCAGGCTTTTCAGGTTTTGTTTTGAGTCGATTTCGGCAGATTCCAGCAACAGGCAGTCTGTTTTACCGTCACACAAAGCGTGAAACAGTGCGGTTGGATCCTGGGTGTAGGGCAACGTCGTATTCAGTACTTCAATGGTTGCGCGATTTTTGATTTCAATGGCCTTGTTCACAAGACCTCCTTATCTGAATTTTGCGTTTGCCGGTTGGGTTTGTTCGCTGTAATGCAGACTGATGTATGGAGCGAAACCCGACGAATAATATAATGAAAAATAAAATAAAAAGCCCGCTAAGTCAGCGGGCTTCTTGAAAGACGTTTCCTGTCAGACAGGTATACGCGAGCCCACTAAGAACTTGTCCAAGTGTGCCACCAGTTTAGCGCTGCAACAGTAGGGCTGAATTGGGGATTATGGTTTGCTGTAATTTCTAGTAACATGGGAACCTTAAACTGTGCTCTCGTATTTGTGTACTAGTAAACTAGTGCGAAGGTCGAAAGTCAAGCCCAAATAACCGGCAAATTAAAAAAATTATGAAAATTGACCTACACAGTCACACCACGGCATCTGATGGTCGTCTGAGTTTCGAGCAACTGATTGAAAGAGCGGTTGAATTTAACATCGATGTGCTGGCGATCACTGACCACGATACGGTCGATTCACTGCAACCGGCACGTGAGTATATTCAGTCCCGGCAACATGCGATTACCCTGATCAACGGGATTGAATTCTCGACCGTGTGGCAAAACAAAGACATTCATATTGTCGGCCTGAATATCGATATCCAAACGCCGGAGCTGCTGCGTTTAATTGAAGCGCAAAAAGCGCACCGCGTGGCGCGGGCGGAAATGATTGCCGAGCGTCTGGAAAAGGCGACCCGTGAAGGTGTTTTAGAAGAAGTGCAAGCCATTGCCGGCGATGCGCCGATCACGCGTGCCCATTTTGCCAAATGGCTGGTGGATGCCGGCTATGTGAAGAATATGCAGCAGGTATTTAAAAAATATCTGACCCGCAACAATCCCGGTTATGTGCCACCGAACTGGTGTACAATGAAGGACGCGATTGATGCTATCCATGCTGCCGGCGGCCAGGCGGTGCTGGCCCATCCGGCCCGTTACGATCTGACCACGAAATGGCTGAAACGCCTTATCGAGGCGTTCAGTGAAGCGGGTGGCGATGCGATGGAAGTGGCTCAGCCACAACAAGCGCCGCAAGAAAAACGCAATCTTGCCGATTATGCGATACAATACAATCTATTAGCTTCTCAAGGCAGCGACTTTCATTACCCGTCCCCGTGGATGGAATTAGGGCGCAATCTTTGGTTGCCTTCCGGAGTAGAACCTGTTTGGAAAGATTGGACCAATCTTTCCAAACATCCAGTCGAGAGACTCAATGATGAGGTATCACAATGAGCCAGTTTTTTTATGTGCATCCTGAGAATCCACAGACCCGTTTGATCAATCAGGCGGTAGCAATTATTCGCAATGGCGGTGTCATCGTATACCCGACCGATTCCGGTTATGCGCTGGGTTGCCAGTTAGAAAATAAACATGCCCTGGAGCGTATCTGTCAGATCCGCCGTCTGGACGACAAACATAATTTTACTCTGCTGTGCCGCGATTTATCTGAGCTATCTTTATATGCACGCGTTGATAACACGGCTTTCCGCCTGCTGAAGAACAACACGCCGGGTCCCTACACCTTTATTTTTAAGGGCACCAAAGAAGTGCCGCGTCGCCTGATGAATGCAAAGCGTAAGACGATAGGTATCCGCGTGCCAGACAATAAGATCGCGCTGGATCTGCTGGAGGCACTGGGTGAGCCGCTGATGTCCACTTCGCTGATTCTGCCGGGTAACCAAACCACGGAATCGGATCCGGAAGAGATTCGCGATCGCCTTGAGCATGCGGTTGATGTCATTCTGGCCGGCGGCTATCTGGGCGAACAACCAACCACAGTGATTGATTTCAGCGAAGATGAAATGCAAGTGGTGCGTTTAGGTGCGGGCGATCCGACACCATTTGAGTAATCGAACAGGCGCTAATAAAAAGATGCTTTTTCGCGGATTTTTTGCGATAATACGCGACCGCGATTTTGAGGTCGCATCTTGTTATTCGACGTCTGAGAAGACGACATCATAGGTAGATAAATGAGCGAAAAGTTACAAAAGGTTTTAGCACGTGCTGGTCATGGTTCTCGTCGTGAGTTGGAAGCTCTGATCCGAGCTGGGCGCGTAAGTGTTAATGGCAAGGTAGCTGTCCTGGGCGAACGCCTGGATGATGAAAACGCCATCGTGCGTATAGACGGACACGTTGTGTCAGCTAAAGCGCAGGAAGAAGTTGTATGTCGCGTTCTGGCTTACTACAAGCCGGAAGGTGAACTTTGTACCCGTCACGACCCGGAAGGTCGTCGTACGGTGTTTGATCGTCTACCAAAAATTCGTGGCTCGCGCTGGATTTCGGTGGGCCGTCTGGATGCCAACACCTCGGGTCTGCTGCTGTTTACCACTGATGGTGAGCTGGCAAACCGTCTGATGCACCCAAGTCGTCAGGTTGAACGTGAGTATCTGGTGCGTGTGTTCGGTGATGTGACTGAAGACAAAGTACGCAACCTGGTACGCGGCGTTGAGCTGGACGATGGTATGGCTCGTTTTGAAGACGTAGTCTACGCTGGCGGTGAAGGCATGAACCATACGTTCTACGTGGTGATCAACGAAGGCCGTAACCGTGAAGTTCGTCGTCTGTGGGAATCACAGGAAACGACAGTAAGCCGACTGAAGCGTGTGCGCTACGGTGACATCTTCTTGGATAAAAAACTGCCTCGTGGCGGCTGGATGGAACTGTCACTGAAAGACGTTAACTATCTGCGTGAGTTGGTCGAACTGAAGCCGGAAAACAGCACTATGCTGGATCTGTCGAAAGACAACACTTCTCGTAAACGTGAGCGTTCACGCAGCCAGAAGATTCGTCGTGCAGTTCGTCGCCATGAAGAGCGCGTCAGCACACCAGCCGGCGGTCGTGCCAACTCTCGTCGTAAAGAGGGTGGCTCTCGCGGTAAAGCAGCCAGTGAACCACGTAAAGGCCGTTAAGTCAGCCGCTCTGGTCTGAGTCTGGTTAATCGTAACCTGATGACAGCAGCAGTGATAAAACATATTGAATAGCAAAGCCCGGGCCATGCTCGGGTTTTTTATTGCCGTTGGATTATTTTACTGCCGCTGGATCGTTTTAAGACTGGCGTTGTTCAGGCAAGAAAAAGCCCCGCGGATAAGCGGGGCTGAGGTTAAGCAGCACTGATACGGTTTAGGTTACAGCGTCTGATTGAGCTGGAAGTAACGGCCTTGCTCGGCCAGCAACTGATGATGGTTGCCATGCTCGACAATCTCGCCCTGTTCAATCAGGCAAATGGTATCCATCTTTTCCAGTTCCACCAGACGGTGGGTGATGAAGATGACCGTTTTGTTGGTAAAGTGCGACTCAAACAGCGCCATGATTTGCTTTTCGGTCTGCTTGTCGAGACCTTCGGTTGGCTCATCAAGCAGCAGAATCGGGCCGTTGTGCAGCAGTGCACGGGCGATACCGATACGGCGTTTTTCACCCCCGGACAGCTGACGACCCGCGTCACCCAGCCAGGCATCCAATCCCGGAGCATCAAGCAGTTTACCAAGGCCGACTCGTTGCAGAGTTTCACGCAGCAGGGCATCATCGGCATCCGGTTTGGCCATGATCAAATTGTCACGTAGCGTGCCGTTCAGGATATCAACGCGCTGGCTGACCACGCTGATCGCCGCGCGCAGGTCGCTTTCATTCCAGTCTTGCAGTCGGGTTCCGGCAATGCGGACTTCACCTTGCTGTACATCCCAGTAGCGGCACAGCAGCTGGATCAGGGTCGATTTACCCGAGCCCGTCTGACCGACGATGGCGGTTTTGTGGCCGGCCGGAATGGTCAGGCTGACATCACGCAGGACTGGCTGCTCGCTGTCGTTGTACGCAAAGCCGATGTTATCAAACGCGATATCAAACTGGCCCGAGTGGCGGGTAGTGTCCGTTGGGAATACCACATCCGGTTCGGCTAAAATCACCTCATTAAGACGACGCGCTGAAGTCAGGGTTTGGCCCAGATATTGGAACGCTCCGGCAATCGGCATCAGCAGCTCAACACTGGCCATCGTCGCGAATACCACTAGCGCAATCATAGGATCCGGTGCCTGACCGTTAACGCCGTCTGCGGCGAGCCATAGCATCAGGACCAGAGTCCAGCCGTTAGCCAGCATCAGCAGGGCAGAGGCCAGGCCGTTAAAGCTGGCGTTGAGTTTCTGGTTAGCCAGCAGTTTTTCCTGTGCGGTGTAAATCGCTGCGCGATAGCGTGCTTCAGCGCCAAAGATGGTCAGTTCGCTGTAACCTTGCAGCCAGTCCAGGGTCGCGACACGCATGTCGGCTTTATTTTGGGTCAGCTCGGCACCATTGCGTTTACCCAGTTTGTAAAACAGCACCGGCCAGGTCAGCAGCAGAAGCAGCAGGATGGCGCCCAGCGTCAGGCCAAGGGTTTGATCAAACCAGCAGATTAACGCGGTCAGGCCGGCTACACCGAGTACACCAATGGTGACCGGGCTGATAAGGCGCAGGTAAACATGGTCCATCGCATCGATATCTGCCACCAGACGGTTGAGCAGATCCGCATCGCGCAGGTTAGACACGCGGCCCGGGATCATTGGCGCCAGTTTCTGGAAGAAAAAGATGCGCAGATCGGTCAGCAGCTTAAACGTGGCGTTGTGGCTGACCACGCGCTCACCCCAGCGGCCGGCAGTACGGCCCATTGCAAAACCACGCACAAATGCGCCGGGCAGCATGTAGTTAAAGGTTTCGCGCGCAACGGTCAGGCCGGCCACCGCAGCGGCGGACAAGAACCAGCCGGACAGGGTAAGCAGGCCGATAGACGCGCCCAGAGTGGCGAGGCCAAGCAGCATGCCCAGCGTCAGACCAAACCAGTGCTTTTTATACAGTTTCAGGTAGGGTAATAAATCACGCATCTAAGTTCCCCTTATCGGCTTCGTGCAGCGCCTGGTTAGACGCCAGCATATCGGCAAACAGTCCTGGTTGCTGGCTCAGCGCAGTAAAATCGCCGGCCTGGACCAGGGCGCCATCCTGCATCACCAGAATCTGACTGACAGATTGCAGTGGCAGTAACTGGTGTGTCACCAGCAGCGCGGTTTTGTGGGTGATTTGTTGAGTCAGACCTTGCATTACCAGTTGCTCACTGCGGGCATCCAGACTGGCGGTAGGTTCATCCAGCAGCCAGAAGCGGCCTTGTTGCAGCATCGCACGCGCCAGAGCAAGACGTTGAGCCTGACCGACTGACAGGCCTCCGGAGCGGTCGCTGATCGGGTAATCCAGGCCCTGTTTGTTGACAAACTCAGCGGCAAAGGAGTGCTCAAGTACCTCTTGCACCTGGTTGTCACTGATGTTGGATTTGCCGAGGGTAATGTTTTCACGAATGGTGCCGTGTACCAGTAGCGGGTTCTGACCGACCCAGCTGATGTGTTTACGCCAGCTGGCGTGATCAAGCTGACTAAGCTCGGTGCCGTTGATGGTCAGGCTGCCGTCATAAGGCATAAAACCGAGAAGCGCGTTAATCAGGCTGGTTTTACCGGCACCACTCGGGCCGACCAGGGCGGTTGTCTCGCCGCGATTGAGGCGGAATGAGACCGGACCAACCAGGCGCTGACCTTCGGGGCTGAACACCTGCAGATCAGTGGCAATGATTTCGACATCATCCGCATCCTGCATTTGCGCAGAGCCGGATTGGACTTTGCTGACGTCGATATCAAGAAACTCGACGATGCTTTCAGCGGCGCCAACGGCTTGCTGTCTGGCATGGTAGAACGTACCCAGATCGCGCAGCGGTTGATAAAATTCCGGTGCCAGCACCAGAATGAAAATACCGGCAAACAGGGTCACACCAGCGCCGTAGTAGCCAAAGTCCAGTTCACCGATGAAGCTGAAACCAAAGTAAACCGCGGTAATGGCGATAGAAACCGAAGTGAAAAACTCCAGTACAGCGGAGGAGAGAAACGCTATCCGCAACACATCCATCGTACGCTTACGGAATACTTCCGAAGCGCCCCGCATCTGCTCGGTTTCCGCAGCAGTGCGGTCAAACAGACGAATGGTGGTCATTGATTGCAGGCGGTCGTAAAAATGGCCGGACAGGCGCTGCAGCGCTTTGAAGTTTTTGCGCCCTGCGTCGGCCGCTTTAATACCGACCAGTGCCATAAACAGCGGCACCAATGGCGCGGTGATCAGGAAGATCAAACCCGCAGCCCAGTTGACCGGGAATACCACGACAAGAATCACAAACGGGATCAGCACAGACAAGGACATTTGCGGCAGGTAGCGGGCAAAGAAGTCATGCATATTTTCGACCTGTTCCAGGGTCAGCGTCGCCCAGGCACCCGCCGGTTTGCCTTTAATATAGGCAGGCCCAAGGGTGCGCAGTTTGTCGAAAATCAGTTGCCGGATGTAGATCCGGATCTCTTTGCCGGCACGAAAGCCAGCCAGTTCGCGGCCCCAGGAGCACGCGGCGCGTATTGCAATGATGACGATCAGTCCCGCAAAGTAGGGGACTAACTCATACTTGTCGACATGTTGAATGATGAGCTGATGTAATACCGAGGCGAGCAGAGCGGCTTGCGCGAGCAAAAACACACTGGATAATACGCCTAGCCCAATAGCCAGCATTAACCAGCGCTTGGCCAGTTTGCTCTGCTGTTTGAGCCAGATATTCAAGCTCCGTTGCTTTTTCTTATCCATATACTTGAAGGCTTATCTTGAATTCTTATGATTTTGAAAGTGGGCTAGTATACAAAAGAAAACCCGGTGGATATACCACCGGGTTTGCTGCTAACTTGTCAAAACTGAAAAATAATCTTGTAATTATTTGTCGTTCAAACCGTCCAGGAAACGCTCTGCATCCAGTGCAGCCATACAACCGGTTCCGGCTGAAGTAATCGCCTGACGGTAGTTGTGATCCATCACGTCGCCCGCGGCAAACACACCTTCGATGCTGGTTTGGGTTGCGTTGCCTTCCAGACCCGATTTAACCACGATGTAGCCGTCTTTCATTTCCAGCTGACCTTCGAAAATCGCCGTATTTGGCTGGTGGCCGATGGCGATGAAGGTACCCATAACATCAAATTCTTCCGTCTGTTCTGACTGAGTGTCTTTCAGGCGCACACCGGTGACACCCATGTCGTCGCCCAGCACTTCTTCCAGAGTACGGTTGGTGTGCAGCACGATGTTGCCGCTTTCCACTTTATCCATCAGACGGTTAATCAGGATTTTTTCCGCGCGGAACGTGTCACGGCGGTGAATCAGGTGCACTTCGCTGGCGATGTTCGACAGGTAAAGCGCTTCTTCTACTGCTGTGTTACCGCCGCCGACTACGGCAACTTTCTGGTTACGGTAAAAGAAACCGTCACAGGTTGCACACGCAGAGACGCCGCGGCCCTGGAAAGCTTGCTCTGATTCCAGACCCAGGTACTTGGCTGATGCGCCGGTCGAGATGATCAGTGCATCACAAGTGTATTCGCTGCTGTCGCCTTTAAGGCGGAAAGGGCGCTGTGAAAAATCAACCTGGTTGATGTGGTCAAACACGATTTCAGTTTCAAAACGTTCGGCGTGTTCTTTCATACGGTCCATCAGAGCAGGGCCGGTCAGGCCTTCTGCATCGCCCGGCCAGTTTTCGACTTCAGTCGTTGTGGTCAACTGACCACCTTGCTGCATACCTGTTACCAGAACAGGGTTAAGGTTAGCGCGCGCTGCGTACACGGCTGCCGTGTAGCCTGCAGGGCCCGAACCCAGAATAAGAAGTTTGCAATGTTTCACGTCGCTCATGATTGCTCCACTTTAGAAGTGCTCAGTAAATTGCAACGATTGTAGGAAATCTGGGACGGTAATAAAAGCATAAAGGGGCATCGTAACTGTAATTAATCGTTATTAGATAGAACTTGATGCTTAGCAAAATATGTTTAAATTCAATAGGGTTGTCGTTTTTTTGCCCAAGTGGTCCGGTTCTGCATTTTAGTGAGTAATTGTTAACCTACGCTGGATTTGTTGCCAGTCAACGTTATCGATGGTGAACTGCGGCGCGTGGTAAGTCCTTGGTTTTCATCGTTGCTGTTGTCAGTAACGCACGGAGGTTGAGTTATTACTTGCACAGCTGTTGTAATCAGGCGTATGTTTGGCGCTGATGCTAAGCGGAGTGTACCCATGATAAAATGGCCTGCGCTGCTCAAACTAGACGGTGATGATGAACTGCTTTATCTCGCCTCCGAGCAGCAATTTATTGAAGAATGTGCAGACATGATCGTCGGTGAGGGCGATCATGTGATTGATTGTTGTGGTCAGAGCTTTGCCATTGTGAGTTGTGCGGCCATTGTGAGTTGCGCGAACAGCGCACAAGACATTGAATTGCGCCCGACCGGTAAGCGCTATGGTGCGGAACAAGTGTGTCAGTTAATTCAGGCTCATGAGTTTGCTGCTGCTCAGGTATGTGTGACCAAAATTTATTTCCCTACCGTCGAGCAAGCCGTTAAAGCGATGGCATTCTGAATAGCGACAGAGCCGTACTGACCAGACAGGAACCTAATATGACCGGTATCACCGCACTCGATGAACTGCTGCGTAGTATGCAACCTGAACTATTAAACGGTGAGATGGTCTTCTGTACAGTGGCGGGTCAAATGGCAGATTATGTCGGCTTGGAGCCTGTGGCGATGATTCGTGAAAGGGAAGGTCTGACGCTGCTGGTCAGTAAAGCGCAGGCTGAGCAACAGGGTTGGCCGGTGGAAAGCTGCTTTCGTCAGATTTCACTCTCGGTTCATTCCAGCCTGGAAGCGGTCGGGTTAACCGCGGCGGTGGCATCTTGTCTGGCGCAGCGCGGGATCAGTGCCAATATCATTGCGGCCTATTATCATGACCATATTTTTGTTCCGGCGCATCAGGCCGGGCAGGCTTTAGCGGCATTGCAGGCTTTGTCATCAGAGAGGTAAATGCTCAACCGAGCATGGTTTACCGTTCGACACATAATTTACCGTCTGCCCCCCAATTTACTGCCTGACTAATAAAGCGCGAACCATCTCGGTTGGCGTCATTAACCGCGCAGCTAAGCGCAAAGGATACTCAGTTGTTAAAAAACCAAACCGTGGTGCTGTTTTTAACCAATGGCATTACAGCGCTGGCGTTCGCGCTGGTGTTACCGGTCATGAGTCTGTTTCTGGTCAGTGGGCTGCACACCGAGCCTGCGTATATTGGTATTTATACTACGCTGACGGCTTTAATGACGGTACTGGTCAGTCAGAAAATGACCGGGCTGATTGACAAAGGGGTTCCGGGTAAACGGTTGCTGCTGATCTCTCTGACGGGGATTGTGGCTGCGGCGTTAGGGTTTTCTGTGGCCAGCGAATTCTGGCAGGCGTTACTGGTCGGGTGTTTGCTGATGCCGTTCGCCTCGTCATCGATTCCGTTGATCCTGACCATCATTCGTCATTACGCTGACGCGAGTGGTAAAAACAGCACTAAGCTCAACTCACAAATGCGTTCATCGGTTTCCATGTTGTGGGTGTTTGGCCCGCCATTGGCATTTCTCTCAGTCGACCAGCTTGGTTTTGCCGCCAACTTTCGCACTTCTGCGCTGATCGCGGTACTGGTGATGATATGGGTGACTTTGGTTTTGCAGCAGCCCAAGCCAGAGCAAGAGGATCATCAGCAACAGAGCAAAACGGGTGCTGTCGCTGACAGCCGGCTGGGTTATGAGGTCTGGATGTTGGGCGCGGTGATGTTACTGGCCAACATGGCCAACAGCGCTTATATCAACACTATGCCGTTGTATCTTACCAAAGATCTTGGCTTGTCGACGGCTTATCCGGGCTGGTTGATGGGAGCGGCCGCGGCAGTGGAAATCCCGGTCATGCTGCTGGTGGCCGGATGGGCCGTGAAAGTAGGTAAATTATGGATTATGAAGGCCGCCTTTGTGTGCGCCATGGTCTATTATGTCTCGGTTTATTTTAGCTCCTCGGTCTGGACTATTTTGGCACTGCAACTGCTAAACGGCCTGTTTTTCGGTATTTTTGCCGGTCTCGGCGTGACGTTGATGCAGGACTATGCCGGCAAAAATATCGGTAAAGCATCGGCGTTTTACACCAACGCGATGTTAGTCGGTACCATGCTGGGGACGAGCTGTATGGGGCTGGTGTCGCAGTATTTTGGTTTCAAAGCGCCATTTTTGCTTTGCCTGCTGAGTATCGTGCTGGCCTTTGTGGTGATGAGCGGGTTTGAGAAGCGGGTCGGCGGCGAGCAAGCGCAAACGCAGACCGAGTAAATTTTGTCGATCGCCCGGTTGAGAAGCGGGTGACCTCAAGCCCGGCCGGTTGTGCCGGGCTTTTTTATCCCTGGTCATCCCGGCGGTTGCGTTTATCCTCCGAGTCGCTGTGCTTACCCCGGAGCGCGTATCCCGAAGCGGCTGCGCCGAGCCCCAAACAGTGTTTTATTCTGATTGATCTGATGATGTGTGGTTATATTGCGATTTGTGCAGAATTTAATTCTGCAGTGCTAATCGAAAGTCGTAAACGGAATAATATTGGTTAATAAAGTCTGATCTTATTTATATTACTGATTAATATTGATTTATTATTTTATTGGTGAAAAGCTTTGCTTTCTTAGCTATCGATACCGCTAAATTGGTCCTAAATGCTAATATTTCCTTGTATATTAGTTAATAATGTTAATTTATTTAATATATTGGTTTTATTTATTGTTTAAAGTTGATCTTACGACATGATTGCGTATTCTTGGTTGTGAAATATTTGTTAATTCACTCGCTGATCAATGTATATTCCTCATGGAGTCGATGATGTTACATTCTCACCAGAATACGCTACATATAACCAAATTAAGTCTTAACTCAGTGAGCCAGCTGGCTCCCTCTTTTGTCGATTTGCCTCATACCGCTCATGCGGACGGACAGTACCGTCTGCGCCGTTACTCAGTGATCAATTTTATCGCTGGTCAGGTGGTTGATACTGGTAAAAATGAGTTCATGCAGACCGACAAATTTAATCACTTTCAAGGCAATATCGCCCGTCAGTTTGAACCAGTTCTTGCGGCTACATTAGACAGTGAGGGCATGCGGGAAATGTGTGCACTGTTTGTGGCGGCCAATGGTTTACCGGATGGTCAGGAGATTGAGATTCATCAGATTCGCATCGCGACCGTGTACCAGGAAACGCAAGTAGCGCCTGAAGGTGTCCATCAGGACGGGTTCGATCACATCGCTATTGTGGCTATCGATCGTCATAACATCGAGGGCGGAGATATTCTGCTGTACCAGAATTGTGATGAAGAGCCTTTCTTCCGTAAAGTGTTGAGCAATGGTGAAATTGCGATGCTGGCGGATAACCAGTTGTGGCACAATGCTCAGCCGATTCGAGCCTGTAATGACAACCGCGGCCACATGGATTTGTTCGTGCTGACGGCAAAGCAGGGGCGATGCGCGCTACGTTCATGAACTGTGGGGATCGGGACGAATAACAAGGGCCCGTTCGCGGGCCCTTGCTGATTACTCGACAGCTCACCTTGTCATTGGCTCAATAGCTCAGTCAGACGTCGCTGCTCACTTCGACTTCGTATGAGGTGAATTTGCGAATGTTAATCACGCCGGTATCGAGGATCAGGTATTGTCCTTTGATGCCTTGCAGCACGCCGCTGACCAGCGGCTCTTTGTCAAAATTGTGCGAGGTGATCTTGGTCGGGTGCGCTTCAACCGGATAAGCCAGTTCAGTTGGCGCATCACTCACTTCGACAATCGCATCATCACCAAAGCGCTGTTTCAGCTCGGCGATTTTATCTGCCAGCAAAGGTTTCAGCTCGGCTGCGCGCTCTTCCAGCGGCAGTGGTTCACCATCGCCTTTCAGCAGGGTACGCCAGTTGGTTTTGTCGGCGATGTGCTGCGCCAGTTCTACTTCCAACAAGCCGGAAATCTGACGGGTTTTAACTTTATACAGCGGCAGGCCCTGTGTGGCCCCTTGGTCAATCCAGCGCGTCGGGATCTGGGTATGGCGGGTGATGCCGACCTTCAGGCTTGAGGTGTTCGAGAGGTAGACGTAATGGTCAACCATACAATGGCTCAGTGCCCAGTCCGGTTCGCGGCAGGTGCCCTGGTCAAAGTGGCAGGTTTCAGGCTTCATGATACACATGTCGCAGCTGGCCAGCTTTTTCATGCACACAAAGCAGTGACCCTGCGAGTAACTCTTTTTGGTTTTTTTCCCGCATGAACAGCAGTAGATATTGCCGGTGTGTTGCAAAGTGATGGTGTGGCCGATCAAAGGGTTAAGATCGACTTCGGCATCACCGACTGGCAGTCGGTACGAGACAACTCCATCTAAATCGGCGCGCATTTTATCCAGTACGCCGGTTGCGATTAGTGACATGACATTACTCTTGGTTGATGTATTTATTATTGGCTGAGCGCTCGCTAAGGTCAGCATCGGCCTGCGGCGCCCAGCTCTTAGGATAGTTTATCAGAAAACAGCGGGTAGGCGGCAGTGTGTCTGCTATCGCGCGCTGTCTGTGGCTGATGAGGGAACGGTATCTGTCGCGGACTGAGCCGCACCGTCCGCGGCGGAGTCCGCGCTGGTTTCTGCAGCTGAAACTGTGGTTTGCGGCGGCTGCGCGGGATCCTGTATCTCGATCGGCTCTTTCGGGCCGAGGAATTTTGGCTGGGTATCGAAGATATACAGATCAAAAAACGCCTTGGTGCGGGCAAACACTTCGCGCAGACGCACCTGGAAGCCAGAGTGATTCGACGGGCCGGCGACGGCAAGACACTTGGCATGAATGTCATGGTGCTCGGCAATAAACAGTGCCCGTTCGCAGTGGAAACGCTGGGTGATGATCAGAAAATCATCAGTATCGAAAATCCGTTTGGCGCGTACGATCGAGTCGAGAGTACGGAACCCGGCGTAATCGAGATAAATCTGCTGATCCGGTACGCCGGCTTTGAGCAGATCGCGCTTCATAGTCCACGGCTCATTATACGAGCGATGAGCATTGTCACCGCTGAGCAGAAAGCCGTTCACTTTGCCCTGCTGGTAAAGCTCAATCGCAGCGCTAATGCGGTGCGTGTAGTAATCGTTAAGCGTGCGTCCCAGGTACTTGCTGGTGCCGAGCACCACCGCTACCTGAAACTTAGGAACCTGGGTAATATCATTAATGATTTTATCGCTGGCTTGCCAACTCACCCAACGGTCAATTGAGAAGATTAATACAACACCGGCCAGCAGGCTGAGCAGGGCGCGGCGCAGCCACACACGCCACCGCATGCGACGCAGCAGGGTTGTGCAGCGAGTCAGGATGACTCTGGGGTTTAAATTTGACGGTTTCTTTGTGCCCATAGGCCAATTACAACAAAGCTGATGAAAATAATGGCAAACATCATGCCTTGCTCTAAATCAGAAAGTGTCCGAGTCAGGTAAGGGCTTGCTTTAATTATGATTAATCCATAACCAAACGCGTTAATCATAATAAAAATTACGGTACGCACGATAAAGTGCTGGTTGCGCAGCAGACGGCGCAGCAGGGCGTTGATTTCACCGCCACACATCACCAGCAAGCAGGCGATCAGTGCGGTAGAAATTTCACTGAGGTAGGGCGCGATGTAATGCCCGGCCGGGGCGAAAAAACTCATCATATCCGTATCTGTCTTTAATGATCCCTGTGACGGAAAAAATCGCGGCACTATGGTATGCAAAAGGATGCAATTCACAGTGCCGCGACTTAACCATGCTCAGTCAGCATGAGAGATTAGGGTGCTGTCAGCGTTCTGATTAGAACGATGTACGCTTATAGCGACGGTAAACAGGTTGCCAGAAGTGCTGGTCAATGGCTACTTCCAGTGCTTCATCTGTGATTTCCAGCGCAACACCTTGCTCAATGGCTTTCTTCGCAACCGCAAAAGCAATCTTCTTCGATACCGAATGGATAGATTCCAGAGGCGGCAACAGCGGGCCGTGACCATTAATCGCCAGCGGAGAACACAGTGCCAGAGCACGGCTTGATTCCATCAGCATTTCGTCGGTAACACGCTTTGCGCCAACCGCCAGTACGCCCAGGCCGATACCCGGGAAGATGTAGCTGTTGTTACATTGAGCGATAGGGTAAGTCTTACCTTCGTTGATCACAGGATCGAACGGGCTGCCGGTCGCAACCAGCGCTTCACCATTGGTCCAGCGAATGATGTCGCTTGGTGTCGCTTCAACACGGCTGGTCGGGTTAGACAGCGGGAAGATAATCGGGCGCGGGCAGTGCTGATGCATCTCTTTAATCACATCTTCACTGAACAGGCCAGGCGCACCGGATACACCAATCAGAACCGTTGGTTTTGCTTGACGGACGACGTCCAGCAGTGAGTAACCGCTGCCTTCAGTGGTCCACTCGGCGATGTTGGCTTTCTTCTGTACCAGACGTTGTTGGAAGTCGAGCAGGTTAATCATGCCCTCTTCCAGCAGACCCCAACGATCAACCATGTAAACCTGAGAGCGTGCCTGCTCGTCTGAAATACCTTCTGAGACCATTTGCGCGATAATCGCTTCAGCAATACCACAACCAGCCGAGCCAGCGCCCAGGAAGGTGATACGCTGCTCAGACAGTTTGCTGCCTGCCGCGCGACATGCAGCCAGCAGAGAACCTACCGTGACGGCCGCAGTGCCCTGAATGTCATCGTTGAAACAACAGATGCGGTTCTTGTAGCGCTCCAGCAGCGGCATCGCGTTTTTCTGTGCGAAATCTTCGAACTGGATCAGTGCTTCCGGCCAGCGGTGTTGCACTGCCTGGATGAAATCTTCCACGAACGCATCGTATTCAGCGCCGGTAATACGCGGATGACGCCAGCCCATGTACATAGGGTCAGCCAGACGTTGCGGGTTGTTAGTACCGACATCGAGCACGATAGGCAGAGTGTAAGCCGGGCTGATGCCGCCACACGCGGTGTACAGCGACAGTTTACCGATTGGAATACCCATACCGCCGATCCCCTGGTCACCCAGACCAAGAATACGTTCGCCGTCGGTCACAACGATCACTTTGACGTTGTGGTTGGCTGCGTTGTTCAGCAGATCATCGATACGGTCACGGTTGGCGTAAGAGATGAACAGGCCACGGCCACGGCGGTAAATGTTAGAGAAGTTTTCACATGCAGCACCAACGGTCGGTGTGTAGATGATCGGCATCATCTCTGTGATGTGGTTTTGTACCAGACGGTAGAATAAGGTTTCGTTTGTATCCTGGATGTTGCGCAGGTAGATGTGCTTGTCCATATCGCTTTCAAAGCTGCGATATTGCTGGTAGGCACGAACGACTTGTTCCTGTATTGTTTCCGTGGCTTCAGGCAGAAGCCCTTCAAGGTTAAATGAGGCGCGCTCTTCAGCGGAAAATGCACTGCCTTTGTTTAAAAGAGGGGTACCCATAAGAGCTGGGCCGGCATAAGGGATATATAGCGGACGTTTGTCGTTATTCATTTTCGACCTTTGTAGGGATGAACGGGAAACTTAAAAATGATAACGGCTTAGCCAGCACCTTGTAAATAGACAACCGGCCTCCATCAGGCGATTATTCTGCTAAAAATAAGCAATATTTTCATTACAGGTCAGAAATAGCCAGTTAACACTGCTTTGATGTGGTGCAGGCCATATTCAATCTGATAAGTATCCTTATTCACTCACGTTTTTTGTTTAACTATGCACTCATTACCAATAGATACGCTAAAAGCCACTTTTCTGACTCAGCTCAACGATCACGATTTGGTGGTTGAAGCGGAAACTGGCTCAGGTAAATCAACCCGTTTGCCTGTTTGGGCGGCAGAAAAAGGCCGGGTACTGGTCATCGAGCCGCGCCGCATCGCCTGTACATCGCTGGCTGAATTTCTCGCCGGGCAACGCGAGGAGAAAGTCGGAGCGTCGATTGGTTACGCGATCAAACTGGAAAACCGTTTTAGTGACGCCTCGTCGGTCGTGTTTGTAACGCCGGGTGTCGCGCTGCGTTGGTTTGCACAAGATCGGCTGGTCCGCTTTGAGACCATTATGGTGGATGAGTTTCACGAACGGCGCTGGGATACGGACTTACTGGTTGCGCTGCTCAAGCAAAGCGCGTCTCATCGCCTGGTCATTACTTCAGCGACCCTGCAAGCACAGCGTCTTACATCCTATCTGGCTGCCGAGCGGCTGCAGGCCAGCGGGCGAGTGTATGACGTCAATATTGAATACCGCGCTACAGAGAGCCGCCAACTGCCGGACAGCCGGGATCTCGCTATTCGGGTTAAACAGGAAGTGCTGGCCGCCTTGCAGCAGACGGACGCGGATATTCTGGTATTTCTGCCGGGGCGAAAAGAGATTCAGCAGTGCCAGCAGTTGCTTGGCAGCCACAATGATCTGCTGGTGGTGCCTCTGCATGCCTCGGTCAGCGATAGTGAGCGTCACTTGGCGCTTAATCCGCAATCGCGTCAGAAGGTGGTGCTGGCCACCAACGTGGCAGAAACCTCCCTCACTATCCCCAATATTGCTTGTGTGATTGACAGCGGACTGGAGCGGCGCAATGAACAACGTAATGGCCGCACAGCGCTGGTGCTCAAATCCATCTCCGAGGCCAGCGCCAAGCAGCGCGCCGGACGTGCCGGACGTGTGATGCAGGGGCGGGCGATTCGTTTATACGGCCAGCACGCGGCTCTGGATGCGGTGACGCCGCCACAATTGCAGCGCGAAGACCTGACCGAAGCGATGCTGGCCGCTGCCAGTTGTGGTGTACAGCTGGACCAGATTGAGTTTCTCGAAACTCTGCCGGATAAAACCTTGCTTCAGGCGCGCGACAGGCTCACCGGCATGGGAGCGCTTGATGATGAGGGCAAGATTACCGAACATGGCCGTCAGCTGGCTCCGTTGCCGGTCGATGCCTTATATGCCGACCTGGTGGCGCGTATTGCACCCAAGGCACTCAAAGAAGCCATGGTTGACCTGACGGCGGCATTAGCGGTACCGGCCAGCTTGTATACGCTATCAGGCAGTGAAGAGCAGCTAGAGCAACTGGCGCGGGATGAACCGCTGGGCTGCGACGCTCATCTACTGATCCAATTGGTGCGTGGTGCGTCATTTGCCGGCGTCAACCCGGATGCAGAAGCGCTGCGCGAAGCGCGCGGACTGGCGCAGCAGATGCGCGATATCTACCAGCTACCGGACTTAGACGTCGCTTCCCGCTATCAACAGCCCGATCTGGCGCGTGCGATTGCCGCTTTGCATCCGGAGCTGCTGTTTGTGCGCCGCGAACGCCGCACCGAAGCGTTGGCAAATGGCCGGATGGAAGTGATGTGCGGCCGTCACAGTCGCCTGCCTGCCAGCGCACAGGCGGCTCTGGTGCTCGATCAGCACAGCCTGCCCGGGCGTGGGGTAAAACAGACGCTGACTCTCGCCACCGTGATGATGCCGCTTTCCTTTACCGTGATTGAAGAGCTTAAGCTGGGGGAGTGGCAGCAGGCCGATACCGTGCAGGAACAGCATCAGTTAAAGACTGTGCTCAACCTGGTTTATGCCGGACGCGTGGTCGCCAGCCGCATGGTCGAAGCGAGCGGTGAGCTGGCCCTCAAACCTCTGGTTGATGCGGTGGTGGCCGGTGAGTGCCTGCCCGGTTTCGCTACTTTGCGCCAGCAGCAGATTTCCTGGTGGAAACTCTATGTCGAACTCGGCCTGGATCCCAACACCAGTCAGCATCATGATCTTACCTTCGAACAGTGGTTTGCACAGCAACTGGAAACGCTTGGTGTGGAAAGCGCGGACGATTTGGCACTATTTGAGGCCGACGATTTGCCGTTTGAAGGCATACCGTACTGGGAGCTGGATGAGTTCGCACAATCGTACCCGTTTGAACTTCAGTTGGGTGATTTGAATCTCACCGTGGAGTATTACATTAAACGTAAGCTTATCCATGTGGTATACAAAAACGGGTTACGTAAAACCCTGCCCAAACGCTGGGAACTGCCACGGTGGCCCGGTTACAAGGTACAGTTTAAGAAAGCAAGCCGCATTGTGGATATCGTCTGAGCGCCCCATTTTGTTAGCGGCCTGAAATATTAACCAAGCGGAGTGAGAGTTTATTGTCTTTGATCAAATATTGTTACCATTTTGATTTTTATATAGCACTAAGTGTTGAAGACGATGCATAAAAGAACGTTTTTATATATCGCATTGCTATATAAGAAATCCGGCATATGATGATGTTAAGAGAAACCAAAGCTGCCGGAGGACAGAATGGCGAACACAAATCGAATCTCTGTCGTGTTTGATTACACCAGTTTCCTGGGCACATCCTGCACGAAAAAATGGACGTTTTCCGATGCCCTGGTTTCATTCGCCCCTGTATTCGGAACCGTATGGCACGATACGGTCAGAGATGGCAAAAGCCATGAAGAGCGATTATGGGAAATGGCACTGCAGCGCTTATCGAGCCGTCGCAGTGATGAATCCAATCTGGTCACTCTGGTCAAACTGGCCAAGCTGGAAGGGATTCAGGAACTGAAATTAGTGATGCCTTATTCGCTCGAACCGGAGCAGATTAATGCCATCCAGGCGCGCGGCGAGGCTGAAATCAAAGCCACCGCACCGGAAGAGTTCATTATTACGCTTTAAGTGACGATGAAGGCTTTCAGTGCCAACGGGTAAAACAAAACGGGGCCGATGATCGGCCCCGTTTTTTATCTTTCACCTGACGCTGCTCAGCACTCAGTCGATAAGGCCGTACTCTTTGTTCAGTACGTCGATGATTTCCTGTTTCGGATTGCTGCTCAGCTCAATCTTATGACCGACAATCTTCTCGGCAATACCAAGGTAGGTGCGTGAGATATCCATCAGTGCTTCCAGCGGCAGAGCGTTATCACGCGCCAGTGCTTCTCGCTCCGGCATACGCTCTTTGTTCAGCAGGATATCCGGATCCGGGAAATAGTTGAGCAGGAACTGACGGAAACCTTCTTTCGAGTTTTCGACGATGTTACCGGCCTGATACTCTTTCGCATCCCAGATACGTGATGAATCAGGCGTGCCCACTTCGTCCATGTAGATCAGTTTTTCAACGCCGTTGGCATCGTTGACGTAACCAAATTCAAATTTGGTATCGACAAAAATCTGGTCGATCGCCTGCAGCGCATTGCTGATCACGCCGAAACCTTCTTTCAGCAGTTTTTCGTACAGCGCGATGTCTGACGCTTTGCTGAAGTTGAATGCCGCAAAGTTGTCTTCAATGTTCTTACGGGTGATGTTGACATCGTCCGCTTCCGGCACGCCCGGAATGCCTTTCAGAATGCCTTTGGTCGACGGAGTCATCAGCAGTTCTGGCAGTGCTTTATCTTTTTCCAGACCTTCCGGCAGTTCAATACCACAGAACTCACGTTCGCCCTTGGAATAAGCACGCCACATGGAACCTGTGATGTACTGACGGCAAATCGCTTCAATCTTGATAGGTTTGGCTTTTTGTACGATCCAGACAAACGGATGAGGAATATCAAGAATGTGGCTGTCAGCCAGGCCGTTGTCTTTAAACAGTTTAAACCAGTGATTAGAGATTGCGTTCAGCGCCGCGCCTTTGCCCGGAACGCCCTGCACACCACCTTCGGCATGCCAGATACAGTCAAACGCTGAGATACGATCACTGATGACCATGATCGCCAGCGGCGCATCTTCAGCCACGTTGTAGCCTTTCTCTTTGATCAGGCGACGGCTGTCTTGTTCGGTTAACCAGTAAACAGAGCGGACTTTACCACTGTGTACCGGCTGGTTGGTGCGGATCGGGAGGTCGTCATTGACGGCAAGAACTTGGTCAGCAAGGCTCATTTAGACATTCCTATCTTGTTTCAAACGTCGTTGAGAGAAGATATCCGTAGCGTAAAAACGGGATGAGATATCGAATACTGAGCGCATCATACCAGAACTATTTTCTGTCGCCAGAGAAAAAGCAAACGTTTGCCTGATTTGCCGAGGATAGTGTTTATATTATGCGGTGATTCTGGGTTCAGCCGAGCGGGGAGATTGAATTTGTATCGCATCGCCGCTCCGGTTTTACCATTTATCTCAGCTCAGCTGAATGGTATGTGCTGCTTTAACCCAGCGTTCACCCACAACACCTGCCATCGTGCGCCTTTTCTGCTGTTCCCCCTCAATACCAAGACATAGGTTGGTATTGAGGGGGGGGAGTGAACCAAGCCTATAAGCCAGGCCCGTTTACAGCCTAATGGGCCGCGGTTTCCGCTAACTCTTTGCTGTGGGTATTTGAGCCTAAAGCGTTTTTATAGCGCAGCATGTAGTCGATTTTGCCGCCTTTTTTGAACAGTTTATCGAAGCCTTTTTGGCTGAACTGGTCAAACTGTCCCATCTCTTTCACGCTGCGGTTAGATCCACCCACATTGCTGCTTTTCATCGTCAGTATCTGTTCGCTCACACGGGTGACTGCTTTGGCGTAACCGTCCGTTGAGTTTAAATCGAAGGCGGCGGTATTGACCTCTTTGCGTAGTTGTTTAGACCAGTAAAACTCCAAAAATGGCACAGGTTGCGGTGGCTTATCCCAGCTGATATCCCGGGTAAAGTACATCAGTGAACGATACGGATCATTGGCAAAGTTACTCAGTCCAAGGGATGTAGGGAGCTGCTGATAAGTGATGGCCTGATCGTTTTGGTCAAATAGCCAGGTGTTGCCATCCTTTACCATCGCCTTCCAGAACTCATCCATGTTTTTTAAATCACGGTAATCTTTATCTACCGTGACATGGATATTGAAATCAGGGCCGCCCTGAGGCATCTGGTAAAAGACGTTGAAGGTGTGGTGGCCGTCCGTTAAAAAGTATTCGCCATTTGGGGCAATCACTATGGTCTTCATGTCTTTTTTACGGGTTCCGACTTCTGACTCGCACTTGAACGTGGCAGGTACATTCGGTTGGGCATTGTCTTGAATGCTTTTTACCCCTTTCTGACCATTGGCTTCACAGATCTCATCAAACATTTTCTCCCGGTCAAACTGGTAGCGGCCAAGTTTATACATGATTTGATCGTACCCGACGGAAGGTTGCGTGGGTTTCAATTGGTGTAAAGTGACGCTGATGACATCGCCTTCGCTTACATTGCCTTCGCTTACATTGCTGGCGTGTGCCGGCAGGATGAACAGGCTCAAGGCACCAAGGGCGGTAACAATGACTTTGTGATTCATAGGGTTCTCGGTTTTTCTGGAAAGTAAACGAATAAATTAATGAGAGTCTATTGCAGTAAAGTGTCGGGATTATTTCATTGAGTGCTGAGAGTGTATCAAGGTGCGAGGTTATATATGACCATACTCTGGACGTGCACTTGCCCTGCAGCGTGTACGCGGGGAGACCGCCGAAACCGAATGGCTGTATCCGGTTTATAACGTGGCCCGTATCCGGATTCATGGCTGGTCTCTGTTTGCGATACGAACTGATAGTGGCGGCTAATCCTGCTGTGTCTCCTGGTGCGAAATCATTTTTGCGGTATCAAAAAACTCTTTGATGTAAGGATGCGGTTTTTTTGAATCGTGCAGACGAATCAGAATAATTTCGAGCGGTTCGCTGTATTCCGTCCAAATGTGCACAAGATGACCTTGGCTAATATGTTCGCTGGCAACAGAGCGGGGCACACAAGCCACGCCATTACCATGAATCGCCATCGGCAGCAGTGACTCAGAAATCGTTGACTGGAACACGACAGACAGCTTTTTCGCTTGCGGCGTTTTACTGAACAACGGAAGCGAGAGTTCCTGCAACTGTGAGGAGGGCGCATACGTGAGGTGAGGAATGAGACTGTCCTCGAGCCGCTCGACAGGAAAGGAAGCTCCGCATACCCAGATAAGCGCATCATCAACTAACTTAACCACTTCAAATTCATCCGATTCGAAATACTTGGTCTCGCCAGAGCCGCGATAGAACAGCAGACAATCCGCTCTTTGAGACTGTAAAGCCGCCTGATAACCGGTCACGGAGCGCACGCCTGAATCGATACTGGTGACCATAGGGCTGGTCATCTGGCTTAATACCCGGGTAAACCATTGGGGGAAAAAGTTACAGGCGAGAGTATGCAAAGATGCAATCGTCATCGGGTTGGGCTTGTTGGCGACCATTTCCTCGCATCTGTCTGCCATTTGTACCATTTCAGCCGCGATCGGATAGAGCCTCTTTCCTTCGGGTGTTAGCCGGATCGGTGTTTGGCTTCGGTCGAATAATTCTACATTAAGGTGTTGTTCTAATTGCTGAATTCTTCTGCTGAATGCCGCCTGGGACGAGGCGTTTAGCTGGGCCGCCAACGAAAATTTCTGGCAGTCTGCGAGTGTGATAAAATCCTTTAACCAGCGAATGTTCATTGCCTGTCTCCATTTGAACCTGTTATCGAATTTTTGCATAACCTATGCAAAATACGAGACATTAAATCCTTTCAATTGACCCATGTAAACGCCTATGTTGTCACTATGTGAACAACGAATCTGATTCGGACTGTCAGCGCAAGCTGAGTAATAAAAGGACTTAATATGAAACTGAATACGTTAGCCATGATTGTTTCTGGGCTGCTGGCCAGCAGCGTTGCGACGCACAGCTATGCCAATCTTAAAGACGACATCATTGAACGGGGCAGCCTGAAATGTGGCATTTCCAGCGACAAAATGGGTTTCTCGTACATTAATGACCAGGGCAAGTGGACCGGGATGGACGTGGACTACTGCCGTGCAGTCTCGGCTGCTGTGTTGGGTTCGCCGGACAAAGTCGAGTTCATTACCACCACGTCGAAAAACCGCTTCACCTCGCTGGCATCCGGCGAAATTGACATCCTTTCCCGCTCGACGACCTGGACTGTATCACGTGATGCAAAACTCGGGGCTGACTTCACTACAATCTGGTTCTATGACGGCCAGGGCTTTATGGTGCGTAAATCGCTGGGAGTGAAATCGGCCACGGAACTGGATGGCGCAACCTTCTGCTTATCGCCTGGCACCACTTCTGAACACAACCTGGCGGATTACTTTGGCTCAAAAGGGCTGACTTACCGTTCGGTGGTGTTTGAAAAAACCGAAGAGCTTTACGCTGCTTATCAGAAAGGGCGTTGTGACGCGCTGACCAATGATGTGACCGGCCTGGCTGCGCGCCGCACGCTGTTTAAAAATCCGGATGAACACATGATTCTTCCTGAGGTTATCTCCAAAGAGCCACTCGGCCCGTATGTGAAACAGGGTGAAAACGAATGGCGCGACATCGTTACCATGGTGGGGAACGCACTGATTGAAGCGGAAGAGCTCAATGTGACCCAGGCCAATGCGGCCAAGCTGGCCAAAACAACCAACAAGCCGGGCATCAAACGTCTGCTCGGTACGGAAGGCAGCCTAGGTACAGATTTGGGCCTGAGCCAGGACTGGGCTTTGAAAGCGATCGAGGCGACCGGCAACTACGGCGAGATCTTCGCGCGCCATGTCGGGCAGAACTCACAACTGAAATTTGAACGTGGTGCAAACGCCTTGTATACCGAAGGCGGCTTGATGTATGCCCCTCCTTTCCGTTAATCACATCGTCATGTCAGCCTGCGTTTGCGCGGGCTGACCATCCACGGATAGGAGAGAAATGTAATGAAACTCACCAAAGGGACGTTAATTGGCTGGGGGCAGCAAGCCCTGCTGTTAATTACCGTCACGCTACTATTTTTATATCTGGGCACCAACGCCTCGGAGAATATCGCCAAGCTCGGTATCACCACAGGATTTGATTTTCTGCATGAGCGCGCCGGCTACGATATTTCCTTCAGCCTGCTCGATTACGACCAGAATGATACTTATCTCCAGGCGTATTACGTCGGTGTGGCTAACACTCTGCTTGTTTCCTTTTTAAGCATTATTTCAGCCACCATTCTCGGTTTTATCATCGGTGTTGGCCGGGTGTCGAATAACTGGGTGATCAGTAAACTCAGCCGCACGTACGTTGAGTTCATCCGTAATGTGCCTTTAGTGGTCCAGCTTGTGTGGTGGTACGCGCTGTTTTTGAGCCTGCCGCCGGTGCGTAGCAGCATTCAGATCTTCGATGATGTTTACCTCTCGAACCGTGGTTTGGCAATCCCTCATTTGTCGTTGCAGGGCTGGGGCGGTTATGTCTTTTGCGCGCTGCTGCTCTCATGCCTGCTGGCATTTCTGTACCGCCGTCGTGTGGTCAGTCAGGTCAGATGGACCGGCTTTCACCCGGTCTTGTGGCCGCGTTTGCTGGCGATCATTGTATTGCCGCCTTTGCTGGTTCTGATTGTGGCTATCGCACTGGGAAATATGGAATTTAGCGCGCCAAAACTGACCGGCTTTAACTTTCGTGGCGGCATGATCGTCATCCCTGAGCTGGTGGCACTCTGGATTGCTCTGGCGGTATACAGCGCCAGTTACATCGCTGAAATTGTGCGCGGCTGCATTCAGTCCATCGCCAAAGGTCAGCACGAAGCGGGCAAAGCGCTCGGATTCAATGACTCGGCGATTATGTGGAAACTGATTGTCCCGCAAGCCGTTTACCCTATGATTCCGCAGATCACCAGCGTGTATCTCAACATCATCAAAAACTCCTCGTTAGGCGTAGTCATCGGCTTTATGGAGCTGGTCTCTTCAACCGGCGGCACCACTCTGAATAATACCGGGCAAGCGATTGAATGTATTTTGATTGTGATGGGAACCTACTGTGTATTCAGTCTGGTCACCAGTGTGCTGATGAACTGGTATAACTCACATGTTGCGATAGGGAAGTGATCATGCAAAGTGAAAATATCATGCAATATATCGAACCACGTCCGGCCATTGTGATGAAATCAGACTGGAAAACCTGGTGCCGGAAAAACTTATTCTCATCCGCCTTTAACACACTGCTCACGGTCGTCGGGCTGATGTTTGTGTTGTGGTTGGTGCCGACACTGCTGAACTGGTTTATTTTCAGCGCTACGTTTGTGGGGTCCTCACAAGCAGACTGTACCTCAGCAGGCGCATGCTGGCTGCCGGTCATCAACCGGATTGAGTTGTTCACCTACGGTATGTATCCGGACGCTCAGCAGTGGCGCGTGGATGTGGCCTTCGGACTGGCGGCTATCGCGATTCCCATGCTGTACATCAAGCGTTTTAACAAACGGGTGATGCTGTGCTACATCGCCGTGTTGCCTTTTGCGATGTGGATGCTGTTAAAAGGCGGCACGTTTGGCCTTGAAACGATTTCGACCACCAAATTTGCCGGCATCATGCTGACGCTGTTCCTGGCTATTTTTGGCATGGTGTTCGCGCTTCCGCTGGGCATTTTGCTGGCGCTGGGCCGACGTTCTCAACGCCCGGTGATTCATTGGCTCAGTGTGGCTTATATCGAATTGGTGCGCTCAGTACCGGTCATCACGCTGCTGTTTATGGCATCACTGATGATTCAGCTTTTCTTACCTCCCGGCCAGGAGTTTGACGTATTACTGCGCGTTGTCTCGGTACTTGTTCTGTTCACTGCTGCGTATATGGCGGAAACCATTCGCGGCGGCCTGCAGTCGATTCCGCAGGGACAGTTTGAAGCGGCACAGGCGCTTGGTTTTGGTTACTGGAAAATGATGGGGCAGATCATTCTGCCGCAAGTCCTGAAGAACTCGATTCCATCATTGCTCAATCACTTTGTCGGCATTTTAAAAGAGACCACACTGGTCATGATTGTCGGTGTGCTAGATATTGTCGGTGTTGCTTCAAGCACCTTATCCAACGCGAAATGGGTTGGATTAGAAAATGAAATGTACGCATTTTTAGCGGTCTTTTTCTTTATCTGTTGTTTTTCTCTTTCCCAATACGCAGCGCATCTGGAACGCCGCTTGAAATAACGCTCATCAGGAGAATGTCATGGAAGTCATCAACATAAAAAATCTCAACAAGTGGTACGACTCCTACCACGCGTTACGCGATATCAACTTAAGCGTGAAAAAAGGTGAGCGCATCGTGATCTGCGGCCCATCCGGGTCCGGCAAGTCAACGCTGATTCGTTGTATCAACCAACTGGAGAAACACCAGTCAGGCGCACTAAACGTATTTGGACAGGAAGTGAGTGACACGCCGAAAGAGTTGATTGCTCTGCGTAAACAAGTCGGGATGTGTTTCCAGTCCTTTAATCTGTTTCCGCATCTTACTGTGCTGGAAAACTGTGTATTGCCGCAGACCTCCAACCTTGGGGTGAAAGAAGAAGTGGCGATTGAAATCGCGTTAGGGCTGCTGAATAAGGTCAAAATTAAAGAGCAGGCGAATAAATACCCAAGCCAGTTGTCCGGCGGACAGCAACAGCGTGTCGCGATTGCCCGTGCGCTGTGTATGAACCCGCAAGTGATGCTGTTTGATGAGCCGACATCGGCCTTAGACCCGGAGATGATTTCTGAAGTTCTGGATGTGATGACCGACCTGGCCAGCGAAGGTATGACCATGCTGTGTGTGACCCATGAAATGGGCTTTGCGCGCCGGGTCGCTGACCGCGTCATCTTTATGGACCAGGGCCAGATTGTCGAAGAAAACAATCCCGAAGCCTTTTTCTCTGCGCCTGAGTCGCCACGTACGCGCGAATTTTTAAATCAGTTGATTCACCACTAAGGAAGTTTATGTCCAACGAATATTCCATCGCCATTCATGGTGGTGCCGGAGCGATGTCGAAAGGGAAGTTGACTCCCGAGCAGGAGCTTGAAATTGAAGGCGTGCTTAAAGCCATTATTGAAGAGGGATTAGCCAGCCTTGAGCAAGGCGCGGATGCGCTTGATGTCGTTCAGGCGGCGGTTAACCGGTTAGAAGATTGCACCTGGTTTAACGCGGGCAAAGGCGCGGTGTTCAATCATCAGGGCAAACATGAGCTGGACGCCTCCATTATGTGCGGCAAGACGCTGGATGCCGGCGCGGTGTCCGGTATCCGTTTCAGCCCGAATCCGATCGATGTGGCGCGTGCTGTCATGGACAAATCCCCGCATGTTTATTTAGGTGGTGACGGGGCGGAGCAGTTTGCCCGCGATCTGGGGCTGGCTCAGGTTGATAACAGCTATTTCTCGACCGAGATGCGTTATCAGCAACTGCAGTCTGCACTGCTTGTGCAGGAAGTGATTCTGGAGCCGACCGATAACGACTACAAATACGGTACGGTCGGCGCGGTCGCAAAAGATAAACACGGCAATCTGGCGGCAGCGACATCAACCGGCGGTATTACCAATAAACAGTACGGTCGTATCGGCGACTCTCCGGTCATTGGTGCCGGCACTTATGCCAATAACCAGACTTGCGCGGTTTCTGCAACCGGCCACGGTGAACATTTTCTCCGCCACGTTGTGGGCTACAATATTTCCTCACGTATGGCGTTAGCCGGAGAGAGCCTGGAGCAAGCCGCCAACCACGTTGTATTTAACGATCTACCCAGTACCGGTGGCAGTGGCGGGGTCATTGCGGTCGACAGCCAAGGTCAGTTGACGCTGCCATTTAATACCGAGGGCATGTACCGTGGCTGGGGCCGCGCCAATCAGCCGGCACAATCGAAGATATACGAATAAGTCACTCGCACCTCGCTGAGCTCAGCCTGAACGATGCCACTTTACCTTTTACCGGGAGTGGCATCTTCGGCACCCTATCTTTTGCTATTTCCCTCTGATCTGTTTTAAATGGCTCAGTTAATAAACTTTTAAATTTGTGATCTATTTATCTTGTTAAATAGAATTGTCTTAAAATACGTGCTTCTTAAGCCAGTTTCCCTCCTCTTTATACTTTTTCTTCCGCCTCATTCGTTATCTTGATTCAATGCTTGCGTGTTTGTCCTTTGTCCCGTCTTATGGACACTATTTAGTATTGTGGTGTTAGAACATTCTCATTAGATTGAACATCATAGGATGCATAAACACTCAGATAAAAATAAATACTAAAAATAGTCACACTTACTAATTTGATCTGTAACTCAAGGTAAAAAATGAAAATGATTACCTCTCGACAACATCGATTATTACGATTCCTGCTACAACATCGGGAATACGTCACTTTATTCAATCTGGCAGAACAACTTGGTGTGTCGACAAAAACTATCCAGCGTGACCTGAATATTATTACGGCCTACCTGGCTGATTTGAACGTGCAAATCGATAAAAAAGTAGGTGCTGGTGTTTTGCTGGTGGCTGAGAGTACCGCCGACCTGTTGCAACTGGAGTTGCAACTGAGTGATGACAATGAAGATTCCGACGGTGTTCTGGGCCATGCGCGGCGGATAAAAATTGCCTCATGGTTATTGAGTGAAACCCCTAAAGAAACGTCAATTAACAAGCTTTCCGAGCGCCACCACATCAGCAATGCGTCAATCGTCAATGATTTAAAGGTTATCGAAGACTGGATCACACCACTTGGGCTTGAACTGATTCGCAGCCAAAGCGGCACTCGAATTCAAGGTGATGAGAACAGTGTGCGTCAGGCCATGGCGGCATTGATTAACGGGCTAATCAACCATCAGGATCCCGGTTTGGTGAACCATTCAAGACTTGACCCGGGCAGCTATAAAGCCTTGGTTCACTATTTTGGCGAAGGCGAGGTGGGGTTTGTTCAGGCTCTGCTACAGGACATGGAAGAAGATCTTGCCTATCCGTTAGGTGAACCTTACTACATCAATATTTTCACCCATATATTGATCATGATGCACCGGCGTATCAAGGGTAATTTACTGGGAAATCCATGCTATGAAGCGCGCCAGCATCCTAAGGATTCAGCATTCAGGGTGGCGGGTAAAATGGTGGATAAAATCGAGCAGCACATCGATTTATCTTTACCGGAAAATGAGGTGTGGTTTATTTACCAGTACATTATTTCATCAGGAATATTGGTGTCTGAAAATCAAAACAACAGTGTATTGCATACTGAATTATGCAGTTATCAGGCACGGGATATTTCCCTACAACTGGTCACACGATTCTCGCAGCTGATTAATATTGATCTGGCTGCAGATAAACAGTTATTGGATGGCATGGAAGTGCATATACGTCCGCTGATAAACCGTCTTCATTATCAAATTATTATTCGTAATCCACTGCTAGATGAAATTAAAAATGAGCTGGCGGATGTCTATCATTTGACTCGTATTGCGGTGAATGATGTGTTTACCACTGATATATCAGCGGCCGTTTCTGATGATGAAGTCGGTTATCTGGCGGTCCATTTTCAGGCTGCCATTGAACGCCAGATCACGCACAAGCGCGTATTACTGGTGTGTTCAACCGGGGTAGGGACGTCACACCTGCTCAAAAGCCGCATTGTACGGGCATTTCCCGATTGGGAAATCGTGGCGACGGTGCCATCGAGCCACTTACAAAGCGTCAATCAGAAACTCGCGCCTGATCTGATTATCTCGACGGTTCATGTGGCAGAAATTGACACTCCGGTGGTGTATGTCACTGCGTTTCTCAACGATGCAGATCTGCAGCGAATTACAGAAAAACTCATAACAGAAAAGCTACATCTCGCAAGCGATGTATACAACGTTACTCAATCTTAATCCCAGGATATCGAAGGTGATTTATGGACATTTCAAAAGTACTCAGCGTAAAGCACATCAAATTAAACATGGTGGCTACAACCAAAAAAGAAGCGATTGAAGAACTGACCGATTTATTGGTTGACGATGGGGCTGTGATTGATAAAGAGCATTTTGTCCGCGATGTATGGTTGCGCGAGGAACAAGGCTCAACCGGTTTTGAAAACCACATTGCGATTCCACATGGTAAATCTGAGGCGGTACGCCAGACTACGTTGGCGATTGGCCGTACCCAGAACGACATCCCTTGGGAAACCATGGATGGCAGTGACATTCGCTGCATTATCTTGTTTGCTGTTCGCATGGTTGACCAGAATACCACGCATATTCGTCTGTTATCGCAAGTTTCAAGCGCATTGGCAGATGAAGAGATCATCGAGCAGTTGCTGCAAGAACAAGATCCGCAAAAAATCGTTGAGCTGTTTAATCCGGAAACGGTAACGGAATAACGGTTTTCATTTATTTTCAACTATCCGTTAGTGGTTTAAACCAAAAATAAACTTGTCGAGGTTAATGATGAATATTGTAGGAATTACCGCATGCACTGTCGGTATTGCTCACACGTATATTGCGCAAAAGAAAATTGAATTAGCCGCTAAAAAAGCGGGAAATAACGTAAAAATTGAAACTCAGGGGACGATCGGTATCGAAAATAAATTGACCGATGAAGATATTGCCCAAGCGGATATTGTGCTGTTAGCCGCCGATGTTAATGTCACCGGTGAAGAACGATTTGCCGGAAAAAAAGTCGTTAAAGTGTCCACAGAAGTCGCTATTAAATCGCCTAACAAGCTTATCGAAAAACTCCAGCAGTTAGTGACGGAGTAATTTCAGCCAGACGAATTACAATAACAAACAGAGGGTTTTATCTATGAGTATAAAGGACATCTGGAGAGCAGCTAACCCTAAAGGTCATCTGCTGACCGCTATCTCGTTTTTGATTCCGATTGTCTGTGGTGCCGGCTTTATTATTGCCATCGGCATGGCGATGGGAGGCAAGCCTCAGGACGCCTTGGTACTGGGTGAGTTTGATTTGTGGACGTCAATGGCGACCATGGGGGCCAAAGCGCTCGGACTGTTACCCGTTGTGATTGCCTGTGGTATTGCCGGCTCAATTGCGGGTAAACCCGGCATCGCACCAGGTTTTGTGGTCGGCCTTGCGGCAAATACCATTTCTGCTGGTTTTATTGGCGGGATTCTGGGTGGTTATATTGCCGGTTATATCGCGCTGGGTATCATTAAAAATGTCAAAGTGCCGAGTTGGGCCAGAGGCTTAATGCCGACACTGATTGTGCCGTTTTTTGCCTCGGTGATCAGTGGCTTAATTATGGTCTATATCGTCGGCACGCCAATTGGCATCTTCACCGATACCCTGACCGGTTTCCTGAGAAGCATGGGGACATCATCCAATCTGGTATTGGGCGCAGTGATTGGTGCTCTGTGCATCCTGGATTTTGGCGGACCGATCAATAAAACCTGTTTTGCCTTCGTACTCACGCTTCAGGCGCAGGGTATCAACGAGCCGATTACTGCACTGCAGTTAGTCAATACGGCCACACCTATCGGCTTCGGACTGGCGTACTTCATTAGTAAACTTCTGCGCAAGAACATTTATAACAATGAAGAAATCGAAACTTTAAAATCGGCGGTACCGATGGGCGTGGTGAACATTGTTGAGGGGTCAATACCTATCGTGATGAATGATATTGTGCGCGGTATCTCTGCGGCGGCCATCGGCGGTGCTTGTGGTGGTGCGGTGACCATGGTTTACGGTGCGGACGCAACAGTACCTTTCGGCGGCATTTTTATGATTCCGACCATGTCCAATCCCATGGCCGGTATTATGGCGCTGGTCGTCAATATACTAGTGACCGGCACGGTTTATGCGCTAATCAAGAAAGATGTTCCTCGTGACGTTGTTATAAATAACGATGATGAAGAGGAAGATATCGACCTAGACGATATAAAAATCAGCTAAATATCTTTTTAACTTTCAATCCGGTTTATTTAACGGCCTTAATTAATTTTTCGGTCGATGGGTCTCTGCACCCTGAAAAACAGATTATCTTTTCTTTAACGAACGGATTATATAACCATGAGTGAACATATTAATATTTCGCCATCGTTAATGACGATGGACCTGGATCAGTTCAAAGAGCAGATTACTTTTTTAAACGACCATGTCGATTCATTCCATATTGATATTATGGATGGCCATTTTGTGCCTAACCTCAGCTTATCGCCGTGGTTTATTGAACAAACCCGCAAGCTGACTAATAAAGAGATGTCCGCCCATTTGATGGTGACGGATCCGTCATTCTGGGTGCAGCAACTGATTGATATTCGATGTGAGGTCATTTGCATGCCTGCTGAGCGCGTCAATGGCATCGCTTTCAGACTGATTGACCAAATCCATGATGCGGGTCTAAAGGCAGGTATCATCTTAAACCCGGAGACACCGGTTAGTGAGATTCTGCCGTATATCGATCTGCTGGACAAAGTTACAGTGATGACGGTCGATCCTGGCTTTGCTGGTCAGCGCTTCCTGGTCAATATGCTGGATAAAATTACCGAACTGCGTCAACTGCGTGAAGAGTATGGTTACCAGTATCAGATTGAGATGGATGGATCGACCAACAAGAAGCACTGGAAAGTGATTCACGATGCCAAGCCGGACATTTATGTGATTGGGCGCAGCGGGTTGTTTAACCTGGCTGATAATATCCACAGCTCGTGGGAGATGATGGTAACGGAGTTTGAACAGGCAACCGGCGAAAAATTTGCCTGATTGAGCGTGCCGTCATAGCGCCGCGATATAAAAGGAGAGCATCTGCGGATGCTCTCCTTGTCTTTATGGCTACAACTCATCGTACGCTGGTTGCCAGCGGACTAAACACGAGTGATAAGCACAATAGGAACGTTATGTGGATTAAAGGAAAAACAATTGAAGGGGCGTTTGTTACTCTGGAGCCGTTGCGAGCTCAACATGCGCCTCAGCCACTGTCCGTATTACTTTCCGAGCAATGATGAATGATTCAAACAAGCTAGCCTGACGGCTGGCTCATGGCTAAGATTATTGTCGTTCATCCCTGATGGTGGTTAACCCCTGGGCAAACGTCGTGACTGCAAAGTCCGGGAAGCGGCGTTTGAACTTATCCGATACAAAAATATTATCCGTCTGATAACGAGGCAGCAGTTCTGCCGCGTCTCTGACCGTGGGGTTGAATTTACCCGCCAGCCATAACTGCCAGCGTTTCAGCACCCGGTACTTCGGTTGCACGTTGAAAATGCCGGCCGCCAGTTCGATGAACTGACGATAGGTGAGCCGATTATCGTCACAAGGTAAATGCCAGGTCTGACCGTAAGCATCAGGCGTATTCCCGATCAGCGCCATCGCCCGGCTGGCGTCCGGCGTGAAAATCAGGCTGCGTTTGACATCGTCACGTAAAAATACTTTGGCCGGCTTGCCCGCTGACAGCGCATCAATCACGGTTGAGTTCGTGATACTCTGCGTTTTGCCCGGTCCGTAAAACTCGGGGGCGCGGCAAATGACAGCGTTGATCGACCCACGTTGCATAGCGTCCAGTAGCATCGTCGTGATCTGAGCGCGTACTTTGCCTTTACCGCCATTCGGTACAAACGGTGCATCTTCTGCCTGTGGAGTACTGGTTTGCGGATACATATAAGTATTATCAAAGTAAACCAGTTTTGCGTTGTGAGTTTGGCATGCTGCAATAACATTACTCATCAGAACCGGCCATTGCTCTATCCATAACTGCGTATCCATAGGTAACCCGGCAGTCAGATAGACAATCTCTGAGCCTTTAACCGCATCGCTGGTTTGCTGTGCATCGAGCAGATCGGCCTGAACCAGTTCATCGCTTTCGTTCACTTTCTGCGGACGTCGGCTGACTAAGCGAATGTGGCTGGTGTAGTCGCGTTTTAAACTGAGTGCCAGTTCCCGGCCAATCTGCCCGTTTGCTCCCAAAATGGTTTGCATAGATGATTTCTCCTGATGTGCATTCTTTAGTCAGCATCGTAAGATTAAAGCTTAGTTTAAGGTCAAGGCGAAGTTGCATGTTGCTCAGGATGATTTGTATTTGGCGGCGTCGGGGCAAGTGGCATGGGGGGTTAATATATCCCAGCCAAACTGGGACATCACGCGCTCGGCATTTTGCGCGCAGTCCATGTCTTGTGGTTTGGCTTCGATTTCATTCAGCACGGCCAGTAATTTTGCCTTGTTATGAGCGATCTTTTGTTCGATGTCTTCCAGCTCTTTCACTTTCTGCTGTAACGTACCGAGCAGTTGATGGTGGTCCCATTGCGATAAGTCGCCGGGCAGCAGAGTGCGTAACTCATCCAGGCTGAATCCGGCTTGCTGTCCGGTGGTAATCATATCCAGCACCATCACCGCTTCAGGCGGGTAGGTTCGATAACCGTTGGCTTTACGTTTCACGGTTTTGAGTAACCCAATCTTTTCGTAAAAGCGGATCTTGGATGCAGTTAAACCGGTTCTTTTTGCTAGTTCACCTATATTCATCATGCTCTTCGTGCTGTGATTGCCTGCAACAACACTAACACAATTTCGTTGCGCTGGTGGCTAGGCGTGGAACGGTTTTAGGCGTTCCCGCCGCCGAAAACCTAAAAAATCGTCCTGATTTTTTGCCTTAGCGGAGTGGTTTCAGTTACTTACCTAAATGGATTTTGCCCCATTCTTTGCCAGTAACCTTCTACCTGACAAATAACAGTGATGTGGTTTGACCTACTTCTTCTAATCAGCATAGTGTCTATGAAAGTGGAGTCTTACCAACTTAGCCAACTAGTTCGAATAGGCCGTCTTATTTCTATTTTTTAACCTACCGAAGAAACGTGTTCTCTGTTAGAGTCACCGTCAACTACGCTATTGAATAAAGACACCCACAGATCGCATGTCATTGATGGATTTTTATTCACCCTTAGAACTCATTTTAGGAATCCCTAGTGACTAACAACGAAATTTTACGTCGTATCCAACACGCGTTAAACCTTAAAAACGCGCAGATAATGAAAGCTTTCGGGCAGGCCGAAGTCACTGTGGCTCACGATAAAGTGGCAAACTGGTTAAAAGATGAAAGCGACAAATCTTGCGTTAAGATGAAGGATCAAGAGTTAGCGGTATTCTTAAATGGCTTTATTAACCTCAAGCGAGGAAAAAAAGACGGCGAGCAACCTAAGCCAGAAGTCACGTTGACCAACAACATGATTCTCATGAAGCTGCGCATTGCGCTAGACATGAAAGCAGAAGATGTGTTGGACGTATTAGAAGTGGTTGGTACTAGTTTGAGTAAATACGAAATTGGTGCGTATTTCCGCAAGCCAAACAACAAAAACTACAAACAGTGTGAAGATCAACTGCTGTGCGACTTCTTAAATGGTGTGCAGTTTACCAATCGTCCCGATTCTGAAGAGTTTACTGGGTAATTTTTATCTCGAATCGAACGTGGTAATTGATTAAAAAAGCGAGAACCATTTTATTTGGCTACTCGCTTTTATCATGCTAAAGATCGATATTAGAGCTTCACAATCACGTCTACTCTTTGTCTTTCTTCAAGTAGATACCTATCAAACCACGCTGAAATCTGGTCGGCTTTTAGAATCAAGACACACACCGCCCCCCTATGACCCTACCAAGATAAACCCAAGCTAAAACCTTAAGCCAGTTAGGGGCCACTATTCTGGTCAAGATGTTCCAGACATCTTGTAGTGATTAACTAAAACTGGCCACGTATATAGAGTTTTTCCATACTTTTGGTCATGCGTGCAGAGTCACGACTGACGCCATTGGTAACACGAATTTGCCCTAAAATCATTCAGCATCCAATTCCTGACCACTTTCTCATGCCAGTTCTTGACCTACATTTACTAATAGCAGATTATGAGTCTAGTTGAGCAATTATGATTATACAGACATGTTCTGTAATTTGTGGGTGCAAGGATTATAAAGACAGTTAGAACAGTATGTTGCTGATATCGTGTCTATATTTTCTGAAAATATTATACAGACAGTGTCTGCTGAAAAAGCACTGTTAGGCGCCAATTCACATCAAAGGTACAAGGACGTTGGTTATGAAAACTTTATATTATCCAAATTGCTGCTCCATTGACTCAATATTAGATTTTTGTGCAGATTTAGATTCTTCGGCTGAAGAAGATGAAGTAATAATTGACTTTTCACATATGGGAAGGGTAGAACCTTTCTCAATGTTATTCGTAGCTCGACGCCTCCGCTCGTTTGAAGTAGATAATAGACAAGTGGAAGTATTTTATAGGAATTACGACTCTAAATCTTATGTGGGGCATATGGGGTTCTTCAAAGCTTTTGGCTTGGATTTTGGTAAAGCACCAGGGGAAGCCACGGGAAATAAAACTTACCTGCCTATAACTATTTATAGAACCCAAAGTATCAGAGATGAAGCGAATAAAGAATGGAAGCCAGAGCAAGACATCGTAGAGAGTAGGTCTGAGGAACTAGCTAAAATTCTTTCTCAGCAAGAAAGTGGAAATCTAGTTGACGCACTAACATATTCTATTCGAGAAATTGTTAGAAATGTTGTGGAACATAGCGGGTCAAAGCAAGTTGCCTATTGCGCTCAATATTGGCCTCAATATGAAAAAGTTGAGGTGGCAATATTGGACGCTGGAATCGGTTTAAAAGCTTCTATCTCTCAAAACCCATTCGTAGAGGTTTCATGTGATGCAGATGCTATCCAACAAGTGTTAATGCCAGAAATATCGAGTAAAAGTTATAAAGGCGCTAGGGTTGATAAGAATGATCCTTGGCGTAACTCAGGGTATGGGTTGTATATGACAAATCGCTTATGCCGGAACGGAGGTGAGTTTTTCATTTGTAGTGGTGATCATGGGATTCTTCTAGATGATTCCGGCAAGCATCATGTAGACCTCGGCTTTCACTATAAAGGAACTGCTGTAAAAATGGTTCTAGATACTTCAAAGCTTGAAACTTTAAAGGACATGCTTGGTCAATTCCATCAAGAGGCACAAGAAATAACTAAACAACTAAAAGGATTGGGAAAATACAATGCGTCGACAGCGTCTCAAATGCTGTCACGGGACTTTGCAAGCGCCTAACAAGGCGCTGCATTAGACCTCGCAATGTCACGCATTTTGCAGAGCAAAATGACGCGCCAGAGCTCGGCTACTGAGCTAATCGTTATGAGGCATATGGATATTCAGCTAATACAAATAGAAAGTGATGAATTTGAAAGTCTGTTTTCTGTTGTGAAACAGGGGCTTTATTCGCATGTTGATGCCGTCTTTGGTTGGTGTGATGAGTTTCAGGTCAATCGTTTACAAAGTGACTATGAGCCGCATTGGTTTCACTGGGTTTACCTGCATGAGACGCGAGTTGGAATGCTATGCTTCAAGCCTTACGATAATGCACTTCATGTACATTTACTCATTGTGTTCCCAGAATTTCAAAATCAAAAATTGGGTGAAAGCGTCATGAATATGATTCACAAAAGAGCGCGAGATCAAGGGCGTAGTCACGTAACCTTATCAAGCTTCACTAGAAATGAGTCAGCGGTAAGGTTTTACGAATCTCTCGGCTATAAGGTGACTGAATGCGATGAAAACTTCCTTTCTTTGTCGCTTCAAGTTGCCTCATAACAAGCAATTTAAAAGGGATTCTCAACGCTTGGCATTTTTGCTTCTACTTCAAATTTAGTGTTTACGGCATAATAGCTTAGGTTAGGTGGTGGCGTTGTTCACCCCTTAACAGGGCGCTGGCGGATCCCCTCATAATTCACCTAAGCCACAAGTGTGTGTGAGACGTTGATATTCCATCATAGCCCAATGATATTGGGACCCTTTTATTTGGTATCTTCGATGACAACGTACCTCTTTACCCAATCTAGGGATGGATAGTACTCGGCGATGTTTGATAGTGTTGGCTTGGAAGTCATAATGCCATTGAGCTTGCATGGCGATTAAGCCATTCCACCACATGATGATTTCTGCCATTAGCGCCATGAGGAGTAGGATATCGATACGATTCGTACAGCGAGTTCGATTGTGGCGCAGTGCCAATCCGTAAGCGGGGCTTTTTAGATCTCGAAACGACTCTTCAATCTGCATTTTTTTGGCGTATAAGCGAGTGATTTTAACGCCATTCAATACCTGATTGGGGAGGTTTGTTACTAGAAGCCAGGGCTCTTTTGCACCTCTGTGGAATACTTTTCCTGCTGAATGCTTTTGGCAGGTTCGGCTGTGTCGATGGGGGTTTCTGCCTTTAGGTTGGCTCTTGTATAAATAGGCAAAGCATGTAAGCGGCGAACGCCGTGCTAATTGGCTTTCCCCTAAAAACTGCGGTTTGTCAGTTTCCTGAGGATAGAAGGTCTTGTTCCATAGCCAAAGGGCATCACCACATTTGATCGAGACTTCGCCACGTACGCGTCCCAACCAGAACCAACCTTTGTTGGCGACTTGCCGAAACCATGTATTTCTAAATCCAGCATCCGAGACAATGATGGGAGTGCAGCCTTCGGGCAGGAGCGTTTGAAGCTTATCGAGAAAGTATTGATGGATCTTTGGAGAGTTGTAGTTTTTGTATTCAAACGCCTGCTCATAAAGCGTGGCGGCTCGACCTTTAACGGCAACTGAAGCGCGCAATGTCATATAACGTAGCTGCTCGCGAACATCTGACCAATCAACGAGCACCACAGGAAAAGGGTTGGCACGGGTAATAAAGGACGCATGCCACTTATAAATGGTGTCTTTTTCACGGTGTAGGTTGCGATTACCGAGCAATCGGTCGATGCGTTTAATCGCATGATTACGGTGGTATCGGTGTCGAGTGCGCGCCCAATTTTGGTCAATGTGAGATCAGAGCCGTCGAGTACAGTTTTGGTTGCAAGCATCAGAGATCTCAGTCGTTTTTTGTGAATGTCAGGGCATTGATTCTCGAGAGTTTGCTGTAGAATTTGAATGTCGCGCATCGTTAGGGCTCCCTATTAAATCCATTTAATCAGGTGTGTTTTTGGCGAAATTCATTAGATCAGAATGAGCGATGTGCGTCTACTCATTGTTTTATATAGAAATTATGAGGGGATTCGTAAGAACAGGGCGTTAAGCGTCAGAGGGAAATATGGAAAAAGTAGTATTAGTTAAAAGTTATTTTGTACCTGTTGGTAAAGAAGTCATGGTCAAAGTGCCTACCGGTGAGAAAAAAGCCGGCTTCTTCGGTGGTGAAAAGGATATTTATCGTAAAGAAAAGAAATGGGAGCAGACTGGTTACTCGGATTGTATCGTTGACTCAGAGCGGTTAGCAGCAGATTTACAGAAAGCAATTGAAAGCCTAAATCATGACGGTTTTAGTGTAAAAATGATTACTCCAGTAATCTCTGGTGATTATGCGTACAAGTATCAGGCACAAGGTATATCGAGTTCAAAGCGTGTATTGAGTGAAACTGAAAGCGTGAAAGGTGGCGCTAGTTACGGGTATGGTTACGGCTATTCGTATACAGACAGTTTGTTGGTGATCGCTGAGAAAAACGCTTAACAAACGATCAAGGAATCAACGTACTTTTCTAATGTGACTGAAACGCTTTAGAGCATCTGGTCTAAAACACTTCTGTCCAAAAGTGCGCTAGAGCGCCAGTTTTGAACTCATACATAGGGCAAAAAACTAGGACGGAAATTAGGTTTGTGGTGCAGGTGGATTCACCTAAATCCAGTGAAAAAGCAGACTCCAAATCTAAGCGGGACATACGGCTGCCCGCTTCAAATTTGCTGTGTATTGCGCAAAATCACCGTGAGTACTCACATAAGAAGTTAATGAAAATGGTGCTGCGTACGGTGCAAGAAAAACACTTCACACTGGTGATCACGAGCCAGCTGTTGCAGCAGTTTTTGGTTGACGAAATCGATCGCGCCGGAGGCGACGATGGCGCTCGCATTGCCGGACTGAATCGCTTTCATCACGATCTCCAGCTCAGATTGGGATTGTGAGGGTTTCATATGAATGATTTTTCCGCACTGCACCTGATGGGCGGCGAGGGCATCGTATTGAGGGCGCGGGCATTGCGCGGTGTACAAAATCCATTGTTGCTGCTGTGAAAGCTGCGCCAGGCGGGACATCATGTCCTGATTAACGCTTACCGGGCGGTAGCTATCGGTCGTGTAAGTTTGGGTGCCAAAACGTGTGGTATCGAAATCTACATGAAGCATAACACTGTCCTTTCATACATGCTGTATGTCTATACAGTATCCCTAAATATCGTGCTGATCAAGTTTAGATTTGATGGAAAATTGACCTTATTTTGTCTTTTTCTTTAAATGATTAAATATAAATAACTGATTTTTAATCATAAATTAAATATTTGAATGCTGGGGTAAAGTCGCTGATTAGTGTGATTTTCTGTGATCTATCTAACTAACTTTTTAGCGCATGAACAGTGGGCTTATACAGTAGTTTCTATCCAGTACTGGCGGTTAGCTGTATATGAACAACGGCTGCGCCTAAGTGACGGGGCAGAGATGGATACGAGTTGTTATACAGTGGTTAGTATTGGCGTTGGTATAAGCGTGTGTACTGCAGGGGATGAATCGCGCGATCAAAAAAGCGCCGTCCTGGCGCTTTTATCGGGTTTATGGTCGGTTTGCGTTTTGGCTGGCCAGACGTTCACGCTGTGCTTGCTCGGCAATATTAAATTGTCTTACGTCCATGCGAGCAAAGTCATTACAGTTTTCACAAGCGTGATTGGTTTTGCCGTCGAGATACTCGAGTTTGGTCAACTGATTTGGTTTTTTACACCAATCGCAAATACCGTAGATAGTGAACATGTTGTCTCCTCACCTGAAGCAGGTGCCAAATTCGCGCAGAATTATCGCATATCACAGGCTTGCCTGTTAACCGTTTGTTGTAAATATTGAGAGAGTAATCGATTGCGTAGTCAAGCGTAATTGGGGCTTTGAGGGTTTTATATCAGTTGGATGAAACTTTATTTAACGATTTATTAACTTCATTGATGAGCACCTTCATCGCGCCGTTAAGACGCTTCATTTCCTCTTCACTGCCTTTCATATCCGGATGATAAATTTTCGACAATTGTTTGTAACGAATTTTGATTTGCCGCTCTTCTGGTAACTGTCCCGGTGCAAATCCAAACATCGCGCAGGCCAGGTGCAGCTTTTGATCCTGAGTCTGACGGAGCTGATGGTTTTGCATCTTCTTCAACTGATGATACAGCGTGTCCAACTGGCGCTTTTGCTGTTTAAGCAGGTTGTCTTTCTGGGATAGGCTTTCATTGAGTGAATTCTGGTGCTGGGTCTGCTGTTTGTTGGATTTTTTGACGTAGCGGTAGACGGATAGACCCGCGATCAAAACCACAATGCACAGTACGACAAACAGATAGTCGCTCATCAGGCTTGGCGTTTGTGGGGCGGACTGAGTGGAGTTTTGGTTCTGTGCGGCTGCAGTGGTTTGGTTGATGGCACTCTCGAGTTGCTCAATTGACGCGACCTGGCGGGCACGCTGCTGGTCAAACTGCTGTTGCAAAATGGCGCTGTAGCGCTGCTCTGCCTGTGGATTCTGGTCAGCCAGACTGTGATACCACAGCTCTGCCATCGCTGACGGGGCAGGGGAGCTGTCAAGGCTTTCATAAAGCTGTCCGATGGCCATGGCTGCGTTGCTGTCACCGCTGAGCAGTTGGCGCGTCAGCCAGTACAACGCCTGAGTCGTATCGGCTTCGGTGCCTAATCCGTGCTGGTAAGCGTTGGCGAGTTGCTGCATGGCTTGCGGATGACCTTGCTGCGCCGCTTGCTGAAACCAGTAAAATGCATCGTTCAGATTGATGGTTAAGTTGTGGCCGGTTTGATAATCGACCCCTAGTTGGTATTGTGCTGCGCGATCCCCTTGATTCGCCAGTTGGATCAGCTCGGAAGGATCAGCCACAGCCTGGCTTGAGAGCAGTAACCCCAATGTGATTATCCATGCCTGAAGCGCTTTCTTCATTGTGGTTGGTTTCCCTTTATCATGATGTGAATTGCGTGTGAGCGACGGTATGCAACTGGCCGGGATATCAGAAGTGGTCATGATACTCCGCCAATGTGTCAATACATTGCGGACGGCACACCACAAAACAAAAAAGCCCGGCACTGAGGCCGGGCTACATCCATACGGGTATCGACTAAACGATTCAGGCAGAATGGTGCAATTCGTTGCTCACCCGCCTATTAAATCATTTCAGCGGTAAGATTTGAATCTCTACACGGCGGTTACATGCACGGCCATCTGCTGTGCTGTTGCTGCATAACGGGTAGCGTTCACCATTACCACGCGCTACCGCACGACCTGCCGCTACGCCCTGAGACAACAGGAATGAACGTACGGACTCAGCACGACGCTCAGACAGAACCTGGTTGGTGGTGTCGCTGCCTGTGCTGTCGGTATGGCCATCAATCACCAGGCTGGTATCCGGGTATTCAACCAAAATGCGTGCCACGCCACGTAGTGTGTTGTGGATAGAAGAGTCAAGCTGGTAAGAGTTGGTCTGGAATCCGATGCCGTTTTCCATGCGCAGCAGTAGCTGGTTTTCGCCTACACGCTGTACCTGAACACCTGAGTTCAATAGTTCCTGGCGCAGCGCTTCTTCTTGCTGGTCAAAGTAGTAACCAACACCACCACCGACAGCAGCACCGCCTGCCGCGCCGATCAGCGCTCTCTGGCGTCGCTCTTTAGCGTCATCACCAGATGCTAAACCAACCGCAGCACCTGCCAGCGCACCTAACAGTGCCCCTTTGGTGGTTGAGTTAGTTTCGTTTTCACCCGTGGTCGCATTTTGGCGTTGTGTGGCGGCACAACCAGAAAGTGCAATTAACACTGCAAGAGCCAATGTAATTTTTTTCACAACTTCATCTCCGTGAGTTATTCAGTTTTCCGGATTGCAATAAACGAAAAAAGTGATCATACGTCAATGCAAGCATAGACGAATTTACTCACTCTTGACTTAGGATTTACTTAAATACCGTATTCAACTGAGTAACTTATCGATTAGCGGCTTAATCATATCGGCCGCCGGTCGATTCAAATTCGTTTACTTAAGGAGTTTCGGCGCCTGGCCACCATCAATCGGACGGCTTACAGATACCCGGCGTCCTTTTTTAAGTCCGACTTCGTAATCTTCAGTCAGATTCTTCATGGCTTCCCGCAGCTGTTGCTTGAAGGTTTCCCGGTCGATGTTTTGAAACTCTTTATCAATATAGTTATTGATTTTGTTGGCTGATTCATCGTCTGGCGCTATCTCTGGCAGCTTCTCTAGCGCACCTTCTACCCAGCCGGACAAAAAGGAGTTTACCCGGCGCTGGACTTCGGTATTTGGTGTGCCGCTACCGGCAAAACTGTTACGAAATTGCCCGGTTTGCTCGTTCATTTCCCGATAGATGATATCAAAGGCGAAAGCGGCAAAAATCGCCCGGTCTGCTTCGCCGATAAATTCAACTCGTTTCAAGCCTTTATGGTTAAGCAGCACGGCTTCTACGCCAAATTTGGTATTGATGCCGCGGATCACGCGCAAGATGGCGGATGAGATGGAGGCTGGCAGCAGGTGGGTGGACTGGGTTTTGCCCATTTTGATGAACTCGATGTCATCTTTATCCAGACCATACTTGAGCATCAGCCGGTGCGCCATTTTTATGGCGTTAGCGGCTTCGTTCACATTGGCGGAGTTACCCAGTTCAAGGCACTTTGCGATTTTTTTGAGGGCTTTTTGCTTATCCATCGACATGAAAAAAACGTTACTACGGCATTGAGAAAAGTCCGCTATTTTACCGTTTTTATGCCGTAATTTAAAGCCGGGCAGCCAATAGGAATGTGAATCAGTGCCCGTCTTGTACCTGCGGTTCGGTGATTGGGGGCGTTTTACCGGCAGCAGGGGCGCTGCCGGGCTAACTTGTGATCAGAGGCCGAGTTCATCCAGCAGGTCGGAAGTGGCATCGTCTGCCGTTGCACTGCCTGGTTGTTTCTTACTTTCCATCTTCTGTTGCGCAGCCGCTAAAATGGAATCCGGGCTTTCATCTTCCTGAATTTCAAATTCTTCCAACTGGATAAATTCGGTTTTATCCATCGCCAGCTCAAGATAGAAAATATTGTTGTTTTCGGTCGAGAAGGTGACACGGCGTGCTTGCGGGCGATCCAGGTTGGTGTCCACCGACAAATTGACCTGCTTATTCAGCGACAACATTTTAGGCTGGTTCTGGGTAATGTTAGTTTGCAGCTCTTTGCGTATTTTTTTGGTGAAGTCACCCACTAACTGGTTCATCAGTTCACCCAGTACATCACCCACTTCGTCTGAAGTGTGCAGCACGGCCAGTTCTTCTTCCGGCATACCCATGTTGCGCATGTAGTTGGCGTAGACTTCCAGCGCCGCTTTGGCGGTGAAGTTGATGACCACCAGGCCGCTGAATCCGCCATCAAACAGGACAAAACAACCGAAGTCCGGTTTCAGTGACGTTTTATTGATCTTCTGCACCATCGCCGAGTAAGAGATGTTAGATGCGGTGGCGGAAGTCAGGACGCTGGACACTGATTGGCATAGTTTCAGCAAAATATCTTCGGTGGTGACGATCTTACTTTTTTTCATGTATTTGTCCGTAAAAGCTGATTAGACGCAAAGCGTAATGGAAGAAACTGGGTCACATTAAGCCGATGTGCCATTAAATGCACCATTCGCAGTATAACGTCATGTTAGGGGCGAAATAATCCACACCGCATCATAGCAGGCTTGGTGATAAATCATAAGTCGGTATCACTAGTGAAAAATTCCGTTTCATTTCATTCTGGCATTGAGATTCTGATTTGATCACCTTTTTAAATGTTGTAAAGTGACATGACTCAAATATTAATACCAAAAATAACTTATAACCCAGAGCTGATAGGATCAGCGCAGTACGGGCAGGAAGCAAATGTTACCAAGACTTCACCTCCAATCCGATGTTGACCCTGTTGTTTTAACGTTTTTACATGAACTTGAAGCAGCGGGATTTAGCGGCGATATTGAAACTCAGTATTCAAGTCGTCTTGCTGTTTCCACTGATAACAGTGTGTATCAACAACTGCCACAAGCCGTTGTCCATCCGAAATCGACTCAGGATGTGTCGATCATCGGTAGAATAAGCACTAAACCTGAATTTGAACGCGTCACGTTTTCTGCCCGTGGCGGCGGCACTGGCACCAACGGTCAGTCTCTGACGAAAGGGGTGGTGGTAGATCTTTCCCGTCATATGAACCACATCCTGGAAGTCAATGCCGAAGAAGGCTGGGTGCGGGTTCAGGCTGGTGTCGTTAAAGACCAGCTTAACGATGCGGTACGCCCTTATGGCTTCTTCTTCTCGCCAGATTTGTCGACCAGTAACCGTGCTACTCTGGGAGGTATGGTCAATACCGATGCGTCCGGTCAGGGTTCGCTTAAATACGGCAAAACCTCGGATCATGTGCTTTCCCTGCAGGCGGTGTTCGCTGATGGCTCGGTACTGGAAACCGATTTATCGCAAGGTTTGCCGCAGGCTGGCAGTTATGCTGCTGAGGCCATGCGGGTGACCGAAGCGGTATGCCGTGATAAGCGTGAGCAGATTGTTGCTAAATTCCCGCCGTTGAACCGTTTTTTGACCGGCTATGATCTGAAAAACGCCCTTGATACCGACAATGATAGATTTGATATCACCCGCGTACTGTGTGGTGCGGAAGGTTCACTGGCGTTTATCACCGAAGCCAAGCTGAATCTGACTCCGATTCCGAAAGCGCGTACGCTGGTGAACATCAAGTACGACAGCTTTGATTCGGCGCTGCGTAACGCACCGGTGATGGTGGAAGCGAATGCCCTGTCGGTGGAAACCGTTGACTCGAAAGTACTTAATCTGGCGCGTGAAGACATTGTCTGGCACAGCGTCAGTGACCTGATCACCAGCGTTCCGGGTAAAGAGATGCTCGGCCTCAATATTGTTGAATTCGCTGATCAGGATGAAGCCTTAGTGCGTTCTCTGGTGGAGCAGCTGACCGCCCGTCTGGAAGTGATGGTCGAGAATCAGGAAGCGGGGATTATCGGCTTCCAGGTGTGTGATGATTTGGCGAGCATCAACCGTATTTACAACATGCGTAAGAAAGCGGTTGGTCTGCTGGGGGCGGCGAAAGGCCGCGCCAAGCCGGTTCCATTTACTGAAGATACTTGTGTGCCGCCGGAGAACCTGGCTGACTTTATCGCCGAGTTCCGGGACCTGCTGGATTCAAAAGGGCTGGCTTACGGCATGTTCGGCCACGTTGATGCTGGTGTTCTGCACGTGCGTCCCGCGCTGGATATGTGCGATCCGAAGCAAGAGCTGATGATGCACGAAGTGTCGGATGAAGTGGTTAAGCTGGTAGCGAAATACGGCGGCCTGATGTGGGGTGAACACGGCAAAGGCTATCGCTCAGAATACGGTCCGGAATTCTTCGGTGACGAGCTGTTTACTGAACTGCGCCGCGTTAAGGCCGCGTTTGACCCGCATAACAAGATGAACCCGGGTAAGATTTGTACGCCGCTCGATACTAACTTTGAACTGGTTAAAGTCTCTGACACTAAGCGCGGCTATTTTGACCGCCAGATTGATGTCGAGGTACGCGACAGCTTTAAACGTGCGATGGAGTGTAACGGTAACGGCCTGTGCTTTAACTATGACACCAGCTCGCCGATGTGTCCTTCGATGAAGGTCACCGCCGATCGCCGTCACTCGCCAAAAGGCCGTGCCGGTCTGGTGCGTGAATGGCTGCGCCAACTGACCGAGCAGGGCATTGATATCCTGGATCTGGAGAAAAAGGCGCTGGAAACCACGCCAACCATCAAGACCATGATTGACCGGGTGCGTAACCGTATCAACCAGCGTCATGAGTATGACTTTTCCCATGAAGTGTACGAAGCGATGAATGGCTGTCTGGCGTGTAAAGCGTGTGCCAGCCAGTGTCCGATTAAGGTTGATGTACCCGGATTCCGTTCCCGTTTCCTCAATATCTACCATTCGCGTTATCAGCGTCCGGCCAAAGATTACCTGGTGGCCAATATTGAAACCATGCTGCCGGTGATGGCTAAAGCGCCAAAACTGGTCAACGGTGTGATGGCTCAGAAATGGGTACAGAAGGTCACGGCGTCTACGGTGGGTTATGTTGATGCCCCTATGCTGTCTGTGCCGACGCTGGCACAACGCACCCGTCGCCATCCGCTGACTCCGTTTGATATGCAGCGCCTGGCGTCGTTGTCGCAGGATGAGCGCAACCAGCACGTGATTATCGTGCAGGATCCGTTTACCAGCTATTACGATGCGGATGTGGTGGAAGATTTTGTCGCTCTGGCGGTAAAACTGGGCAAAAAACCGATTCTGCTGCCGTTCAAACCCAACGGTAAGGCGCAGCATATTAAAGGCTTCCTCAAGCAGTTTAAGTCAACAGCAACCAATACCGCAGGATTCCTGTCCCAGGTGGCGGATCTGAACATTCCCATGGTGGGCGTCGATCCGGCGCTGGTGCTGTGTTACCGCGATGAATACGCTGAGGTGCTGGGTAGTGAACGGGGAGATTTTAGCGTTATTACCGTGCACGAGTGGCTGCAGCCGCGCCTGACTGAATTCCACGCTAAGGAGTCTGCTCAGGCTGAACCTTGGTATCTGCTGGCGCACTGTACTGAGAAAACGCGGATGCCAAACGCGGAGAAGGAGTGGGGGGCAATCTTCGCCCACTTTGGTGCAACACTGAAAACAGTGCCGGTCGGCTGTTGTGGTATGGCAGGTACGTTTGGTCACGAAGTGGATAAATTCCAGATGTCGAAAGACATTTACGGCCTGAGCTGGAAACCAAGTATTGAGAAGCTGCCGGTAGAGCGTTGTCTTATCACCGGTTATTCCTGCCGCAGCCAGGTAAAACGCTTTGAAGAGGCCAAACCGAAACATCCTCTGCAGGCGTTGCTGTCGTTGATGTAATCGGGCGGAACAAGCAGATTAGCACTGATTTAATTGATAAAGCCCGGTTTTACCGGGCTTTGTTTTTATATCGTCACAGAAAAAGGCTTATAATGAAGCAATACCTGTCTGGGAGCTATTATGCGTTTTTTGGAATTGAAAATACCGCCTGTGGCGTTGTTTCTGGTTGCTCTGGTTCTGGTCAACCGCTTAGCTGTTCTGATTCCGTTTACTGACGTCAGTCTGCCGTACAAATATGCGGTGTTTGCGGTGTGTTTTGTCGCGGCTGCTGTGATCGGCATTGCCGGTGTGGTGCAGTTCCGGCGTGCGAAAACCACAGTCAATCCAATTCAGCCTTATAAAGCAACCACTGTGGTTGATTCCGGGGTGTTCCACTACAGCCGCAATCCAATGTATCTTGGTTTGTTACTGCTGCTGTTTGGTTTTGCCTACTGGCACCAGAACCTGATAAGTTTTGCTGTGGTGGCGGGATTTGTGATGTACATGAACCGCTTCCAGATTATTCCGGAAGAGAAGGCGCTGGAGCACCTGTTCGGGGAAGATTATGTTGATTATAAAACCCGGGTACGGCGCTGGCTGTGAGCCTGAAATCAGTGTTTTTAGGCCAGGTAATGGCGCAATAAAAAAGCTTCACCGTGGTGAAGCTTTTTTATTTGTGGTTTTTGCACGCGACTGCTGTTAGGCCGCTTTAGCGAACTTTGCCAGGAAGGCGTCCTTACGCTCGTTGAAACGGCTGACCAGATCATCAATATCTGCCTGGTTGTACGGTTTCAGTCCGCTGGCTACCATGCGTTTTACACCGCTGCCGACCTGTTCGCCTTCTTCTTTAAACGCGAAGTTCAGCGTCACGATCCCGCGTTTGCCCTCGACATCGAAAGTCGCACCCGTAAATTCTACTTCAGGGTGCGTCAGGTCAAGGCGTGAGAATTCAACTTCCATGCTCTCGTAGATCACTAACGGACGCTGGCAGTTGATCATCATCTGCTGCTCTTCCATCAGCGGCACCATGATGTGCGGAAAGTTCATGCCGGAAAACTGAACGTAGTTTGTAACCACGTGTTCGATGAAAGCTGCGTCATGGCTTACTTCGCCTTCACGGTTCATGTGCAGATATTCTTTACCTGACTCGTCGACGACAGCGCTTTCTTTGCTGCACTTGTTCTCAATATGCAGAGCCGTTCCGTCACCCACCATACCTGAGAAATCAAAACGCATTTTCTGGCTGATGCCTTCACGTTTCAGTAGTACTGCAAACAGAAGATCGCCAGGTACACAGAAGCGCTTGCTGTCTTCATCGTGGATCGGGTTGAAGTCGCCCGCTACACGTTTGGCGAAGTGACTGGCCTGTTCGCGAGTGAACTGGAATTGATGGTCTTGATTTGAGAAGTAAGGAGCTAGAAACATAATTTACGCTATTCCGACAAAACTGTGACGGATTATAGCTCTCAACCCGGAGTCTAATGGTCCAATCAGTTGGAAGTGAACAAACAATATTCATAATAACAACACAATAAGGGCTCAAAAGCGTGATCTTTTGGCAGCGGAAGTCGTAATGAATCCCGTCACAGTATAGGAAAACACAGCATGACTCATAAAAAACTGCATTTGCCGCAAAAACAGTGTGTGGTATGCGCTCGGCCATTCACCTGGCGTAAAAAATGGGCCGATTGCTGGGAAGAAGTGAAGTATTGCTCGCAAAGATGTCGGACAGTGAAGTTCCCGGTTTCTAGAACCTAGAACCTAGGTCTCAGAGGCGCTTATCGAAAAAAGCAGCCAGTGTGTTGGCTGCTTTATTCAATCTTAATGTCGGATTCGGGTTCTAAGGTTCCAGAACCCTAGGGCCTAAAACCTAAAACCTTTACCCCACACTCGGTAGCAATTGCTCCGGCATCAGGTGATTGTGTACCGCCTGCAGCAGCAGTTCATTCGCCGCGGCGATATCAGGCGCAAAGTAACGGTCCTTATCATAGAACGAGACTTCACGGCGCAGGATCTGCCTGGCTTCTTCCACTCGGGCAGAAGAGAGGTTCGGCGCGCGGAAATCCAGACCTTGCGCGGCGGCGAGATATTCCACCGCGAGAATACCGCGGGTGTTCTCGCTCATGTCTTTCAGGCGGCGACCGGCAAAGGTTGCCATCGACACGTGGTCTTCCTGATTGGCTGAGGTCGGCAGGCTGTCAACTGAAGCCGGATGAGCCAGAGTTTTGTTCTCACTTGCCAACGCCGCTGATGTGACCTGAGCAATCATAAAGCCGGAGTTGACTCCGCCATTATCGACCAGGAACGGAGGCAGTTTACTCAGTGCGCTGTCGATCAGCAGTGCCATGCGGCGTTCTGACAAGCTGCCGATTTCGGCAATCGCCAGGGCCAGACCATCGGCGGCCATTGCCACCGGCTCAGCGTGGAAGTTACCGCCGGAGATGATGTCGCCATCGTCGGCAAACACCAGCGGGTTATCAGAGACGGAGTTGGCTTCCACCTGCAGGATTTCCGCAGCATTACGGATTTGCTGCAGACAGGCCCCCATCACCTGAGGCTGGCAGCGCAGTGAGTAAGGATCTTGTACTTTTTCGCAGCCCTGATGGGAGTCACCAATGGTGCTGCGTTCATCCAGTACATGACGGTATGCGGCGGCAGCATCCATCTGACTTTGATGACCGCGTACCTGATGAATGCGCGCATCGAACGGACGCCGGCTGCCCAGCGCCGCATCAACCGACATCGCGCCACATACCGTGGCTGAGGCGAACAAGTCTTCGGCCATAAACAGGCCTTCGAGTGCGAATGCGGTTGAGGCTTGTGTTCCGTTGAGCAGAGCCAGGCCTTCTTTCGGCGCCAGAGTAATCGGTTCCAGACCGGCAATTTTAAGTGCCTGCAGGCCGGAAATCACTTCGCCCTGATAACGTGCCTGACCTTCGCCAAGCAGAATGGTGCTCATATGGGCCAGCGGCGCTAAGTCACCGGAGGCGCCGACCGAGCCTTTTTGCGGTACGCACGGGTAAACCTCATGGTTCACCAGCGTCATCAGTGCTTCGAGTACCTGCAGACGGATCCCGGAAAAACCGCGTGCCAGGCTGTTGATTTTTAGCACCATCATCAGGCGCACAGTTTCATCGGCCATAAATTTGCCGATACCGGCGGCATGGGAAAGTACAATACTGCGCTGCAGAGTTTCTAAGTCCTGCGGAGCAATCTTGGTATTGGCCAGCAGACCAAAGCCGGTATTGATGCCATACACGGTACGATTCTCAGCGATCACCTGCTCAACGACACGAGTGCTCTGTTCAATGGCAGGAATGGCTTCTGGATCGAGTGACAGTGTCACGGGTTGGCGGCTCACGGCGCGCAGTTGGCTCAGGGTCAAAGCGCCGGGTTTAATCACAAGATTCAACATGGTTACAGTCCTTACTTCAGTTGAGCGAGTTCGTCGTTCAGCATAGGGAGATCGAGGTTTTGTTGTTTCGCACAGCGTTTGGCTATCTCGTAGCCTGCATCTGCATGGCGCATCACGCCGGTCGCCGGGTCATTGTGCAAGACACGTCCGATGCGCTGGGCTGCATCGTCACTGCCGTCACAGCAGATCACCATTCCCGAGTGCTGGGAGAAGCCCATGCCGACACCACCGCCGTGGTGCAGCGATACCCAGGTCGCACCGCCGGCGGTGTTGAGCAGGGCATTCAGCAGTGGCCAGTCTGACACGGCATCTGAGCCGTCCAGCATGCCTTCGGTTTCACGGTTCGGGCTGGCAACTGAGCCGGAGTCGAGGTGATCGCGGCCAATCACGACCGGCGCTTTTAGCTCACCGTTTTTGACCATTTCGTTAAAGGCCTGGCCGAGACGTTCACGGTCTTTCAGGCCAACCCAGCAGATTCGGGCCGGTAAGCCCTGGAACTGAATGCGCTCGCGCGCCATATCCAGCCAGTTGTGCAGGTGCGGATCATCCGGGATCAGCTCTTTGACTTTCTGATCGGTTTTGTAGATATCTTCCGGATCGCCGGACAGGGCTGCCCAGCGGAATGGCCCGATCCCCTCACAAAACAGCGGGCGGATATAAGCCGGAACAAAGCCGGGAAAGTCAAAAGCGTTTTCTACGCCTTCTTCCAGCGCCATCTGGCGGATGTTGTTGCCGTAATCCAGCGTGGCCGCGCCGCGCTGTTGCAGTTCCAGCATCGCTTTAACCTGAATGGCCATCGACTGTTTAGCCGCTTTGACCACTTTGGCTTCATCGGTTTTGCGCATGTCGGCGGCGTGCTGCATGCTCCAGCCAAGTGGCAGGTAGCCATTAAGCGGGTCATGGGCTGACGTCTGGTCGGTCACGACATCCGGAGTGATATTACGTTCCAGCAGTTGCGGGAAGATGTCGGCCGCGTTCCCCAGCAGGCCGACGGAGACCGGTTCGTCTGATTCATAAATAATGGCCAGTGCTTCATCGAGGCTGGTGGCTTTTTTATCAACATAACCGGTACGCAGGCGGTAATCGATACGCGATTCGTCACACTCGACCGCGATCATTGAGAAACCAGCCATGGTGGCTGCCAGTGGCTGCGCGCCGCCCATGCCGCCCAAGCCGCCAGTCAGTACCCAGCGTCCTTTGGCGTTGCCGTCAAAGTGCTTTTTCGCCACGGCAACGAAGGTTTCGTAAGTGCCCTGAACAATGCCCTGTGAGCCAATGTAAATCCAAGATCCGGCAGTCATCTGGCCGTACATCATCAGGCCTTGTTTATCGAGCTCATTGAAGTGTTCCCAATTGGCCCAGTGTGGCACCAGGTTCGAGTTGGCAATCAGCACGCGCGGTGCATTTTTGTGGGTCGGGAATACACCGACAGGCTTGCCAGATTGCACCACCAGCGTCTGATCGTCTTCCAGGCGTTCCAGAACTTCAACGATCTTGTCATAACATTCCCAGTTACGCGCTGCGCGACCGATACCGCCGTAGACCACCAGTGATTGCGGGTGTTCTGCGACATCCGGGTCCAGGTTGTTCATCAGCATACGCAGCGGGGCTTCCGTCAGCCAGGATTTGGCCCGCAGGGTCGTGCCGTGCGGGGCGCGGATAATACGACTGGTGTCCAGACGGGTGCCTTGTTCGGCTTGCTTGGTCATGTTACAGCTCCTTCATGGTTAAGCTTGGCGCAGCCTGAGTTTGTAGGGTATGGGGCAGCGCCGTAGTGTTAGATCGCTCGGTGTCCGTGAGCGTATTTCTGTTTTATCCGGCCTTGCTCGTACGCAGGCTGGTGTGGGTTAGTTTGATTCAGTCACACTGTGAAGCAGGCGGTTTGTCCGCCATGGTGTTGGCAATATCCCAGCACAGGCGGGCTGCCAGCCGGGCGGTTTGATTATCGATGTCATAGCTTGGGTTGTACTCAGCAATATCGGCAATCATCAGTTTGTTTTTGTAATGCAGGATACGATCGAGAAACGGACTCAGCGCTTCGATACTGACACCACGGGCGGCCGGCGCGCTAACGCCGGGTGCCGTGGCCGCCGGGAAGACATCCAGATCGATAGTCAGATACAGGTAGTCACAGTCATCGATAAAATGCTGTAACTGAGTCATGTGATAGATGTGGTTGAGTGAAGAGAGTGCTTTGTCCTCCACATACCACACGCCCAGCTCATCGGCGCGCTGAAACAGGGCAGCCGTGTTGCTGGCCCGGCTCACACCCAGGCAGGCATAGTGAAAACACCAGTTATGTTCGGCGCAAAAGTGCTGAATCTGATAAAACGGGGTACCTGAGCTGGGTTTTACCTCAGCCTGCTCTGATTTAAACGCACGCAGATCAAAATGAGCATCAAAATTGATGATTCCGATGCGCGGCGCCCGCGCGCCCGTCTGCTGCAGGTGCCCGGCCAGGCCCTGAAATGTGGCCCAGGCCACTTCATGTCCGCCCCCCAGTACGATGACCGGGGTGTGTTGCAAGGCTTGAGTAATCACGCTGGCTGCGTCAGTTTGCGTTTGTTCAAGCGCGTCACCGTGGCAGTGAATGTTGCCCAGATCATACAGTGGCGAAGCGCGATGCCAGGCCATATTTGCCAGTGCCTGCCGGATCCGATCCGGTGCCTGCTGCGCTCCGGTACGGCCCTTATTGCGCGCTACGCCGGCATCACAGGCAAAGCCGAGTATGGATACGGCCTGTTGGTTGGGCTCAAGACCGCTCGCAGACAGGCATTGCATCACATGATGCACGCGAGTCCCCAATGTTCCGTCTTCGGCATCGTGACGACCTTGCCAGGTAAAGTTGTGTGAGGTTTGAATTGCATCAGTCATTGCACAGCACTCCATCGACGATTCGTGCATGTAATCTCGGAACGCCCACCTGGTAGCTGAGATCAGCCGGATGATCGATATTCCAGATCGCCAGATCTGCATCAAAGCCGGTGGCAATTTGACCGCGGGTTTTGGCAAAGCCAAGCGCTCGCGCGGCATGCTGCGTCACACCGCGCAGAGTTTCTTCCGGGGTCAGGCCGAACAGAGTGCAGCCCATATTCATCATTAAGGTTAGGTCGGCAAAAGGTGATGTGCCCGGATTGATGTCACTGGCCAGCGCCATCGGCACGCCATATTTACGCAACAGTTCGACCGGTGGTTTTTGCGTTTCCCGTAAAAAATAGAACGCGCCGGGCAACAGAGTCGCCACTGTGCCTGATTGTGCCAGCGCCGCCACACCGGCCTGATCGAGATACTCGATATGATCGGCAGACAACCCCTGATAGTGTGCGGTCAGCGCACTGCCGCCAAGGTTCGACAGTTGTTCGGTATGACCTTTGACCTGCAGGCCGTATTCACGGGCGCAGGCAAAGACGCGCTCGGTCTGCTGCAGGTTAAAACCGACCGACTCGCAGAATACGTCGACGCTGCTGGCCAACTGCTGCTCAGCCACTGTCGGGATGATGGTCTGACAAATGTGTTCGATGTAGGCGTCAGCGCGTCCGGCAAATTCCGGCGGCAGGGCGTGCGCGGCCAGTAATGTTGTGGTGACTTTAATCCGGCGGTGTTGCTGCAGGGCTTGCGCCGCACGCAACATCTTCAGTTCATCGTGCAGAGTGAGGCCATAACCGGATTTAATCTCAATCGAAGTCACACCGCTGCGCAGCAGCCCGTCTAAGCGAGGCAGTGCCAGCTCAATCAGCTGTTCTTCACTGGCCTGGCGGGTGGCTTTCACCGTGGCAAGAATACCGCCGCCCTGTGCCGCGATGGTTTGATAAGGCACACCGTTAAGGCGCATTTCGAATTCATTCGCGCGGTTACCGGCATAAATCAGGTGGGTATGGCAGTCAATCAAGCCCGGAGTGACCAGTTTACCGCTACAGTCGATGTATCGACTGTCACTGCTGACGGTTTCGTTACTGGCAGCTGCACTGCTGATTGCAACAATTTTGCCGTCACGAATCACGATGTTGACCGGGTCAGTAGGTTGGTAGCCACTATTTTTTGGCTGCATGCTGACAAGCCGGGCATTGGTCAGAATCAGGTCCATAATTCCCTCTTGGTGTCACAAGTCATTTAGCCTGTACTTTGATCTTATGACATTTCTTGTTTGACACCGGCCTTTCGTTGCTTAACGTCGTTGTTTTGAACGTCAGTGGTTTGGCTGTGTCGTGACAAGACAATTTAATTGTCTGCTTAAATGTATATACAAATAATGATGCAATTAAACGCAACCGACAAGGTGAATGTTGCAAAACTGTGATCAACTTTCCGTCTTACGATGGAGGGCGGTTTTACGGTAAAGCGAGGTTTGATCTTTCACGAGGTGAATAATCCTGAAAGATCAAAGGGAACAGGAGATGCCGGCAATCAGGATAAAACGATCTTTGACGTCAGTTTGTATTTGGAACCCGGGTGATAGAGCAGAGCGGAACTGACCAGGCGATCGCCGCTCCAGGTGCGCCGGTTTAACAGCAGACAGGGCTCGCTGGCGCTGAGGGCGAGAGTGGTTTTGATGTGATTATCCGGCACGATCGCTTCGACCGTATGCTCAATTGCGCTTAACGGGCAATTCTCAGACAGGTATTGATTGGGTGTGATGCGGGTAAAATCTTGTTCGAGGTAGTGCGGCGCGTAGCGGGCATTCACCCAGCGTACCTCCAGTTGCAGCGGGGTCTCATTGGCAAAATGGAGGATCTCGCTGTAAAACACCGCTGTGCCGACCATGACGCCCAGTTTTATCGCAACAAAGTCATCGGCAATAAGCTCGTGTTGGCTGATGACTTTGTTGTGGTAACGCTGGCCGCGGCTGACCACTTCCTCGGCAATATTACGAATATCCAGCAACGGGGATTCAGCTTTCTCTTCCGGTGCGCAGACAAATGTCCCCAGACGCGGGCGGCGCTGCAGAATACCATCGGCAACCAGATCACGGATCGCCTTGTTGACGGTCATCCGGCTGACACTGAACTGCTCGGTCAGCTCCAGCTCGGTAGTGATACGATGACCGACCGGCCAACGGCCGGACTCAATGTTGTCCAGAATAAACTGTTTAATCTGCAGATAGAGGGGCGAAGAGGACATACACACTAACCTTAATTTGAATATACAAATAATCTATAACTGAGCATAAAAATGCAATTCATCGTTTGTCTTTTCATCTTAAGGTGTTAGCTGGATCCGGTTTTAGCCGGGGTTAAACTGGTGACGGTAGGCCAGGCTAAACGCGATATCGGTACTATTGTCCATATTGAATACATTTTCGATCATAGAGAATTCAATCGCGCTGTTTGGCAGCAGGTAACGATAACCAAGCACAAATTCGGTTGACGGTTTGGACATCTCACTAAAGCCATCTGACACGCCTTCATAAACATGAGCCTCGCCAATCAGATGATGGCGGGCGGCGAGCTCATACTGGTAACTCAGGCCAAATGTGGCGGTATTGTCACGGTATTCAAGATGGCGGAACACAGATTCACTGTGATGAAAAGAAACACCGAGCAGAACGTTGAGCAGATGGCGTTGGTATTGGTAGGCGTAATTGAGCTGCAGTGCCTGTTCGAAGCGACTGTTACTGAGTAAGCCGTGGTCGAGGTCGTTGTAATAGAGTGAGCCTCCCAATGACAAGCCCTGGTACTGATCCTGATACAGCTGATATTGCAGGTACGCCGTCAGGGCACTGCTTAATGTTTCGCCCTCGAAGTTATCGTAATGGACATCATGATCCGGTACGTCGAGATAAAATCGATCCCGATCGACGTCCTCTCGCCCTGCCTGATCGAGGCCAAAGATGCGATGGAATTCCATCGTGACTTCATCAAGATGGTTGTTGAATGCTACGTTCCAGCGATAATTCATGCCCAGTTGCCAGCGTGGTGACATCTGCCATTTCATACCAAGAAACAGTTGATTCTGATAGTAGTCGGCTTCGTAATCATTGGTCACAGCCCAGACACTGGCCATGGTGCCGCTGGTGGCAAATTCCATCGAGCCTTGCGGGAGGGAGAAACCGGAACGTATCTGCGGGGTCAGAGAGTTGGTCTGCAGCGGCGATTGAGCGTAGAGTTGTAACGGGCCATATTGGCTATTGGCATACGACAGACAAGGGCAGAGCAGCAAAGCGATTAAGCCGTTTCGGGTCTTGTTTATCATGATGTATCCTAGAGTAACCTAATCAACGCAAATGAGGTTGATATTTAACCAATCTAAATTGGTGTCGTCCAATGGACATTTTGTATGGCTTGACCAGCAGATACCTTGATTGGATATAGTAAAATATCAGCCAGTTAATTGTATTAAATAAGGAATATGCAGTATGGCAGCGCCAACAACGATGACATTTTTTGCCCGTTTTGAAGCCGATATTCTGGCGGGCAAGAAAGTGATCACCATTCGTGATGAAAGCGAGAGCGACTATCAGCCGGGTACAGTGGTTGAAGTGTCAACGCTGGAAGAGGGGCGCTATTTTTGCCATTTACGGATTGAAAAAGTAGAACCGGTACAATTTTCGCAACTGACCGAATTTCATGCCGAGCAGGAGAATATGACGTTAGATCAGCTTAAGCAGGTGATAGGCGATATCTATCCCGGTATCGAAGAGCTGTATGTGATTCACTATCAGCTGGTGTAGCAGAGCGCTGTCAGCCCTGAATACAAGAACGCCAACCCTGAGGTTGGCGTTCGACTTATCACTGCGTATTTACTTTTTGTGATGAGTTTATTCAGTTCAGAATGAACTCAAAAACCGCATCAACGCAAAAAACGAAAATTAATCACGTTTCCACAGCATGTGACAAGATTTCTGATCCGGGTCGCGGCTGATCAGCATTCGGGCGAATACGTCATCCAGTACGTCATTTTCTTCGTCTACCAGACCAATGCGTACTTCTGCGAACACTTCCTTATCGACTTCGAAACCGACTTCTGCGTCCCAGTCATCACCCACTTCGACGATTTCTGCTGCACCGCGGTCTTCAAATTGCGCGGTAAACAGAATGACATCGGCAGGTTCGAGGTTATCAGGTGCCATTTCGAGGAAAATGTCGTAAGCGGCGTCGATAGCATCGTCGTAAGAAATTAAATCAGACATAATTAAGCTCGGCTCATAAATTTGCGTTCTGTGGTGTTCACAATAACACGTTCGCCAGTCGCAATATACTCCGGAACCTGAACAACCAGGCCAGTTGCAAAACGCGCTGGTTTAGTACGTGCAGAAGCAGAGGCGCCTTTGATTGACGGATCGGTTTCTTCGATGACCATCTCAACAGAAGAAGGCATTTCGATGGCGACAGCAGTACCGTCTACCAGTACCACTTGCATGCCCTGAATGTCTTCAGTGATGAACAGCAGTTCATCTTCGATATCGGCTTGTTTGAACACGAACTGTGAGTAGTCTTCGTTATCCATGAAGATGTACTCGTCACCGTCTACGTAAGAGAACGAAATATTGCGTTTGTTCATCTCAACGGTATCCAGGAAATCGTCTGACTTGTAGCGCTCGTCAACACGTGCACCGGTTGTCAGATCAGTACAACGCAGTTTGTAGATTTTAGAGCCGCCGCGACCGCCAGGAGTGGTCACTTCGATGTCTTTGATCAGTAGCGTTTTGCCGTTAGAAACAATCGCAAAACCTTTTTTCAGTTCACTTGCCTTTGGCATGGATTTTTATCCTTCGTTCTAAAGTTGGCGGCATTATAACTAAAGGGCGGGGCAAAAAGGAATATCTCTGCACACAGTGACCTCAAGATAGTGTATTTGTGGATGATTATTCGGCAGCGTAAACAGCAAGGTATTGATTCGCGGCGGGTCATCAGCGAACATTATATCAATGAGTACAGCAATAAGTTAATTCAGCGCGGAGTTTCTGTTTGTCATGACATTGTCGGTCATCGATCCTAACCAGCCTTTTCAACCTGCTTATCAGCCGGCCATTGACGACTTAGTGCGTTTCTTGCGGGCCGGGCTGGGGGAGGTGCTGCACAGTATTTATATCTACGGCAGCGTGGCACGTAAAACCGCCCAGCCCGGACACTCTAATCTGGATGTGGTGCTGGTCACTCATCGTGACTTTGACGATAAGAAAGCCACCCTGCTCAATACGATTCGCTGGCGTTTTCAGAAAAGTTTCCCGTTTGTGACCGATGTGGCGATCAAAACCGCTGTGGTGAGCGATGTGGCGACGCTGGAGAGTATTTTTTCCTGGGGGCCGATGCTGCGCCACTGTTGTGTGTGCGTGTATGGCGATAACCTGGGCGACTGTTTTGGTGATTACGAACCGAGCTGGGAAATCGCCAAACACTGGAATATGGATGTGGGTGACTGGCTGGTTTACTACCGGGACAAAATCGCTAAAGCGGCCACGGCCAAAGAGCAAATCAGGGCCCAGCAGACCATTGCTAAAAAGCTGCTGCGCGCCAGTTATTCGCTGATTATGTACCGCGACAAAAACTGGTATGACGATCCGAAGGAATGTGGACAGCATTTTGTCCGTTACCATCCGGAAAAGCAGCTCGAGGTAGAGCGGCTGAATATTCTGCTTTCCACCAGAGTCATTCCCAAGCGCTCGGTCATTGGTTTACTGGACAGTTTTGGCGTTTGGTTAGTGAAGCAATATGAAAAAACCGAGTTTCGTATCGGCTGAAGACTCAGATTCGGCTCAAATCGAGGTATTTCTCCCATATCCGAAAGATTTATTTACCACGTATCGTGCGGATTATCATGATATGTGACTGATATGTTAAGCTCTGGCTCTCTGAGTAAATCGAGTTCTCTGGGTAAATGGAGTTATAGATGCCTGAGTTGTCAAAACCTCTCGCTTCTGGTCGGGAGCGGTTACTGGATAAAGGCGCACGGTTTATCGTTAGTTCCATGCAGGCGGTACGTGAAAGCATGGTCTGGCTGATTCCTTGTCTCATTTTGTCATCGTTTGCCCTGCTGCTGGCCAGCATGGGTGAATGGCTGCTGGATGAACGCCCGGGTTGGGTCGATGTGATGTACAACACCAATCAGGTTATCGGCGAGTTTTTTCCTTATCTGATGACAGCGACCTTATCTTACGTGTTGGCAATGCACTGGCGTCTGCCAAGGCCTCCGGTAGCGCTGATCAACATTTTTTATCTGGTGCTGGCAGCGGCAATGTCACATTCTGATGTGGCACTGATGACCTTTCATATCGTGCTCTCGATCGTTATCCCGCTGTTCTCGGTTCCTCTGCTGGCAAAACTGCTCGCTTTTGAGCGCTTCAATATCACCTCATCTAACAGTGCCGGATCCATCGTTAAAGAGTCACTGAATATGGTGATTCCGGCCATCATGGTGGCCGCGGTGGTGATGTTGGTGACTCGTGGTTTGTTTCTCCTCTTATCCCATCTACCGTTTGAAAGCTTGTTTAGCCCCGATTATGCCAATGAACCGTGGTTGTTTGGTCTGACGTTTTCCGCTCTGAATTCACTCCTGTGGTTTGTCGGTGTCCATGGTTATTATGCGCTGTTACCTATGGTTGATTTGCTTCAGGAAGCCAGCAGTCTGAGCTATTCGACGGTCCTTGCCGGTGGTGCTGTGCCCTATGTCATGAACCTGTCTTTTATGGGCACGTTTGTGTTTATCGGCGGCAGTGGTGCGACCTTATCTCTGGTATTGGCTTTGCTGCTGTTTGCGCGTCAGCGCACCCTGCGTTTGATTGCTCTGGCCAGCATTCCGATTGCGTTTATCAACGTCAATGAGATTCTGCTGTTTGGCCTGCCCATCATTTATAACCCGCGTCTGCTGCTGCCTTTTGTGCTGACTCCGATGTTGAATGTGGTGACCGGACTGCTCGCGGTACAGTGGGGCTGGGTCAGTGCCCCGAGTGTTTCGGTGCCTTTTCATACTCCGGTGCTGTTTAATGCCTGGGTATCGACAGAAGGAGACTGGCACGCGGTGTTGCTGCAACTGTTCAATGTGTTGCTGGGTTGTGCCATCTATTTTCCGGCAGTGAAGCGTATGAATAAGTTCTATTCCGGCAGCGAAATCAAAATTTCTGCACTGAATACCTCTTACCTGCGTCGTGAAGAAGAAGCGCAGTGGCTGCAGGATGACCCGATTCTGCTCGCGCAGCAAAAACAACGTGAACAGCATACGGTCGAGCAACATCTGCGCGGTATCAGCAGTAAAGAATTCTGTCTGCAATATCAGCCTCAGGTGGACCTGCGTACTGGCCGGGTGACTGGCTGCGAAGCGCTGATTCGAACCATGGATGAAAAGGGTGCTTTGCAATATCCGGGCAGTTTTATACCGTGGCTGGAACAGGCTGGCATGATGAAAGAGATGGATTTATGGGTATTTCGCCGGGTTGCACAGGACTTGAGTCACTGGCGCTCTCTTGGAGTTGATTTGCCGGTGAGCGTCAACATTTGCCCGCAGACACTGCTCGACCGCGATAGCCTGGATATTATCGCGGCACTGATTAAACCGCTACGTGGTCTGGTTCATATCGAAATTACCGAAGAATCGTTGCTGGTGGACGAGCAGTACATTATGTCGGCCTTCAAACGCTTACGTGAGCTGGGAGTTGAAATCCACATCGATGATTTTGGTACCGGCTACTCATCACTCAGTTATCTTAACCGCTTTGATATCGATTGTATTAAGATCGATCGTTCGTTTGTGCTGGCGCTGGACAATCCGAAAGGCAGAAAGGTATTCGCCAGCCTGCAGTCTCTGGCTGAGTCGTTGGATCTGAGTGTGATTGTGGAAGGCGTCGAAACAGAGCAGCAGCTGAGCTGCATTGAAACCCGCTCCGAGGTTTCCGTTCAGGGCTGGTATTACGCCAAAGCACTCCATAGTGACGATTTACTTGAGTATGTGCGCCAGGCTCAGAATAAGCCTAACTGAGGCGCACTGAGCTGGTCGAATTGCCGGCCAATAAACGGCAGTATGGCATCGGCAACCGGCTTGAGCTGTTTGTCGATGTAATGCTGATAGTCCATTGCGCTGTGTTGATACTCTCTCGGCTCCGGTCCGTTGATGGTCATGCAGTATTCAATCAGCCCGCGGTTCTGATATTGCAACGGACGTCCGAGACGTTGATTGATTTCATCCGCCATACGGGCAGCACGCACCTGCGGCGGCACGTTTTTCTGATACTCATGCAGCTTACGGCGCAGACGTTTCTGATATACCAGTTCGTTATCGTGTTCACCGGCCAGCGTCTCCTCGACAATCCGGCGAATATAATCATCAGGCTGCTCGCCATGGAAAATCATCCGGTACAGCTCGGATTGGAATTGTTGCGCCAGCGGAGTCCAGTCGGAGCGGGCGCTTTCCAGACCCTTGAACACCATTCTTTCGTTGTCACCCTCGCCAATCAGCCCGGCGTAACGCTTTTTCGAGCCGGTTTCCGACCCCCGGATGGTCGGCATCAGAAATTTGCGGTAATGGGTTTCGTATTCCAGTTCGAGAATCGAATTGAGGGCGTATTCTTGTTTGAGGTGTTTGCGCCACCATTGGTTGATGTGTTGTACCAGTGACTGACCAATCTGGTCGGCATCCTGCTGCGAGTGTTCACTGCCGAGCGAGACAAAGGTCGAGTCGGTGTCACCGTAAATGACCTGATAACCGCGCGCTTCGATGAGCTGCTTGGTCTGCTTCATGATCTCGTGACCGCGCATGGTAATGCTGGAAGCGAGGCGGGTATCGAAAAAGCGGCAGCCTGAGGAACCCAGCACGCCATAAAACGAGTTCATGATGATCTTAATCGCTTGCGAGAAGGCTTTCTCATTATTCTTTTTCGCTACGTCACGTGCGGCCCACAAGTTCTCGATCATCTGTGGCAGAAAATGCCGGCTGCGATGAAACTGGCCGCCGCGAAAACCGGGCACAGCCTGGTCAGGTGCGTTGCCAATCTGAAGCTGCAGCCCTTCAATCAATCCCATCGGGTCAATCAGAAATGAGCGGATAATGGACGGATACAGGCTTTTAAAATCCAGCACCAGCACTGAATCGTACAAGCCAGGGATTGAATCCATTACATAGCCGCCGGGACTGGCCAGCCAGTTTTCCGAATGCAGGTTGGGAGCGATATAACCCGCGCGATGCAACTGCGGCAGATACAGATTGGTGAAGGCGGCGACCGATCCGCCGACGCGATCGAGCTCGACACCTGTCAGACGGGATCGCTCAATGGCAAACTCAAGCAAATGGGTGTTCGCAAAGATACGATTTACCAACACGCAGTCCTGCAGGTTATATTTGGCCAGGGACGGTTTGTCTTCACGATACATGCGATTAATTTCGTCCATGCGGTCATGCACGTTATGAATTGCTTTCCCTGCGCCAAGCAGTTCTTGGGAAACCGACTCCAGTGACCAGGAGCGGAAATGGTAGGTCGCGGTTTTGAGGGTATCGATGCCGTCGAGTACGACGCGGCCGGGAATGGTGATGAAGCCTTGCTGCGTCTGACTGGCCGTACGAAAAAAACTTGGCTGGCGGGCACGGCCGATCATCAGTTTTAGCTTGTGCCACTCCGCGCGTTTGTGCAGCAGACGAAAGTCAAAATCAATCACGTTCCAGCCGACAATGACATCCGGGTCAAAATGTTCGAACCACTCTACCATCGCGGTCAGCAGGGCGTATTCGTCCTCAACCCACTGAATCTGAGTCTCAGCCGTTTGCGGCTTGCCAACCATGATAACCCGGCTGTCCATTTCTGAGTCGAGTCCGATAGAATAGAGAATGCCTTTTTCTGAACACTCAATATCCAGTGAGACAACCCTGAGATTAGGAATGTAATCGCCCGGTCGACACTTGATCTGCCGTGCACTGGAGTAGGAGCCCATCGATTGAGCCGGGCCGGAAAATTCGACACTACCACGGATAAAACGCTCCATCAGATAGCGATCGGCAAGGCGGATATCCGCTTCCAGAGTCAGCAACTCCGCTTGCGTCAGATGCGAGACAAGCGCATTGGAATGCTGGATGGAATCACTGTAACAAGCGGCTAATGGCTGTTGCTCGAATGATTTGAGCGGCAGTGGGCGAAACTGGGCTTGCAGACGATGTTGACGGGCGATGTCCTGCGCAGCATCGATGTCCTGCTGGAGGATAAAAAACACCGGCTGTTCGCCACGGATTAGCAGTTGAGTCGGGCCTTGATCAGTCGCCAGCCACAGTTCGATCTGGGTTTGACCTCTGACGTCCCGGGCTTGTCTGGTTAATAAAAAGCCTTGTTGAATACTCACGTTCCTGATCCGCTATTTATGTTGACTGACTGGTTATTATGCCGTCTGGCGATAATTGACTTCAGCATTGCCAGTCTGCGACTTTGTCCGCAAGCGGGCCAAGAAAATTGCATATAATAATACGGGTGGTTACTGCGCGTAGGGCAGTGCCGGGACGTCATCAGACATGCTCTTGGGTCGCTGGAGGTGTCGTTGACTGAGCACTATAACAAATTTTCGTGTAAAGCGGACGCAATCCTGCTTTTAACCACCAGATCCGGGCCTGATTGTTGATACCTTAAGCAAGATGAGCTGTTTTTGTTCATTGAACCGATTCAGCCACTTGCGCAAGCTCTGTTCAAAGGGGTAGACGGCAAGCGTGCTGCGCGGTACTCTGAGGTTGAAAGTTTTCTTAAGTTATTGATTTAATAAATAATGCATAATCAATGACATTAAGGATTAATAAGTGCTTGCTAAAGTTTGCGTTTCAGCACATATTCAGGGTAAGCAAAAAGTTTAATTTAAGTTAGACTAGGGCAGCCATGCTGCTATCCACTACCTCGGTGGGTGCAGAGCCATTAGTTAAGTGTGGAGATACAAGTTTGATAAGTGTTTTCCTTGTAGATGATCACGAGCTGGTTCGCACAGGGATACGACGTATTATTGAAGACGTCCGTGGAATGAACGTAGCAGGGGAAGCTGATAGCGGTGAAGAAGCCGTCAAATGGTGTCGTAATCACCATGCTGATGTTGTATTGATGGATATGAATATGCCTGGAATCGGTGGCCTGGAAGCGACCAAAAAGATTCTGCGTTTCAATCCTGACGTGAAAATCATCGTGTTAACCGTTCATACAGAAAACCCGTTTCCGACCAAAGTTATGCAGGCCGGAGCGGCAGGCTATTTGACCAAGGGTGCCGCCCCGGATGAAATGGTGAATGCCATTCGCGTGGTGCACAGTGGTCAGCGTTATATTTCTCCGGAAATAGCGCAGCAGATGGCTTTAAGCCAGTTTTCGCCAGCCTCTGAAAATCCATTTGCCGATTTGTCCGAACGTGAGCTTCAGATCATGCTGATGATCACCAAAGGGCAGAAAGTGACCGATATTTCGGAGCAACTCAATCTGAGTCCTAAAACGGTCAATAGCTACCGTTATCGTCTGTTTGCCAAACTCGACATCAGCGGTGATGTTGAACTGACGCACCTGGCGATCCGTCACGGAATGCTGGATACCGAGAAGTTGTAGTGTCTGCGTTTGATTCTGTTTCGTTTCTAAAGACTGTCACTAATCAGCCTGGCGTGTACCGTATGTACAACGCCGAGGCTGAAGTGATTTATGTCGGTAAAGCCAAAGATCTGAAAAAGCGCCTCTCGAGTTATTTTCGTAAGAAAATTGACAGTGAGAAGACCAAGGCGCTGGTCAGTCATATTGAGAAAATCGACGTCACGGTGACCCATACCGAGACCGAAGCTCTGATCCTGGAACACAATTATATTAAGCAGTATTTGCCAAAATATAATGTGTTGTTACGGGATGATAAATCCTACCCCTATATCTTTATCAGCGGCCATAAACATCCGCGTTTGTCGATGCATCGTGGCGCGAAAAAGCGCAAAGGGGAGTATTTCGGGCCTTATCCGGACTCCGGGGCAGTGCGTGAAACGCTGCATCTGCTGCAGAAGATTTTTCCGGTACGACAGTGTGAAGATACGGTTTATAGCAACCGTACCCGACCGTGCCTGATGTACCAGATCGGGCGTTGCGCCGGGCCTTGTGTCAGCACCATTATCTCCGATGAAGAGTACGCCGAACTGGTCAACTATGTTCGTCTTTTCCTGCAGGGTAAAGATAAACAGGTGCTGGAAATCCTGATCGCCAAAATGGAAAAGGCGAGTCAGGAACTGCGTTTTGAGCAGGCAGCCAAGTATCGCGATCAGATTCATGCTATCCGCCGGGTACAGGAGCAGCAGTTCGTCTCGGAAGACAGCATGGATGACATGGATGTACTCGGTTTTGCTCAGGAGAATGGCATCGCCTGTATTCACATCCTGATGATTCGTCAGGGTAAGGTACTGGGCAGTCGCAGCCATTTCCCCAAGATCCCAAACAAAACCACCCAGCAGGAAGTGTTCGAAAGCTTTCTCAGTCAGTATTACCTCAGCCATAATGAGGCGCGCACTGTCCCTAGCCGTATTATCCTCAATCAGGAACTGCTGCCAGACACCAGCGCGCTGCAGGCGGCTCTGAGCCAGCTGGCGGGGCGTAAAGTCACCTTCCATGCTAACTCGACCGGCATCCGTCGTCGTTATCTGAATCTATCGAACACCAATGCGCTGACGGCACTGACCAGTAAGATCAATCATAAGATGACCATCAGTCAACGCTTCAAAGCGTTGCAGGAAGAGTTGGGGATGACCAGTATCGCCCGTATGGAATGTTTCGATATCTCCCATACCATGGGGGAAAGCACCATTGCGTCTTGTGTGGTCTTCAATCAGGAAGGGCCGGTGAAGCAGGAATACCGTCGTTACAACATTACCGGTATTACCGGCGGTGATGATTATGCGGCGATGGGGCAGGTACTGGAGCGACGTTACAGCAAACAGCTGGATGTCGATAAGATCCCGGATATTATCTTTATTGATGGTGGTAAAGGGCAGCTCAACCGGGCGCATGAGATTCTACAGCAATGTTGGCAGGACTGGCCCAAGCGGCCACGTTTGATCGGTATTGCTAAAGGCGTGACCCGCAAACCGGGACTGGAAACTCTGATTACTACTGATGGAGAAGAGTCCCATCTGCCGAGTGATGCACCCGCACTGCATTTGATTCAGCACATTCGTGATGAAAGTCATAACCACGCGATCGCCGGACACCGCGCAAAGCGGGGCAAAACCCGTCGTACCAGTACGTTGGAAGGTATCGAGGGTATCGGCCCGAAACGTCGCCAGGCGTTGCTGAAATACATGGGTGGTTTGCAGGAGCTGAAACGGGCAACTGTGGAAGAAATCGCCAAAGTGCCCGGCATCAGTCATTCTTTAGCAGAAAACATTTATCAAGCATTGAAACAATGACAAAAATACCGCACCATTAACGCGCAGTTGATAAGAGCCTAAAAATATGCGTTTGAACATACCCAACATTTTGTCTTTAATACGACTTTTCCTGATCCCGGTATTTGTCGTGTGTTTTTACCTGCCTTACAGCTGGGCACCGTTTGCTGCGGCAATGGTGTTCTGGGTTGCAGGCTTCACCGACTGGCTGGATGGAATGTTGGCGCGTAAGTTGGGCCAAACTTCCCGTTTTGGCGCTTTTATTGACCCGGTCGCCGACAAAGTACTGGTCGCCACCGCGCTGATTTTGATCACTGAGTACTACCACAATATCTGGATTACCATTCCTGCTGTCACCATGATTGCGCGTGAGATTATTATTTCGGCACTACGTGAGTGGATGGCAGAAATCGGCAAACGCGCGAGTGTTGCCGTGTCGTGGATTGGTAAAGTGAAGACACTGACTCAGATGTTTGCTTTGTGGGTACTGATTTGGCATTACGATGACTGGATGGTCTGGTTGGGATACGCCGCAATTTATATCGCAACCATTCTGACTTACTGGTCGATGGTGCAGTATCTCGCTGCCGCGAAAGACGATTTACTCAGCGCAGAACATCATTAGAAAAACGGGCTTCGGCCCGTTTTTTGTTTCGGCATTATTTCTTTGACGTTTTAGCAGTGCTGACAGCGTGAAATCGGCGGAGAGAAGTCGGTTATGTTGAGGAAATTACGCTATTTTTTGTCGTCAAAATGAGCAATTTAACGCTTTCTGAATGTAAAATAGACAAACGATTTAAAATCAAAAAAATTGTGTTGACTCAAGGCATCGAATCCGTAGAATGCAATCCCGTACTCAGGAGCAACGTTGTAAAGCGTTAGCGAGTAAGTACACGAAGGCGCGTTGGCAGAGTGGCCATGCAGCGGATTGCAAATCCGTGGACCTCGGTTCGACTCCGGGACGCGCCTCCATTTGCGACACTAGCTCAGTTGGTAGAGCGCAACCTTGCCAAGGTTGAGGTCACGAGTTCGAACCTCGTGTGTCGCTCCAGATTTTATTTTAGTATGGCTGATACAGCGATACTTTTAGATGGCGTTACCATCGCAACAATTTTGCGTGCCCTGGTGGTGAAATTGGTAGACACAAGGGATTTAAAATCCCTCGACTTTCGAGTCGTGCCGGTTCAAGTCCGGCCCGGGGCACCATCTCTCTGCTTATGCAGAACATGCGACACTAGCTCAGTTGGTAGAGCGCAACCTTGCCAAGGTTGAGGTCACGAGTTCGAACCTCGTGTGTCGCTCCATTCTAAACAAAAAAGCCTGACTAATGAGTCAGGCTTTTTTGTGTCCGGGGCTTAATCATAGCTAAGGCTTGAGCCGATACAGATTACCGCTGTCGGTGGAGAAATAGATCCAATCGTCTGGTGAACGGCGGATATCACGGATTCGCTCGCCGAGTGAATCGACCAGGCGCTCTTCTTTTACCCCTATCTGATTGTTATCGAGCGTAATCACGCTGATGTGAGTCAGCTTGAGTGCACCGGTCAGCAGCTTGCCATTTAAATCCGGGTAGCGCTGGCCGCGATAGAGCAGTAAACCACTCGGGGCGATAGAGGGGATGTAAACCTGACGCGGCGATTCAATCCCTGGCGCTTCTTCACTGTCACCAACATCGAGCGGACCCCAGTATTCTTTGCCGTGTGATGTTCTCGGCCAGCCATAGTTGGCACCCTTGTGAATCAGATTAATTTCGTCGCCGCCTCTCGGCCCGTGTTCAATTTCCCACAGGCTTTGAGTCTGCTGATCATAAAACAGCCCCTGCGGGTTGCGGTGGCCATAACTCCAGATCTGTGCCTGGGCATTAGCCTGGCCGGCGAACGGGTTATCATCCGGTGTACTGCCATCGAGATTGAGGCGCAGAATACTGCCGGAGTGGACACTGAGATCCTGGCCATTCGGACGCTTGCCTCGATCGCCCACGGAAAAGTACAGATGCTGGTCATCAAAAGTGATGCGACTGCCGTAATGGCGTGAAGTGTCAGAGCCAGAGGTCGTAACCAATAAATCGTGCCACTCTTTAACTTGTTTTCCGTCCCATGTCGCAACCGCTAACGTGGTATCGGAACCTGAATCACGCTGTTTGCTGTAGGTAAAATAGAAGGTTTTCGGATCGCGCGGTGACAGGGCCACATCCAGCAGGCCGCCCTGGCCGTTGGCATACACAGATTCAACACTGAGCAGCGAGGTTTTGCTCTGCGAGGGCAGATCAACCAAAACCAGATCGCCGTTGCGTTCTGTCACCAGCAGCTGCGTATCGGAGACAAAACTCATTCCCCAGGGAACCATTAAACCGCTCATGACTTTTTCGGCCTGATAGGCCCAGGCTGGCGAATTGACCGCTAATACTGCCGCGACGCTGAGAGCTGTGCCGCTTAACCAACGTACCATAATCTTTTCCCTGATAGTTTCTGACAGACATATGTTGTCACTGTAGACAGCTTAGCAGTTCAGGTATGCAATTGGTCAGGCGTTAAGAAACGGTTACATTTTGCCTGTCTGGAATCATGCGGTTCAGGGGATGAACCGCACAAATCAGGGGAGGGATTTACATCAGGGGAGAGGTGCGTAAAGAGGAGACGTGTTTACAGTTGCTTTAGCATCCAGACATCACAGCCGTTATGCTCAGTACCGGGCATAGGCGCAGATAAATGTTGAAAGCCAAGGGCTTCATACAAGCGCACAGCACTGGTCATCGTCGACAGTGTATCGAGATAACATTCACGAAAGCCCTGTTGGCGTGCGTAAGTCAGGCATTGCTCCGCGAGTCTTTTGCCAAGTCCATGGCCACGACTTTGCGGCAGCAGAAACAGTTTTCGCAGTTCACACACGCTGTCGCTACCATTGAAAGGAGCAATACCGCCACCGCCGACCACGTCGCCATTCAGTGTCGCGACCCAGTAGCCCCAGCCATTATCCAGCCGGTAATAGTGACTCATTTGCGTGACCTCGGCATCAGACGGACCGAACCCTTCACCAATAGCGCCGAACTCCGCGCCGACCTTTTGAATAATGTCACCAATTGACGGATCAAATTCGGCTGAGATGGGGAAAATATCTGTTTGCTCGGATTGCTTGGATTGCATAGTGAGTGACCTCATATTATTCGGGTTTTATTCATCGCGGTTAGTGCAGCAACATAGCATAAAACCTGAGCTGACAGGGGTAGATTTAGTTGCCGTAACCAGTCGTGATGGGCTGTTTTTGTCTTGGCGGCGCCCTTTTCCGGCCTGGTTTGGAAACAATTCTTTAACCAGAGGAAAAAAGCTGCCTAACAAATACGCGAAAGTCGCGTCAAAGCGGATTTCAATTTGGCTTTGACAGCAGCTTTCGTTACTATGTACAGCTATTTAAAAACCCCCAAGAAACCCTTATGGTCACCCTTATCGGTACCCCAAAAGGGCACCAAGGTAACCCTTTCGGGCTCCTTAAGGAAACTGCTCCTTAGCAGACGAGGAAACGATGCAACATCTACAAGAGATCATTGCTAACGCGACAGCAGCCATCAATGCTGCGGAGTCGTTAGTCGCACTGGATGAAGTGCGTGTTCAGTATCTGGGTAAAAAAGGTGAGCTGACCGCTCAGCTTCAGAGCCTGGGTAAACTACCACCAGAAGAGCGTCGCGCTGCTGGTCAGGAAATCAACGTCGCCAAAGAAACGGTTCAAAAAGCGATTGCTGCGCGTAAAGACAGCCTGCAACGTGCTGAACTGGAAGCCAAACTGGCTGCGGAAACGATTGATGTGACCCTGCCTGGCCGTCGTATCGAAAACGGTGGTCTGCACCCGGTAACCCGCACTATCGAGCGTATTGAAAGCTTCTTTGGTGAACTTGGCTTTACTGTTGAGTCTGGTCCTGAAATCGAAGACGATTTCCATAACTTCGATGCCCTGAACATTGCTGACGATCACCCGGCGCGTACTGATCACGATACCTTCTTCTTCAATCCGAAGCTGATGCTGCGTACTCACACCTCAGGTGTTCAGATTCGTACTATGGAAGAGAGCCAGCCACCACTGCGCTTTATCGCACCGGGCCGCGTTTACCGTAACGACTACGACCAGACACATACCCCAATGTTCCACCAAGTGGAAGGTATGCTGGTGGATGAAAACGTTAACTTCGCGCAACTGAAAGGCATCCTGCATGACTTCCTGTGCAACTTCTTTGAAGAAGATCTGGAAGTGCGTTTCCGTCCGTCTTACTTCCCGTTCACAGAGCCTTCTGCAGAAGTTGACGTGAAAGGTAAGAACGGTAAATGGCTGGAAGTACTGGGCTGCGGTATGGTGCATCCAAATGTACTGCGCAGTGTTGGTATCGACCCTGAAAAATACTCTGGTTTCGCATTCGGTATGGGCGTAGAGCGTCTGACCATGCTGCGTTACGGTGTGAACGACCTGCGTGCGTTCTTCGAAAACGATCTTCGTTTCCTAAAACAGTTCAAGTAATCCAGAGGTTTAATCACTATGAAATTCAGCGAATCTTGGCTTCGTGAGTGGGTAAGCCCTGCGGTTACCACTGACGAGCTTACTCATCAAATTACTATGGCCGGCCTGGAAGTGGATGATGTCCTGCCAGTTGCGGGTTCTTTTAACGGCGTTAAAGTCGGTCACGTTGTGGAATGTGGCCAGCATCCTGATGCTGACAAACTGCGTGTGACCAAAGTGGATGTGGGCGAAGAAGAACTGCTCGACATCGTGTGTGGCGCACCAAACTGTCGTCAGGGTCTGAAAGTGGCTGTGGCAACCGTTGGCGCAGTGCTGCCGGGTGATTTCAAAATCAAAAAAGCGAAGCTACGCGGCCAGCCTTCACACGGCATGCTGTGTTCGTTCTCTGAGCTGGGTATCGACGTTGAGTCTGACGGTATCATGGAACTGGCACAAGATGCGGTTATCGGCACTGACTTCCGTGAGTTCCTGGGTCTGAACGATGTGACTGTGGATGTTGACCTGACATCAAACCGCGCTGACTGTTTCAGCATCCGCGGTATGGCGCGTGAAGTGGGCGTGCTTAACCGTACTGACGTGACTGAGCCTTCAGTGGCAGCCGTTGCGCCTTCTATTGATGACACCATTGCGATTGAAGTGAAAGCGCCGGCTGCATGTCCGCGTTACCTTGGCCGTATCGTTAAAAACGTCAATGTTGCAGCAAAAACGCCGTTGTGGATGCAGGAAAAACTGCGCCGCTGCGGTATCCGCTCTATCGACCCTGTGGTTGACATCACTAACTACGTGATGCTGGAGCAGGGGCAGCCAATGCATGCATTTGACCTGGCACAAATCGACGGTGGCATCGTGGTGCGTCTGGCAGAGCAGGGCGAGAAACTGACGCTTCTGGATGGCAACGAAGCGGAACTTAACGAAGACACACTGGTTATCGCAGACAATTCGAAAGCACTGGCGCTGGCCGGTATCTTCGGAGGCGAGCACTCAGGTGTGAGTGCAGAAACCAAAGACGTGATGCTGGAGTGTGCGTTCTTCGCACCGGATCATATCCGTGGTCGCGCTCGCAGCTACGGCCTGCACACCGATTCATCCATGCGTTTTGAACGTGGTGTGGACTACGCACTGCAACACGCGGCGATGGAACGTGCGACTCAACTGCTGGTTGACATCTGTGGTGGCGACGTAGCGCCAGTGGTGGCGGCTGAATCGGCGGCGGATCTGCCAACACCAAACACTGTGACTCTGCGTCGCAGCAAACTGGATAACCTGTTGGGGCATCACATTGCTGATGCAGACGTGGTTGAAATCCTGCAGCGTCTCGGCCTGAGTGTTGAAAGTCACGCTGAAGGCTGGACGGCAACGGCACCAACCTGGCGTTTTGATATTGCTATCGAGCAGGATCTGGTGGAAGAAGTTGGCCGTATCTACGGTTACGACAACATTCCAAACCAGGCTCCGGCTGCGGCTCTGAACATGAACCTGCACAAAGAAGCGAATCTGCCACTGAAACGTGTGCGCGATCTGCTGGTTGACCGTGGTTACCATGAAGCGATCACTTACAGCTTCGTGGAGCCAGAGCAGCAAAAACTGATCGTGCCGGATGTTGAGCCGCTGGTTCTGCCTAACCCGATTTCAGCCGATATGTCTGCGATGCGTTTGAGCCTGCTGCAAGGTCTGTTGAACACTGTGGTTCACAACCAGAAACGTCAGCAGCCACGTGTCCGTCTGTTCGAACAAGGTCTGCGTTTTATCCCGGATCGAGCGGCAGAAAATGGTATGCGCCAGGAGCCGATGCTGGCAGGTGTTATCTCTGGTACCCGCAGCGAAGAGCACTGGAATATTGATACCGCCACGGTTGATTTCTTTGACCTGAAAGGCGATGTGGAAGCGATTCTGGAACTGACCGCGAATGGCAAAGCGTACAGCTTCACTGCCGCTAAGCATCCGGCACTGCATCCTGGTCAGTCAGCGGCTATCGTGGTTGACGGCAAAGAAGTGGGTATCCTGGGTACTGTTCACCCTGAACTGGAGCGTAAGTTTGGCCTGAATGGTCGCACCATCGTATTCGAAATTGAATGGTCTGCAATCAACAGCAAAGTGATCCCAGAAGCGGTGGCACTGTCTAAGTTCCCGTCTAACCGTCGCGATATCGCTGTGGTTGTTGATGAGAACGTAGCATCCGGTGAAATCGTTAATGCCTGCCTGGCTCAGGGCGGTGAATTCCTCAAAGATGCCAAACTGTTTGACGTTTACGTCGGTAAAGGTGTCGAGGAAGGTAAGAAGAGCCTGGCTATCGCGCTGACGCTGCAATCCGGCGAGCGTACGCTGGAAGATGCGGACATCGCAGGCGCTGTTGACTCGATTGTTGCTCATGTGTCTGAGACATTTGGTGCGGCTCTGCGCGACTAATCTGGTGTAATGAGTGAAAAGAGCAGGCCTTTCGGTCTGCTCTTTTTTTATTCGCGATTTGTCAATTATCGGCTATTTTGCTGCATTTGGTGGAAATAGCGTGAGCAAGCACCTGATTTTACGATCAATTTGAAAAAATTTTTGGCGGAACAAAAAAAATTTCCTACTCTCTAACTAGAGAGAACCTCTGAAGATTTTGGTATACTCATGATAACTGACTAAAATATCAGTGATTTTTTACTCAATTTGATGTCACGTGTTGCTTTTTCACCTGTATATCGCCCTTTTGTAACTGATTGAATTGTAATAGAAGGATAAAAAAGTTGGCGAAAATCATACGGTTGGCATACACTTTCCAGAGAAAGCCGATAGGTTATTGATTGGCTGAGTAAAAGTTGCTTTGGTGTTGCCACTGGGCAGCAAGGTTTAACATAGCTTTGAGGGAAGTTTTATGGCGCTCACAAAAGCCGATTTGGCTGAAAACCTGTTTGAAAAACTTGGGTTTAGTAAACGGGATGCCAAGGAAACGGTGGAGGTGTTTTTTGAAGAGATTCGCAAAGCACTAGAAAGTGGCGAACAGGTAAAGCTCTCCGGGTTTGGTAATTTCGATCTGCGAGACAAGAATGAACGTCCGGGACGAAATCCTAAGACCGGTGAGGATATTCCGATCACCGCTCGACGTGTCGTAACGTTCCGCCCAGGGCAAAAACTAAAAGCCCGAGTCGAGAATATAGAACCGTCCGAATAAGACCGCGCATTAGACCACGCATCGCTGCGTGGTCTTTTCATTTTTCCTGCCGGGTCAAGCAGCGCAGCGTGTTGTTTATGCCGCCTGAATCCGGGTTGTGATATACGGCTGCCATGCGTTCTGGTACAGATCGCGCGAGTGCTGTCGTATGTGATGAATTTTGGCCTGCTCCCAGTCATTAAGACCACGTTTTTCCTGTCCTGCTCTGCGTTCAATCGCCTGAATCTCTTCATACAATTGATGCTCTGGGCCGCTTTTGACATCAGCGATGGCTTTCAGATGCAACTGGACTTCCGCTATTAGTTTGCTGCCGGGTAGTTGAATCAGAACCATGAGGTCGCGATAGCCGGAAGGTGCCGGATTTTTAAAACGGTTTTTGACTTTGACTATGGTGGCTTCGCGGCTGAGTACTTCATAAGCTTCGACCAGGCTTGGTACGTCGTCGGCGATTAATGTGGCGCGCGCAAGGTCGGTAATGCGCTGTGCGTTGCCATCAAATTCGAGTTCAACTTTTTTTGCGGCACGCGGGTAAGACTTTACTCCGGCAAAGTAGGCTTGGGTAGAGGTTAGCATAGCGGTGCTTTGACACAGAGTTTCTAATTCGGTTTGCGCCTGTGCTGCATGGCTGTATAGGGTATCTAAATCCTGATAAGGCTGCAGCACGTTACGTTCGCTGGTATGGATGGCGTATAGCCCACTCAGGCTATGCTTAAAAAATCGGGCACTGACCTGATCTCGGGACTCTTCACGTGTCTCTTCCGCTGACACGTCATACGGCAGAGTCGCGGCGAATGCCGGCGCACGGCTCAGTACCAAAAGCATTAAAGCAGTCGTTCGTAGCAGTAGGCTCATTCCCTCTCCTTAACTTACGCTGTTAGGTCAAACGTGGCATTTAAAAGGCCCTAACACGAGATAAACGGCTGCTGCTCTTCTATGAGGTGTGGGTGAGAGCGCTAAAATTCAATTCTACGCTGCGTCGTCTTGTAGACACTGTGGTCAAGATCACACCACAATCCTCGTTAATTCAGACGATTATTAGCATAAACAGTTCCGTGTAAGCATGTAACCAAGTGTGTCTTTCACAAAATGCTGACCGGAATTTGAAAAGCGGCTACCGAATCGTGCCGGAATTGGGTACTCTAGCGGGCTCGGAAATCTTCACGGAGCGGGTATGAAAGATCCAGAATTCTGGCACCAGAAATGGGCCGCAAATAAAATTGGTTTCCATCAGATGGATGTCAATACGCTGCTGACCGACTACTGGCATGCGACACAACCCAAGCGCGAAGATCGCGTATTGGTGCCTTTATGTGGCAAAAGCGAAGATTTGGTGTGGTTAGCTCAAAAACATGATGATGTTCAGGGTGTTGAACTGAGCCCGATCGCGGTACGCGCGTTTTTTGCAGAACACTTCTATACTCCATTGGTGACTCAGGTAAACAGTCAGCACGAACTGTATCAGTTTGATGAACTGTCGGTTTACACCGGAGACTTTTTTACAGCGCCGCTGGAGTCGGTTGACCTGATTTATGACCGAGCGGCTTTGGTGGCGTTGCCCGAAGAGATGCGTACAGACTACGCGCAGCGCTTAAAGCAATTACTGCGTCCCGGTGGGCGTATTTTACTGGTTAGCCTGGATTATGATCAAAACGAAATGAGTGGTCCTCCCTTTAGTGTGCCGCAACACGAGGTTGAAGCTTTGTTTGGTGAGTTTAAAGTCACCCGTTTGCATCGTGATGACAGTGAAGCCCAGCAACCTAAGCGCGGCGATAAGGCATTGACTCGTTTTGCCGAGGAAGTGTGGCTGATCGAGTCGTAACAGAGTGCGCGATTACCTGATGATTGAATTGTCAAAATAGAGATTGCAAAGGGGGCGCTATACGCTAAAATACGCCTCCTTTTTTCGCTAGGTGGCCTCCTTTTTGCGAGGTGGAAAAAAATAAACAACGCAAAGAACGTTGTGGCTATTCCTTAAACCGCGGTCGCTTGCCGCAAGAACAGAGGTCCTAGTATGTTTCTTTTTGGTAGCCGTAAACAAAATCCCCAATTGTCACCAGAGCAAGTGAGTGAGATGAGCTCGGCTTCGCACATCCTCAATGCTGTTAAACAGAGCGTTCCTTATATCGAATTCACTACCGAGGGACGGATCCTGGCGGCGAACGATGCGTTTCTGCAGGCTGTTGGTTATACAGCGCAGGAAATAGAAGGTCAGCATCACCGTATTTTTTGTGATTCTAAACTGGCTAGTAGTCCGGAGTATCAACTTTTTTGGCGTGAACTGGCGCAAGGACAGCCACAACACGGTACGTTCCGACGTATAACCAAAACCGGCAGTGATATTTGGATTGAAGCAACCTATATCCCGGTGCAAGACGACAGTGGCAAGACAGTGAAAGTGGTTAAAGTCGCCAGTGATGTGACGAAAGAAACATTACAGCTCAAGCGTCAGGATGCCATTTTCTATGCGTTGAAAAAGTCGCTGGCGTTTATTGAGTTTACGCCTGATGGCCATATTCTCAACGCGAATAAAAACTTCTGCCGCACCGTCGGTTATAGCCTGGAAGAGATTCAGGGTAAACATCACCGTATGTTCTGCACCGATGAGTTTTTGAAAAAGCAGAGTGATTTCTGGCCGTCGCTGGCGCGCGGTGATTTTAAGTCCGGCCTGTTTGAGCGCCTCAACCGCCAGGGAGACATTATCTGGCTGGAAGCGACCTACAACCCGATTTTTGATCATAATGGTAATGTGGTTCGAGTGGTGAAGTTTGCCAGTGAGATCACGGAGCGGGTGCTGCATATGCAATCCATCCAGCGTGCATCCAGACTGGCGCAGCAAACGTCACTGGATACGCTCGGTATGGCTAACGATGGTGCCAATACCCTGGATGCGGTGACCGAGATCGCCAACAACATTGATCGCTCGGTAGAGAAAGCCTCGACCTTGATGGAACAGCTGACAGAACAGTCGCAACAGATCGCGAAGATTGTTACCACGATTTCTAACATTGCCGATCAAACCAATTTGCTGGCGCTGAATGCTGCGATTGAAGCGGCCAGAGCGGGGGAGTACGGGCGCGGCTTTGCCGTTGTGGCGGATGAAGTACGTAAGCTAGCCTCAAACACCTCGAATGCGACCGATGAGATTAGCAATATAGTGCAGCGTAACAGTGAGTTGACTAAGATCTCCGGTCAGACGATGGATGACATTCAACGTAAAGTGATTGAGTGTAACCAGCAGTTGCAGGCCACTCAGGCTTTGATCGAACAAATTCGTGGTGGCGCTAATAATGTTGCTGAAACGGTCGGGCAGTTGGTTAACGATTAAAGTCGGCAATTGTCCGGCTGGTTGCTTGTCTGGCAGGTAAACAATAGGTATGAATAAGCGCGCTCTTGGGCGCGCTTATTGTTTGTAGCCAACCTGAACGACTCCTTCAGGGCTATTTTTAAAAGCCCTTGGGAATGTCTTTGGTGTTTGACGTTGTTATTTTTATTCAGCGATTACGGATACTGTCCCGTTAGTATTCAATTTTTACCTGTTTAGCACATTCAATCGCACGATCAGTCGCCTGAGTGGTATCTTTACCACGTGTCAGCGCGACACCCAGACGGCGGCGACCGTTGATTTCCGGTTTACCAAACAAACGCAGTTGAGACTGAGTAACGCTGAGCGCATCCTGCAGACCCGAGAAGCGGATATCGCCAGACTGACCCTGACCCAGAATAGCCGCTGAAGCGGACGGGCCGTATTGGGTAATCTGACCAATTGGCAGGCCGGTGAAAGCACGGACGTGCAGAGCAAACTCGGACACATCCTGAGAAATCAGGGTCACCATGCCGGTGTCATGCGGACGAGGTGACACTTCGTTAAAGATAACCTGGTCACCTTTGACAAACAGTTCCACACCGAACAAACCGTAGCCACCTAGCGCGTTAACGATCTGTTCTGCGACGTATTCTGCCGCTTTAAGCGCATTTTCAGACATGGCTTGTGGCTGCCATGACTCACGATAGTCGCCATCTTCCTGGCGGTGACCGATTGGTGCACAGAAATGCACGCCATCCACTGCGCGCACGGTCAGCAGGGTAATTTCGTAGTCAAAGTCGATAAAGCCTTCGACGATTACGCGTCCGGCACCGCTGCGGCCACCTTCCTGGGCGTATTGCCAGGCTTTATCGATATCTTGTGCAGTTTTGATCACACTCTGGCCTTTGCCTGATGAGCTCATAACTGGCTTACACACGCATGGAATACCCACGAATTCAACAGCAGCAATAAAGTCCTCATAGCTGTCAGCGAAGCGGTAAGGAGACGTTGGCAGCGCCAGATCTTCAGAAGCCAGGCGACGGATACCTTCACGGTTCATGGTCAGGCGAGTGGCATTTGCGGTCGGCACTACATTCAGGCCCTGAGCTTCAAGTTCTACCAGTTTGCTGGTCGCAATGGCTTCGATTTCCGGAACCACATAGTGAGGTTGTTCCAGTTCGATCACTTTCTGCAGTGCGTCAGCATCAAGCATGTCAAACACATGACTGCGGTGAGCGATTTGCATAGCCGGTGCGTTGGCGTAGCGATCGCAGGCGATCACTTCCAGCCCTAAGCGCTGACATTCAATCGCTACTTCTTTGCCCAGCTCACCAGAGCCCAGTAACAGTACGCGCGTTGCGCTTTCTCGAGTTGCAGTCCCGAACATACAGAAAGAATCCTTATAAAAATGCTTATGACTTTAGCGAAAACAGCGTAATGATACTGGATCCAAATAAAAAAGCAAACGTTTGCTCAAGAGTGGTATGCTGTAATCTTATCGCATGACGAAACGCTCAGAATAGAAACAATGCTTAGCTAATCCCATGTTTACCAGTTGGTTTTTGAGACTGCGACCAAATCCGGCCGGGCCACAGAAGCTGACACTGGAGCGGGCCAGGTCGAGTTGCCGGGCAACTCTCTCTGCGCACAGGTATTGATTCTGACTCGCCGTGTAAACATGCAGGGTTACCTTTGGTAAACCTTGTACCAATTTACCCAGCAACTGGACAAAGTAGCGCTGATTTTCATTTTCACGGCAGTAAAACAGTTCGATGTGACGCGCTGATGACGAAGGTGTTATCCGCAGTGCCTGTAACCAGGCGAGAAACGGGACAATGCCGATACCCGCACCAATCCAGACTTGCTGCTCATGCCGGGGATCTGAAAGCGTCCGTAGCCTCCCTCGACTCTGACCGTTTGATTCACTGACACTTGCTCAAACAGTTGATGGGTATAGTCGCCTAAGTTTTTGATTAAAAATCAGATGTCATGTGCATAACTATTAATAATCGATAAGGGGAGCGAGAGTGATTATTTTTAACTTGCCAAAGAAAACGCGAAAATTAATAACAGTGGCAGAGTAAGCACACAGAAAAAATTACCAAATAACACCATAGAGGCAACGTGTTCCGGTTCTATATGAAAACGCTCGGCGAAGAGATAGTTCATTACCGCGGGAGGCAACATGGTGAAGAGCACCATCATCTGCAACTGCATTTGAGGTAAGGGGACCCAATAGTAGATACAGGCAAACGCAATCGCGCCGGTAACCAGTGACTGCAGGGTTGCAATGACGCCGACTTTTAATCCGGACAAGCGCAGATTCGTCATTTGCGAACCCAGCGACAGCAGCATCACGGGCACCGCAGCCTGGCCAAGCAGTGCTGTTGCTTCATACAGCGGTGACCAAACCTGGCTGCCAGTAAGATTCAAAGCCATTGCGGTGGCTGCGGCAATAAATACCGGTGCGGTCAGGATCTGGCGCAGCGAACCGCCTTTGCTGAGCAGAGCCAGCCCCAGACTGATGTGCAGGCACGCGGAAACCACAAACAGCAGCACAGCCGAAGAGAGTGCGGCATCACCGAAGGTATATGTAAAGAGTGGAATAGCCAGATTCCCGCTATTACGAAACATATGCAGCGGCGCCCAGGCTTTAAAATTCCAACCACCCAGACGGCAAATCGGCACCATCAGCAGACCCGGTACCAGTACCGCAATAAGAGAAGCATAAATTAAGGGCAACTGCCCATCACTGAGCGGCATGGTCGAGAGCGATGAGAACACCAGGGCCGGCAGACAGGCATCCATGTTAATGCGGTTGATGGGGCGAAAGTCGGGTTTGAGCCAATAGCCGATGGCAAACCCGACCGCAACCAGGGCCATAACAGGAAAGAGAATACTAACAACCTGCGCAAACATAGAAATCCTTTTCTTCAGTGCTGACGATAGCGCCATGTGTGATGACGATGTTTAAAACTATCAGGCTTTTAGGTTCAGGTCGTCGTGCTGGATAACAATCCTGAATGTTAGATGAGTGAGATGAAATTCTGGGTTATTACTTGTACAAGCCGATGGTACAGAGCAGACCCTGCAGACGTTCGGCTCACAGTAGCCGAGAGAGAAGTGAGCGGCTCAGGTTAAGCCAAGTAAAACAGAAAAAGCCAGACTTCAAGTCTGGCTTTTTGCTAGCGGCGATGTCGTCCTGAAATGTGTTTATCCATTGAAGACGAGTTATGGCTTCAGTCCAGTGACAGATAGGTCATTGGGATATCAGGATGGATGACTTCCAGCGTTGACTGGGTTGCGGCCAGATGGCTGATGCGACCTGAGTTCATTTCAACCAGGGCTGCAGCCTGGATCTGCTCAAACTCTTCGCCGGCCATGCGAACCTGAATCAGAGCAACCTGGAGTGGTGGCAGGCTGGGGTTGAATGCCGCATTCTCTGCATATGAACCCAGATAAACATGCCCGTTTTGAGTTTGCAGTGCTACACCACTCAGGTTGTTGGTGTAAGGCGCGTGGCTGCTATTCAGTGCACGGAGAGCGTGTTGCAGTAACGTATCATCTTCGTCGCTGACTTTGCCATGGTCAACTTTGGCCATCAGAGCGGACTTAATGCCAAGATCTGAAGGGCCGAACGATTCAGGCAGATAGTATTGCAGTGACTTTTCTTCGCGTTCCGGTAACTGAATTGTCAGTGTTTGCGACGTGTTGAGCTCATTCATAAACTGACGGCAGTGGCCGCAGGGACTGTAGTTGACGGTGACATCAGCCAATCCTTCTTCGCCTTTCATCCAGGCATGGCTGATGGCTGCTTGTTCTGCATGAATGGTCTGGTTCAGTTGTGCGCCTGAAAACTCCATGTTACCGCCGAAATAGAGGCGACCGGACAGACCGCGCACGATCGCACCGACATAAAATTCCGAAATTGGCACGTAGGCGTATGCAGCTGCTAGTGGCAGTAAGGCGACACGCAGTTCGGCATCGCTCATTTCCGCGATGGTAAGTAACTGGTCAAATTGATCGGAAGACAAAGTCGCGTCAAAGTCATCAGCCAGCACAATCGGAGCCAGATATTCTCTGGCGGGTTGTGGCATGCCTGCCAGCGCCTGTTCAATACGGCTTTTCATACTCAATCCTTATTGGTGTATTGAAGTGTATTTTAGGCAACTGACACCAAATGGATGTGATCAATATCACTTAAATAAATGTAACATATTTTAATATTTCATAATTAGAGTGATGTCACACATGGTATCGATTGCAGCGAGGCATAACAGCCTAGCCCGGCCTCTGTGAGAGAAGGCCGGGCGAGTGAAGAGAGTATGAGTAGTGGCCAGAGAATAACGTTAGAGGTTGGACAGCCAGAGCGCCAGGCTGAAAACGGTCGGCGCCAGAATCGAAGTGATGACACCACAGACCACTAGTGCCAAAGAACTGAATGCTGCATCACGGGGATCTTTCTCCGCACAGGTCGCAGTCCCGAGCGCGTGCGAAACCGTGCCCATGGTCAGCCCTTTGGCGATAGGATGGGAAATATTGAGCAGGTTGTAGATTGGATAGGCCATGATGGCACCAAACAAACCAACCAGCAGGACCATGATAGCGGCAACCGACGGCTCACCACCGAGATTGCTGGCCACTTCCATTGCAATGGGAGTTGTCACCGATTTGGCCATTAAGGCGGCAATTAAAGTGATGTCAGCGTGCATATAAACTGCGATCAAGCTGGCGCTGAGCATCGACATCACGCTGCCTATCCCGCAGGCCAGTGTAATGATACGCCAGTTGGCACGGATTTGTGGCAGCTGCTCGTAAAGCGGAAATGCCAGTGCGACCACCGCAGGTTGCAACAGGTAGCTGATCCAACGGTTATCAGCATAGTAAGTATCAAAGGGGACTTTTAACGTCAGTAACAGTGGGATAAGTATGGCAATACAGACTAAAAGCGGATTTACAAAAGGAGAACGCGCTTTCTTTGCGACCCAGCGGGCAAAGAAGAAAACCAGTATCGTAACGATTAACCACATGATTTTTTACCTTTTTTTAGTAGTCGATCGAGGATGAATCCCAGTGTGACTATGACCAGCGTTGTGCCGCCGATGGCGCTGGCAAGAATGATCCAGATATTGGCGGCCAGCATATCAAGGTGAACCATTAAGCCGACGCTGACCGGTACAAACAACAGAACCATATAGCGAATAAAGACGTTGGCTCCCGGCTTAACCCAGGCAACTGGTACCAGGCCGCTGGCCAGCAGGCCGAATAAAATCAGCATGCCGATAATGCTGCCCGGAATAGAGACTTCCAGCCAGCTTTGCAGATTGGTACCTGCCAGCAGGCAGAGAAAAATCAGTAAGAATGAAACAATATATTGTGCGATGGTTTTTGCCATGAATATCAGCCGTTATCCATTTCTGACCTGATAAGTCAATTAAAAAGAGGGTGAATAAAATAAACGTTTTGTGGTTCAAATAAACGTTTTGTGAATCAACTAACAAGTTTGTGGAACAATTAAAGACCGGCCTGTTAACTTAAAAGAAATCAGGGGCCTTGGCCCCTTCAATACAAGCACTTTGTGCCCTGCGTCTAACTGGCTAGTTTTTCTACATATTGATAGACAGATTTTAATATGGCTATTTTTTTGCTGTCACTCTCATGTTCGTGAACTAAGTTTTCCAGGTTCAGCATATAGTCGGGCAGATGAGTTTCAAAGTACTCCCGGCAATGTGCGTTCCAGCGACGCTGTTCGCTTTCGTTTAGTGTCCATGGGTAGTGGCGGGCACGGTAACGGAACAGCAAAGGTTCAATTCTCGGGTCACTGAATGTGATGCCCAGCTCTCCCAGAAACTCAGGGTTCGTTGAGCGGATGATATCCATCGACGCTTTGTCGGTGGGTGAGAAGAAACCACTGTAAAGCTGGGTATCCACATCGTGATTGTTATCGAATTCGCGCTCAATATTAAACAGGCCAATCAGTTTTTCCCTGATTTCCGGATGTTGACGAATCAGTGCCAGATTAGCCAGACACTGCTGACGATCAATCCCAATCTGATCGGCATTTTCTGCCGTCAGGGTTTTGGCCGGCGCCAGAATCGGACATTTATTCAGATGAATCAATTTGACCGGTACCGTCAGTTCATCCGGGCCCAGTTCATCGTGTCGTGTATACATACGGACGTGCAGAGCATCGACATCTAAGTCGAGCAGTGGTTGTGGATCTTTGGCCAGATCAACAACGATGGCGGCGTTCTGGTTAGTCGGATGCCAGGCAACGGGGACGACCCAACTGGTATACTGGCACTCACGTCCCAGCATGCCGGAAACATGCATCAGCGGCGTCATATTAACGATGTCGATCAGTTCATTCAGCTTGCGCTTGGTTCGCATCGAGTAGAAATAATCAAACAGTTTGGGTTGGGCGGCTTTCACTTTCTTAGCCAGCTCGATAGTCGCGATAACGTCTGCCATTGCATCGTGGGCGTTCTCATGCTCGATACCGTTGGCTTTGGATAAGTGCTCAAGCTTAAAGCTGGTGAAACCGTCTTCATTCTCCGGCCATTCTATACCCTGAGGACGAAGAGCATGACAGGCTCGCATTACATCCAGCAGATCCCAGCGTGAATTACCGTTTTGCCAGCTCCAGGCATAAGGCTCAAAGAAGTTGCGGTAGCAGGTGTAACGGGTTACCTCGTCATCAAAACGAATGCTGTTATAGCCCAGACTGGTCGTGTTGGGGGTCGACAGTTCCTGATGGATACGGGCAATAAATTCAGGTTCAGGCAGGCCTTGTGACATTGCTTTCTGTGGAGTGATGCCCGTGATCAGCGCCGCTTCCGGACCAGGCAGGTAATCACTGGGTAACTGACAGTAAATCACCAGTGGTTCACCAATGATATTGAAATCTTTATCGGTACGTACGCCAGCAAACTGGCTTGGTCTGTCTTTCGCCGGACTGGTGCCCCAGGTTTCGTAGTCGAAAAAGAAGAATGTCGGTTGATGATCTTGCTGCTGGTGGGGTGCGGTGTCTTTCACGCCAAACCTTATATTTTCTAAGTTAATGTATTATATGTATTTTCTTGTCTAAGCTAATCAGGCATCTGTGACGAGCATCATAGATGAGCCATGATATTGTACCTGAGCAGGGGTTACAATGGTGCTATTAGCCTTTGTGACAATATTCCATGATTCCTTTCCCCTATTGGTTTGTATTACCGACAGGACGATATGCGTTTGTTGAAAAACATACTATGTCTGGTTAAAGACATAATACGCTTGGTTAAAAAGGGACATACAGTTGATGACTAATGCGTAAATTTTGCCTATTGTGAGTGAGACGTCACGACAGTCTCGGCCTCGGGGCTTCAGGACGCTGTGTTTGTCTATTCAGCAACGAATTAATGTATCGGCTGTACTCCGGATAAATAGCGGAGGCAGTCAATTGGGAGTAAGGAAATATGAGTAGAAATTTGAGGATCGGGGTTCGAACCTCAGTGGCATTTGGATTTTTGGGGCTGATCATTTTGGCTTTAGGGCTTTTCTCCGTTTCGCAGCTGTCCAAATTGAATACGATCACTGATGTCCTGACCGAGCACCGGATGCCGGCTATTGCGACCGTCAATGACATGCGTCGCGATATTTTGTTAATGCAACTGCGTATTGCTCAGCTATCGGATGCCGATACTCAACAGCAGATGGATAAAATTGTTCAGGATATCAATAGTATTTCCGCGAACTATGACAAGTCTGAGCAAAAAATGCAGCAGTATTCGAGCTCATCGGAATCTCAGGCGATTTACCGCAACGTTGTGCAGTTAAATGATGACTTCTTAGCCACGCTGCCTCGCCTGTATGAATTATCCGTGATAGGTAATATGGAGCCTGCAACCGACTATCGAGAGGAGGTTGTGTCAATTGCGGCCACTGTCCTCAAGAATGCGATTGATGAATACAGCCGTTTTCAACGAGAAAGAGCAGAACAGGAAAACAATTCGGCAACCGAAAATTACCAAAGCTCCAAGGTTTGGATGATAGGTGGTATTGTGGCATCGCTTGTGGTTATGGTGCTGCTCGCCTTTTTCTACACCCGCAGCCTGGTTACTCCGTTACGTCGTGCCGTGACTATCGCTCAAACCATTGCGACCGGTGATTTGACCCAACGTTTTTCTGATGATCATCGCGATGAAGCGGCAGACATGATGCGTGCCTTAACCGACATGCAAAATCAGCTTAAAGAAGCGATGTCACTGATTTCAGACTCGTCACAACAACTTGCTACTACCTCTGAAGAGCTTAGCACAGTGACCAAGCAATCGTCGTCGACTATCGAACAGCAAAGTGACCAGGTTAACCTGGCGGCAACGGCGGTGAGCGAACTGACCAGTGCTATTGATGAAGTCGCTCGTTCGGCGAACTCGGCCAGTAACAATGCAGAGGTTGTGGACAGTAAAACTCAGCAGGGTAAAGTGAAGATCGTAGAGACCATCAGTACGGTCGATACGTTGAAAAATGAGATTCAGCTGTCAGAGCAAAGTGTTATTGCGCTGGCTGACAGTATCCGACAAATTAGCTCGGTGCTGGATGTTATCCGCAATATCGCTGACCAGACCAATCTGCTGGCACTGAATGCGGCCATTGAAGCGGCGCGGGCCGGGGAAAATGGCCGTGGATTTGCTGTCGTGGCGGATGAAGTGCGCGCTCTGGCGCATCGTACCCAAACTTCCACTAAGGATATCGAGGTGATGATTGCGGAAGTGGGCGCGGAAACCGACAAAGCAGTGCAGAATATGCATAACAGTAATGAGATGGCGAGTTCAACCCTGAATGTAGCCAATGCAGCCGGTGCGGCATTCGAAGAGATCTCCTCACTGATTTCCAGCATCAATGACCAGAATGCGACGATCGCCAGTGCCGCTGAAGAGCAGTCTACGGTGGCGAGAGAAGTGGACCAGAACCTGGTGCACATCCGCGACTTGTCGATGCAGACGTCTGCCGGGGCCGACCAAACTTCAGCCTCGAGTACTGAATTAGCCAAACTGGCCGAGCACCTGAATCAGTTGGTGAAACGCTTCAAATTCTGATGACTGAACGCCACTCTCAGCGTCTCGCTTGAATCTTCAATCCGGCCAGCCAGGCCGGATTTTTTTCGTCGTCGTAAAACTCATTTTGCGGTTGGAGTGATGCTTTGTGGCAGATTTCTGAGCTACAACTGAGTGTTTATGGACAATTTTGTAGGAATGGGCAAAAGAAAAATAAAATTGGGTATGCCCAATTGAGTATCTATTATTGGATAATGGCTTTATGTCTTCGGGCATGTTACGAAAAACTCATAGATACAACGAGAGGTTGGAAATCAATGAAAACTTTAGGATATGCGGCTCACTCCGCTGATTCAGCGCTAGTACCTTACCACTTTGAGCGTCGTGATCTTCGCTCAAATGACGTTGCGATTGAAATCTTATACAGTGGTGTGTGTCACTCAGATCTGCACACTGTGAATGGCGACTGGGGTCCACAGCCTTACCCGCTGGTACCAGGTCACGAAATCGTAGGTGTGGTTACTTCTATTGGTTCTGACGTCACTAAGTATAACGTTGGTGATCGTGTTGCAGTGGGCTGTATGGTTGATAGCTGCATGGAATGTGACCAGTGTTCACATGGTGAAGAGCAGTACTGCCGTAACGGTATGACACCAACTTACGGTGCGCCGGATCGTCAAACTGGTGATATCACTCAAGGTGGTTACTCTAAGCACATCGTCGTACGTGAAGAGTTTGTTCTTTCAGTGCCAGAAAACATGGATATGTCAAAAACTGCACCTATTCTGTGTGCAGGTATTACCACGTTCTCTCCACTGCGTACCTGGAATGTCGGTGAAGGCTCTCGCGTTGCGGTAATCGGTCTGGGCGGTCTGGGTCACATGGCAGTTAAACTGGCTGTGGCAATGGGCGCTGAAGTTACGGTAATCAGCCGTACCAAGAAGAAAGAAGCAGAAGCAGTTGCTATCGGTGCGAAGAAAATCCTGGCATCGACAGACGCTGAAGAGATGAAAGCTTCTGCATCGTCATTTGACCTGATCGTTGATACTGCGCCAGTGAAGCATGACCTGAACATCTACACTCCGCTGCTGGATGTCGATGGTACTCTGGTTATTGTTGGCCAAATTGGTCTGATGGATGAGCCACTGACGATACCTCTGGTTATGGGCCGCCGCCGCGTTGCAGGTTCATTGATCGGTGGTATTAAAGAAACTCAGGAAGTTCTGGATTTCTGTGCTAAGCACGACGTGTACCCAGAGTGTGAAATGATCAACATCGATCAAATCAACACTGCATTTGAACGTCTGGCACAAGGTGACCTTGCTCACCGTTTCGTTATCGATATGGCGTCTCTGAGCGCTGAATAATCGGGAATGATGAAAGGGTGCATTGCACTCAGATTCAAATAGTTTGAAGGAAGCCGAAAGGCTTCCTTTTTTTGTACCTGTGATTTCGCATGCTTCTGCTTTTTATGACACAGCTACCACACGGCATGGCAGCGTGACTAGACGGTCCACAATAATAAAAAGCCGACGGCTGAGCGTCGGCTTTGAATTGCGGGACAGGATGTTTAGGCCAACGCCTGTTCACCTTGGCTCTGTTTATCAGCGGTTTGGTTCAGCACGCGGCTGGTAATGGTACCCGCTGTCATCGCGCCCGAAACGTTAAGTGCAGTACGGGCCATATCAATTAACGGTTCAATTGAAATCAGCAGGGCTGCGATAGTGACAGGCAAGCCCATTGCTGGCAGTACGATCAGTGCTGCGAAGGTGGCACCGCCGCCGACACCGGCGATCCCAAACGAACTGATGGTGATAATCGCAACCAGTGACAGAATGAACTGAATATCAAGCGGGTTGATGCCCATTGTCGGAGCCACCATCACAGCCAGCATGGCAGGATAGATACCCGCACAGCCGTTCTGACCAATCGTGGCACCAAATGACGCAGACAGGTTGGCAATTGCCGGAGACACATTCAGTTTGGTGATCTGCGCTTCCACGTTAAGAGGAATGGTGGCGGCTGAGCTGCGTGATGTAAAAGCGAAAGTCAGTACTGGCCAGATGTTCTTGAAGTAGGTTTTCGGATTGACACCGACAAACGAGACCAGAATGCCGTGCACCACAAACATCAGGGCGATAGCAATGTAAGAGGCAACGATAAAGCCCAGTAGGTTGAGGATATCACCTGCACTTGAGGTAGCGACAACTTTCGCCATCAGAGCGGCAATGCCGTAAGGCGTCAGTGCCATGATCATTTTAACCAGACGCATCACAATCGATTGAATTGCTTCAACGAAAGTACGGATAGGCGTTTCCAGCTGTTCTTTTTCGATGATTACTTTACGGGCCGCAATGCCGACCAGCACCCCAAAAATTACCACGGCAATGATCGAAGTTGAGCGGGCGCCAGTGAGATCGGCAAACGGGTTGGTCGGAATAAAGCTCAACAGCATCTGCGGAATAGTTAAATCAGCCACAGTAGAAGCGCGGCTTTCCAGTACAGCGATACGTGCGGTTTCGCGCGCACCTTCAGTCAGTCCGGCAGCGGTCAGGCCAAAAGCCTGAGCCACAAAGATACCGATCAGTGCTGAGATCGCTGTTGTGATCAGCAGAACAAAAATAGTCAGACCGGAGATTTTTCCCAGTGAACCGTTCTTATCCAGTTTAACCACGGCTGAAATCATGGAAACCAGCACCAGTGGCATGATTACCATCTTAAGCAGGCCAACGTAGCCGTTACCAACGATAGCAACCCATGACAGAGTATCGCTGATGACAGGGCTGCCTTCTCCGAAGATAAGTTGCAGGGCAAGGCCAAAAACGCTGCCCAGTACCAGGCCCATTAAAACCATACGAGACAGGGTGTGTGACTTTTTCTGTTGTCCGAATAGGAAGAACAGAATGCCGACAAATACCGCAATCGCTGCGATAGAGGCAAATGACATGGTCAAAATCCTTAAATTGGGGTTATATCCACGAGCCAGACCAGGCTGGAACTCGTCGATGCAATTAAGACGAATTGCATTGGATATACAAGAGAGTCAGTGATTCAGGGCGCACTCTAGCGAGGATGATTTCAAATAGAAAAGATAAAAACCGAATTATTTATAATTAAAAGTTATATTGCTGGTGTTTTATTTGGGTGTTGTCGGTGAATTCTGGTTAATTTGCCTGTTTTCTATTCACTGGTAATAAAGTGAGTGTCTACTGGGCTTGGCGGACGTGTTGACGGGCAGTAACCAAAGCTCACCCAGAAAGAATGAGCAGTCCGAAAAGGAATACGTGCTTATAACGATTTATCGGTCTTGGTTAGCACCCGGCGCATGGCTTGTGAATTTAAGCACGTAACAGGTGCGTGCTGGTCATTCAATAATCCGTCTATCATCACGGCAGCGACATCTTTCGCTGAGATCGGAATAAAATTTTTTAACTCGCCTAACATCAGGTATCGGCCAAACGTCATGAAGCGCTGCAACCATAGCTCACTGGCCCGAATTTCTTTCCGCTTTCCGAGTAAAGGGCCGGGGCGTACAAAGATAACCTGTTCAAACCCCATTTGACTGATGGTCTGTTCAGCTCTCCCTTTGCAACGCAGATAATGCGACATTGAGTCGGGACTGGCCCCATAACTGGATACCACCGCTAAACGGGAGACTCCTGCCTCTTTCATGCGTTGGGCGACCTGACACACCAAGGTATAGTCCACCAACTCCAGCGCAGACTTTGAACCGGCTTGTTTAAGGGTGGTGCCTAAAGCGATGATGCCAAGTTGTATTGTTATGGCCGCTTTTACCCCGTCTTTGGTGTCAAGCACTGGCGAAATCACTTCGCTCAGTTTGTCATGCTGAACCTTGAGAGGAAAGCGGGTAAGGGCGATGACCTGATCGATCGCCGCATGCCGCAGTAACTGGTCCAGAGTATGTGAGCCGACCAATCCGCTGGCTCCGGCAATCATAACGCAATGAGTAGGTTTAGCTGATGAAACCATAGGTGGTGAAGGTACCTTTTTGTCTGAGTGATGATGATTCATTGCTGTCGCTGTAGGGTGAGCCGGCGTGACTGAAACAGTTAGTGAGTTAACAGTCGGTTGGTGAGTGTATGGATGTTTAACAGACACACGATAATGGCGGTCTTAAAGAGCATCACAGTTATGTTAAACCCAGAGGGACCTGATGGCTTTTCTTATGGTCAGAAGGCTTTGCGGGTTGTTTTTGTGAACGTTGATTAGCAAACATAACATCTCCTTGATAGGATGGTTTGTCATTAATTAGTGTAGACCATATTTCTATCAACCACTTATTAAGTTTCTGAGCAACTTTTTACATATCCGATGGTGAATGTTTGATCGATTTTGTGATTTAAATAGGCTGGCGAGTGGGTTTCGTTTGTTATCGGTAAACGATTACGGTTAGACTGCCTAAAAGACTTCATCTTAATGTGTTTACCCAATTTACGGATAAATTGTATGTATATTGATTTAAGTCAGTGGGACCCGGCTAACATTTATCATTTAATGACACAGACCGTCGTCCCTCGTCCCATCGCATGGGTATTAACCGAATCTCAGGAAGATAATTTCAATCTGGCGCCTTTTTCTTATTTTACTCCGGTGTCGAGTAATCCGCCTCTGTTGATGATTTCGATTGGTAAAAAGCCCAATGGAGATATCAAGGACACTGCGGTCAACGTGAAAAAAACACGTAAGTTGGTGATCCATATTGCTAATGGCTCATTAGCTAAGAGCGTTACCCGCACTGCGGCAACGCTTGAGCATGGCGAGTCAGAAGTGACCGCTAACGATATTGAACTGGAAGAATTTGAAGGATTTTCGCTGCCAAGAGTCAGTAATTGTCCGGTGGCCTTTGGTTGCTCATTGTACGAGATTCAGGAAATCGGCGCGACGCCGCAAACTCTGCTGATCGCTAAGGTAGAAAAAGTCTATCTGGCCAGCTACATCGCAGAGCAACATGGCGAAGGGCTGAAGGTCGATGCACGTAAACTAAACCCGCTGTCCCGTTTGGGCGGTGGTGAATATGCCACATTGGATAAAGTATTCAGTTTTCAACGACCGAAATAATCAGGAACACACATGTTAGATCTCTCTTTTCGCGATGCGATTATGCAGCGAATTGATCAAAAAACTAAGCCGCTTGGCGCGCTTGGCCAATTAGAAACTGTTGCCGCGCAGCTTGCCTTGATTCAGAGTCAGGGACGCAGTGAAGCGACAACTCAGATTGAGATTCACCAACCGACAGTGTTGGTATTTGCCGGTGACCACGGTATTGCCGATGAAGGGGTCAGCATTGCACCGAGTGCTGTCACTCAACAAATGGTGCTGAACTTTCTGGCTGGCGGAGCGGCCGTTAACTGTTTCTGTCGTGCTAACCAGGTCGCCATGAAGGTGATTGATTGTGGCATTTTAATGCCAGTGGAATCGGACCATCAGGATTTTGTGATGCAGCGTCTGGGTGAGCGTACCGCTAACTTGGCGCAGCAGCCGGCAATGACGGCAGATCAAGTTGAGCAAGGGCTGGAGTATGGCCGTCGGATTACCCGACAGGTAATTGAATCCGGATCTAACCTGGTGATGTTTGGTGAAATGGGTATCGCGAATACCAGCAGCGCAGCGGCATTATTGGCGGCATTGAGTGCTTTACCGGTTGAACAGTGTGTTGGTTTAGGCACCGGTATTTCCGCACAGCAGTACCAGAAAAAGTGTCAGTTGGTTGCCCAGGGCGTCAGCCGTTGTGAGCGTGCGGATCCAAAAGCCGCACTGGCACAAGTGGGTGGCTTTGAGATAGTGCAGATGGTGGGCGCTTTTCTGGGGGCTTGTGAACAACGCACACCGGTTCTGGTTGATGGCTTTATTGTCACTGTTGCCGCTTATATTGCGACTCTGCTCCAACCTGAATGCCGCGATTATATGCTGTTTGCCCATCGTTCCCATGAGTCAGGCCACAAAGCGGTGCTGGAACTTCTGCAAGCGCAACCTTTACTTGACCTGGACCTGCGTCTGGGCGAGGGCACCGGCGCTGTGCTGGCGGTTCCTCTGTTGCGCGCCGCAGCTGAGTTTTACAACTCAATGGCCAGCTTTGCTGAGGCAGGAGTAACCGTGTAATGCTGCGCGGCATGACTTATCAATGCCAGCTGTTTCTGCTGGCATTGAGCTTCTTTTCCCGTCTGCCAGTACCCCGAAATTTACCTTACAGCAGTGAGCGAATGAATCAGGCCGGGCGCTATTTCGCTCTGGTCGGTTTGCTGCTGGGGGCAATTTGTGCCGCGGTGTATGGCTTACTAAGCCAGTTTCTGCCTACTAATATCGCGATATTACTGACCATGGCAGCCAGCTTACTGCTGACCGGCGCATTTCATGAAGATGGCCTGACCGATATGGCGGATGGTATCGGTGGTGGCATGACGCTGGAACGGCGCCTGACGATCATGAAAGACAGCCGTATCGGCACTTACGGCGCATCAGCTCTGATCATGGCGTTGCTTGGCAAGTATGTGTTGCTGACTACGCTGGCCGGGCAAATCTCGCTGGTTCCGGTGTTGCTGCTTGGCTACACCTTAAGCCGCGCTGTCGCCGCGACGCTGATTTATGACATGCCTTATGTCTCCGATCCCGACAGCAGTAAATCCAAACCGTTAGCTAACCGGCAGAGCCGCCTGGAACTGGTGGTATTGTGTCTGTGTGGTCTCTTGCCGTTATTGGCATTCACTGCCGTGGTCTGGTTGTGGGCTGTGCTCATCTGTTTAGGTCTGCGCTACGCAATGAAGCACTGGTTGATGAAGCGCTTGGGCGGCTTTACCGGCGACTGTTTGGGCGGGGTTCAGCAGATCACTGAATTAGCGCTCTACATCCTTTTGATTGGGTTAGGACACAACGGCATGACCATTCTTGGAGGAGTGCTATGCGCATTTTGGTAGGGGTTGTATGAGCATTCATCTGATTCTGGGCGGTGCCCGCAGCGGTAAATCCAGCTATGCCGAGCGTCAGGCCAGGCAGCATCTGGCCAGTACTCCGGACGGGCGTTTGCATTACGTGGCGACCGCCATTGCGTTTGATGACGAGATGCGTGAACGTATTGTCCATCACCAGCAGCAGCGTGGTGGTGACTGGCAAGAGCATGAAGCGCCGACGCAACTGGCTCAGACTCTGGCTGAGATGCAAGCCGGCGATGTGGTGCTGGTTGACTGTCTGACTCTGTGGCTTAATAACGTCATTTACAATGATGGCCAGACGATGAATGCCACGCAAATCAGGCAGCAGGTGGAACAGCTGGCTCAGTCTCTGGCGCGCACGCAAGCCACGGTACTGTTAGTTTCTAATGAGGTTGGCATGGGGGTGGTGCCGATGGGCGAGGTCTCCCGTTTGTTTGTCGACCACGCAGGCTGGATGAACCAGGCGATTGCCGCGGTCGCAGACTCCGTTGTGTTAGTCGCGGCAGGTCTGCCACTGACACTGAAGAGTTCCTCATGATTCGGGTGTCCCTGTTACGGCATGCCAAAACGCAAGGTCCGGCGGCGTTAAACGGCCGGACTGATGTTTTGGTGGCACCGGAGCGTCAGCGTGAGGTAGCCAGTCAGTTGCAAGCGTACCACTTTCAGCAGGTGATCAGCTCGCCGCTTAGCCGCTGCGCCGATTTAGCGCTGTTGTTGCAGCAGCACTCTCCGCAGTTGCCTGTCAGCCTGGAAGCTGACTTTCAGGAGATGGATTTTGGTCTGTATGACGGGCGCAGCTTTGATGATCTTGCGCCGTACTGGACGGAGCTGGAAGCGTTCTGGCGTTCACCTGCCGATAATCCTCTGCCACAGGCCGAAACATTACAGGCTTGCTATCAAAGAGTCACGGCAGCCTGGCAGCGTTGGTTGCCTTCTTTGCAGGATAACAGCCTGATTATCGCCCATGGCGGAACGATCCGGCTGTTACTGGCGCATATTCTCAAGGTGGACTGGCGTAACCCGGCCTGGTTCGCTTCACTGGCGATTGGTAATCAAACGCTGACCCGGCTGGATATCTATCCTGCTCAGCCACCAGTGGTTAGCGTGAAGTGTATTGGCAGTGAGCTCTCGGCCCCGCCGGTTAGTGGTGAGTAATTCATAGTGAATGAAAAGATAACGTATTGAACTAATTCAATATAGAGTATCTGAAGCAGTTAGTGATAGAATTCGCGCTAACCAGCAATTCGTCACCCCGTTGTTTTTATCTGATGATTCGGTGTGGGCATTTAAAGAGTCGCTGTTTTTGACTGAACCCGGCCAACAGGTCTCCATAAGTGGGATCGTACCAACATTATTTGGCTGCACAATTCTTTAACATACCGCTGTGCAATAAAGGAGTAGCGCATGACGAAGTCTCTATTTCGCCAATCTTTTCTTTTTGACAGTTTAGATCTCGACCAGGCGGTCAGTGCAGCAGAAATGCAAACTGGCGGCGGGGTGACACTTAAGCTCCATGAGCGCGGTATTCTCGAAGTGATACCGGCCCGGCTTGACCACGAAACCCGACACATTGTGATTTCTACCGGTATCCATGGCGATGAAACCGCGCCGATGGAACTCATTGATAAGCTGGTTGAAGATATCATGATCGGTTTCCAGCCGGTCAACGAGCGTCTATTGCTGATTATCGCGCATCCGCAAGCTACCAATCAGCACACTCGTTTTATCGAAGAGAACCTTAACCGCCTTTTCGATGACAAGCCGCGAGAAACCAGCACTGAGCTGGTGATTGCTGATCAGCTTAAAATCTTACTGCATGAGTTTTTTGCCGATACGCCGATGGATCAGCGCTGGCACCTTGATTTGCACTGCGCGATCCGTGGTTCCAAACACTATTCGTTTGCGGTCAGCCCTCGCGCCCGCCATGCAGTGCGCAGCCGTGCCCTGATGGATTTTGTTGAAAGTGCTCATGTTGAAGCGGTGATGCTGTCCAATGCCCCGTCGGCGACATTCAGCTGGTATAGCGCTGAGACATTTGGTGCCCAGGCACTGACGTTGGAACTGGGCCAGGTGGCCCGGATCGGTGAGAACGATTTGAAGCGTCTGGTTGCTTTTGATTTGGCAACCCGTGACCTGATTTCGCGCGAACCTTCCGAGCATTTACCGAAAAAAGCAGTCATGTATCGGGTCAGTCGCACCATTGTGCGTCTGCATGACGATTTCGATTTCCGTTTCGATGATGCAGTCGAAAACTTTACTTCGTTCGTCCATGGTGAAGTGTTCGGTCATGATGGTGATAAACCTTTAATGGCGAAAAATGAAGGGGAAGCCATTGTGTTCCCCAACCGCCGGGTCGCGATTGGTCAACGTGCCGCTTTGATGGTGTGTAAAGTTGATGTTCGTTACGAAGACGATCAACTGGTATACGATTAAAGCGTAACCAGCCTGGCGCATAATGCGGCGGTGCGTCGGTTGCAAGCAAAGTTAGTTCTTTCTATTTGAGTGGCTTAACGTTAATGTTAGGCCATTCTTGTTTATCGCCCGAGTTTCATGGATTTTAGTCAGCTAATACAACATAAACAGCGCCGTTGGCAGCGCGCCGCGGTGGTCATGCTGCTCCTGTTGCTGGTGGCCAGTCTGTCCTATGTGATGGTCGGAGAACTGTTTGTCTCACCCTTCGAACCCATGAGCCCGTTGGAGCAGAAACTATTGCTGGATTTGCGTCTGCCGCGTCTGTTCGCCGCTATCGTCATTGGTGCTGCGCTGGCCGTGTCCGGCGCGACTTTGCAGGTGCTGCTCGGCAATGTACTGGCCGAACCGGGCGTGATTGGCATTTCCGGCGGCGCCAGCGTGGCTATGGTTGTGGTGCTGTTCTTCTTTCCAGAGTCTGCCAGCCCGGAGCTTTTCATGATCTCGGCTGTGATTGGCTCTTTGCTGTTTACTTTGCTGCTGGTCTCAATAGCGAAAGCGATGCGTCTCACCACAACTCGGTTATTGTTAGTCGGGGTGGCGCTGGGCATCTTATCCGGTGCGGTGGTGACCTGGGCGTTTTACTTTAGCGATGATCTCAGTTTACGTCAGTTGATGTACTGGCTGATGGGCAGCATCGGCGGGGCGAGCTGGTATCAGCATACTTTGTCTCTGGTCGCGGTGCCAGTCATCATCTGGCTGATGCTGCAGGGGAAAACACTCGATAAGCTGATGCTGGGAGAAACCCACGCCAAGCAGTTAGGTGTTGATGTCGCTCGTTTGCGCTGGCAATTGATCCTGGCCGTCTCTGTTCTGGTGGGAGCGGCAGTCGCCCTGGGCGGAGTGATTGGTTTTGTTGGCCTGGTGGTACCGCATCTGCTGCGTCTGGCGCTAGGTACTGAAAACCGTATGTTGTTACCGCTTTCAGCGATAAGTGGCGCTTTGCTGCTGGTGTTTGCCGATACCATCGCACGTCTGGCACTCAATTCTGCTGAACTGCCACTCGGGGTAGTGACCACGTCACTCGGTGCACCTATCTTTATCTGGATGTTGATTAAAAATCACCACTAGCTCCTGTTATTCGAACTGTCCGGAATTGCGACGCCATGATTCAGATTAAAAGCCTCAATGTAGACTCACGTTTATTACCTCTCTCGTTTGATTGCCAGGCGGGCGAAGTGCTGCACGTTGTGGGCCCGAACGGCTGCGGTAAAAGTACACTGCTGGCGGCTCTGGCCGGCGTACTCGACAGTGATGGCGACATCCGGGTGGGTGAGATGGATGTTCGGGGGGCCAGTTTGGCAGATTTAGCCCTGCATCGTGCTTATCTGTCACAAAGTGAAAAGCCTGCCTTTAACCTGGACGTGTTCCAGTATCTGGCATTGTCATTACCAGCCAGCGCGTCCGGGATGGAAGAAGAGGTTAATCAGGCGATTAAAACCATCACCGCCATGCTGAAAATTGCGGATAAGTTGCATCGTTCCATTCATCATCTGTCCGGAGGAGAATGGCAGCGTGTGCGTTTAGCCGGCAGCTGTCTGCAAGTCTGGCTGCCACTCAACCCGTATGCCAAGCTGATGATTCTTGATGAGCCAGCTGCTCCGCTCGATATTGCTCAGGAAGGTTTGCTGTATGCCCTGATTGAGCAAATGGCAGAGCAGGGTATCACGGTGATTATGGCGAATCATGATCTTAACCGTTCACTGCGTCATGCCGATAAAGTGCTGTTGCTGAATCAGGGCGTTGTCCATCGCTTTGGCCGCGCAGATGAGGTACTGAGTGCGGAAAATCTGGCCCAAGTGTTTGAAACCTCAATCAAGCGGGTTGAGCTGGAAGGTAAACCTTACCTGATCTTCGACTAATTTGGTGCACTGAGCACAACTCTGGTTCAGCTACTCCTTTAGAGTCAGAACGCTAAAAATAGCACAGTCCATTATTTTTATTAAAAACAAACAGTTATGTTATTTTTAAAAGTTGGCACAGTTATGGCATTAGTAAGATCGATACATTCTCGTTCTTGTTAGGCTTTTTATAGTCTCCTTAGCCACCTTGCTCCCAAGGTGGCCTTTTTTTACCTGTCTTCCGACTATTTTCTGGTTTCTTTGTTGGTGTGAGGTGAAGACGATATTTTCTGATTTATTTTTCTCTGCGTATTGTTTTTATCAGTTGAAAAAGCATAAGTTAACTATGCGGAAAAATCATCATTGGAGAGGGAACTCAACCATGCTACAAATAAAGCCAAACTGTGAGTGTTGCGATATAGATCTGGAGCCTGACTCCACTCAGGCCATGATCTGCAGCTTTGAATGTACATTTTGCGCTTCGTGCGTTAAACAGATTCTTGATAACGTCTGCCCTAATTGCGGTGGTGGCTTTGTGGCTCGTCCGATTCGTCCGCACAATGAATGGCGTACCGGAGTCAGCCTTACCCAACGGCCGCCATCAAGCGAACGGGTACATACGCCGTATTCGGAGCAGGAGCTGAGAGCATTTGCGGCCAAAGTCCGTCATATTGAGCCAGCACAGCGTTGAGCTTTTCCTTAGGGTCACCCATTGCGAAGGATATGACATGCAAGATTTTGAACGATTATTGGATATCGCCAGACGCAAAGCCGGGTTTGATGAAAATAATCCCTGGTACACCGGGCCTGAAACCTATTTAGCGGCGTTAAAAAGTGAAGTGGATGAGGTCAGTGAGGAGATCCCTAAACATCGTCTCTGTTATCTGGAAGATGAATTAGGTGATGTGCTGTGGGATTATCTAAACGCGCTCTTAGCTCTGCAAAAAGAGGCGGGTGTCAGCGTAGAATCTGTGATTCAACGGGCCTGTGACAAATACCAACAGCGTATGGCGACGCTCGAAGCGGGTGGTTCATGGGATGAGATTAAGCGTAAACAGCAACAAAATCTGCAACAGGAATACTTAGCCGCTCAGAATGTAGTGCTACAGCGTAACGTGATCTGCGAGAAATAATACTAAAAAGCCAGAGTGATTCGCATCGCTCTGGCTTTTTGCCATGACTGCCGGCCCATTGACTCAGGCTGCTAAGCCGGACTCATACTATTGAGTCAGCTTGGCCAGATCGGCTGGGCGGTAATACACGGATTTCAGTACTTTGCCCTGACGAATGGTTTTGCCCTCAGCAACGAAGTCCTCAGCACATTTCGCGATAATGTAATCGCCTTTTTGTACTGCCATTAACTTGATACCTTGCTCAGCGTAGAAAGCTTCAGTTTCCGCGTATTCCTGCTCGTTGCGGCACACTTTACTCATGTTCGAGCTATGTACTTCATCCCAGCACGGAATGAAGTCGATACCACGGTTAACGGCAACGTTGAGCAACAGGTCAATCAGATAGCTGATTGCCAGGTTGTCACTGACTTTGGCGTCGCCGAGGTGCACCAGGCGGCCCATCAGGACGTACACACTGTCGACAATCGCATCAGCCTGTTCAGTTTTGTTGTCGGCTTCAGCAAGCTCGGTCAGTTCTTCAATCGCCAGAGATGTGTGCAGCGTATCTGCTTTATCGTCCAGGCTGGCTGGTGCAGCAACCGGCAGGTCAAAAGTGCTGCGAAACTCAGTGATATCGCGGTAAAGGTGATCAAAAATCTCTTGCGTCAGCTTAGATAAATGCATGCTGTCAGTCCGGTTAGTCAAAATCAAAACACTAATGGTAACAGAGGTTGCGACCCGCATCTATTGGCACGATAAAGGATGTCGACTGATTGGAGATTTGTCGGCCGATACAGGGTGTAAAGGCAGAGAGTGGCAGAAACAATTAAGGCGCCCAATCGGAGTATACAGTAAAAATCATGTCCATTCGCGTGTGAGTGAGTGGCATCCATTTACTGGCAAAGTTTTATCTAGGTGTTATAAGCGTACACACTATGTATAATGGTGTGTACGCTTTTTTATCCCTGAAGGCTTAGCAAGGCGATGGCCTCACTGCGTGAAACCATCACCCTGCCAAAAGGGTACTTAAGGGAAATGATGGTAAAGGAAAATAATAAAGCCACTCCTGACGTTCGCGCAGCTCACTACTCGCTAGGCATTTATGATTTTTCTTGACCATCGATATCACACACGTAAAAGTACACACGTAAAAGTACACACGTAAAAGTACACACGTAAAAGTACCTTTGTCATTACTGAGGGACCCTGACGGGATAAATACCAATCGACTTTGTCGTACTCTTATAGTCTAGTTCTCATGCGACATACTCGCCTTACACTTCGATATTCATGGATTGAGAACGCT
>NZ_SSHN01000033.1:0-689 GCF_004804295.1 Vibrio sp. H11 | reverse complement strand
ACGAATGATTATTGCGATGAGTGTTCACACAGATTGATACGGTTTTATAGAAAAGAGATATAACGAAGAGATTTTTGTTTAAATCAAGGCGTGCAACTGACGAGTGAAGGCACATACATCAGTATGTAACTGAACGAGGACAGGCAGTACAACGAAGAGTTAAGCAAAAAGATCAAGTTAGATTGTGTCCCGTTCGTCTAGAGGCCTAGGACACCGCCCTTTCACGGCGGTAACAGGGGTTCGACTCCCCTACGGGATACCACTTTCGCTTTATACTGCGTTAAATTGGTCGTTGTGTATGATTATACACGTCCTCTCAATTTGCCTTGTCTAAAACGAAAGTCATCATCAAAGCGTTTTTATTAAGAACTCTTGAATGATGTTTATTCAACATCTGCTCTTTAACAATTTGGAAAGCTGACAAAATAATCTTTTGTTTATTCGTAAACGAAATATTATTTGTAAAGTTCTCAATGTATTCCGAAATGGAATACACCAACAACACATTCAAGTGTGCTTGGTAGAAACTTGTTTAACAAGTTTCAAAATTGAGTCCGGCAAAATCGACATGTCTCTCGCTCATTCAAATAATGAGAGACAACGAAACCTTGGTGACTTGGTTCATCAACTCGAAACTCCTTCGGGTTGTATGGTTAAGTGACTAAGCGTACACGGTGGATGCCTTGGCA
>NZ_SSHN01000032.1:0-739 GCF_004804295.1 Vibrio sp. H11 | reverse complement strand
TGCTCGACCGGTTGGTGAGTCGGGCCATCTTCACCCAGACCGATGGAGTCGTGAGTGTAGACCTGGATGTTCTGAATCTTCATCAGCGCCGCCATACGCATCGCGTTACGTGCGTATTCCATGAACATCAGGAAAGTCGCGCCGTAAGGCACGAAACCACCGTGCAGGGCAATACCGTTGATGATGGCGGTCATACCGAATTCACGTACACCATAGTGGATGTAGTTTCCGGCGAAATCTTCGTGAGTCAGCGACTTAGAGCCAGACCACATGGTCAGGTTAGACGGAGCCAGGTCGGCTGAGCCGCCCATGAATTCAGGCAGGATCTTACCGAACGCTTCCAGCGCGTTTTGGGACGCTTTACGTGACGCGATGTTGGCCGGATTGGCTTGCAGATCAGCAATCACTGCGCTGGTCACTTGTTCCCAGTCAGCCGGCAGATCACCGGCCATGCGGCGCTGGTATTCCGCCGCTTCGGCCGGGTAAGCCTCAGCGTAGGCTGCAAATTTTTCATTCCAGGCGGCTTCTTTGGCTGCACCGGCTTCTTTGGCATCCCACTCGGCGTAGATATCGGCCGGGATTTCAAACGCGCCGTATTCCCAACCGAGGAATTCACGCGCAGCTTTGATTTCGTCTGCGCCCAGCGGAGCGCCGTGACAGTCGTGTGAGCCCGCTTTGTTTGGTGAACCAAAACCGATGATGGTCTTGGTACAGATCAGGGTCGGACGACCGGTTTCCG
>NZ_SSHN01000031.1:0-793 GCF_004804295.1 Vibrio sp. H11 | reverse complement strand
CCGTTAAGCGGGAAACTTTACGTACTTGGGCGCACGCCATTCATCATGTAAAGCGCTCTAAGCGACGCAGAAGTCGCGTAAGAAAGTACCGAGAGCGGATGGAATCTCCGGGGCTAATGCTTCAGATGGACGGCAGCCCTCATCGGTGGTTTGGTGGTGAACGCTCTTGCCTGATCGCTATAGTCGATGATGCAACCAGTGACATTCATGCCGAGTTTTTCCCTTCTGAAACCACGGAAGGCTGCATGAAAGTGATGAAGGCTTACATCGAGAAGCGAGGAATATTTAAGACCCTGTATGTGGATAGAGCGGGTATTTTCGCTGGTCCTAAACGCAGCAACTTCTCACAAATGCAGCGAGCCTGTGAAGAGCTGGGAATTGAGATTATCTTCGCTAACTCCCCTCAAGGCAAAGGGCGTATTGAACGCTCCTTCGATACCTTCCAGGACCGTCTGGTACCGGAATTACGGCTGAATCACATTACGGATATGGACAGCGCTAACCGCTACTTACAGGAAGAGTTCATCCCCAATTACTGGGTGAAAAACGTCATGGTTCAGCCTAAGAGCCAGCGCTCTGCCTTCAAGTGCTTACCCCCAGAGCTGGACTTAAACACCATCTGTGTACAGAAAGAATACCGCACGATACGACGTGATCACACCTTCAGTTTTGACAGTAAAATGTATGTCATCGACTCGCCAATCCGTTATTCAATCGAAAACCAAAAAGTGGAGATCCGTTGTCAGTTCGATGGCTCTTTCTCGGCCTACTTCGGCCATCGTCGGCTTGATAT
>NZ_SSHN01000030.1:0-990 GCF_004804295.1 Vibrio sp. H11 | reverse complement strand
GCAGCTATCTGTACTACACTGTCAAAAGTGTACGGTGGTTCAGCTCGTGACTTCGCGTCAATCGACAACGCTCCAGAAGAGCGTGAGCGTGGTATCACGATCTCTACTTCACACGTAGAGTACGACACTCCAACTCGTCACTACGCACACGTAGACTGCCCAGGACACGCTGACTATGTTAAAAACATGATCACCGGTGCTGCACAGATGGACGGTGGTATCCTAGTTGTTGCTGCGACAGATGGTCCAATGCCACAAACTCGTGAGCACATCCTGCTAGGCCGTCAGGTTGGTATCCCATACATCATCGTATTCATGAACAAATGTGACATGGTTGATGATGAAGAGCTGCTAGAACTAGTAGAAATGGAAGTTCGTGAACTTCTTTCTGAATACGATTTCCCAGGTGATGACCTACCAGTTATCCAAGGTTCTGCACTAGGCGCACTAAACGGCGAAGAGCAGTGGGAAGCGAAAATCGTTGAACTGGCAGAAGCACTGGACAACTACATCCCAGAGCCAGAGCGTGCAGTAGACATGCCGTTCCTGATGCCAATCGAAGACGTATTCTCAATCCAAGGTCGTGGTACAGTAGTAACTGGCCGTATCGAGCGCGGTATCCTGAAAGTAGGTGATGAAGTTGCGATCGTTGGTATCCACGACACAACAACTACTACTTGTACAGGTGTTGAAATGTTCCGTAAACTGCTAGACGAAGGTCGTGCAGGTGAGAACGTTGGTGCACTTCTACGTGGTACTAAGCGTGATGAAGTAGAACGTGGTCAAGTACTTGCTAAACCAGGTTCAATCACTCCACACACTAAGTTCGAATCAGAAGTCTACGTACTGTCTAAAGATGAAGGTGGTCGTCACACTCCATTCTTCAAAGGCTACCGTCCACAGTTCTACTTCCGTACAACTGACGTAACTGGTAACATCGAGCTGCCAGAAGGCGTAGAAATGGTAATGCCAGGCGACAACATCAAGATG